>PDPH01000053.1 GCA_002747435.1 Pseudomonadota bacterium
AATATGTGGGATCTCATTCAGGAACGTACGGTCTCTTATGATCCTGATAATGCTTATTCCATCAACTACCTCTGGGGTACGACAGGGCTTGGCTACAACGAGGATAAAATAAAGGCTTTAATACCTGATGCACCTCTTGATACTTGGAAACTCATTTTTGACCCTCAATATGCCAGTAAATTGGCCGAGTGCGGTATTTATGTGCTGGATGCTCCGACTGAAGTCATACCCGCAGCCTTAAACTATCTGGGGCTTGATCCTAATGTGATTACCAAAGAAACGCTGAAAAAAGCGGAAGCCGCGATCGAACCTATCCGTCCCTATATTCGCAAGTTCCATTCTTCTGAATATATCTCCGCACTTGCCAATGGCGACATTTGTCTAGCCTTGGGTTGGTCTGGGGATATTCTCCAAGCCAGTGATCGTGCGAAAGAAGCTGATAAGGGTGTCGTCGTTAAATACACTATTCCGAAGGAAGGTACACAAATGTGGTTTGACCAAATGGCCATACCTGCCGATGCTAAAAACAAAGCGGAAGCCTATAAGTTTATGAACTACATTATGCAGCCTGAAGTAATCGCCAAGGTTTCCAACTACGTTTCTTACGCTAATGGTAATAAGGCATCTCAAGCATTTATTGAAAAAGATATTCTAGAAAATCCTAGCGTTTTCCCAAATAAAGAAACACTAGAGCGTCTTTTCACCGTAAAAACGTGGAATGCCAAAGAACAACGTTGGGCAAATCGAACCTGGACAAAAATCAAGAGTGGTCGCTAAGTTTTGCGAGTCCCCATAAACCATATAAGCTTTATCGACTTGCTTAAAGATAAAGCTTTGCACCAGTCAGAATAAGCGCACAGCGAGTCTTAATGACTCGCTTTTCCTGATTATCTTCAAGAGAGGAGGGGTTAGATATGGCGGAAGTGGCAACACCCGAACGCAAGGTATTTGCACCCTGGCTGGATAAAAACCAGCAACCCTTGGTACGATTTGAAGGTGTTACCAAAATGTATGGCGACTACCCTGCATTGGATCACCTAGATCTTAATATTTACGAACGTGAATTTTTTGCCTTACTCGGCCCTTCCGGTTGCGGTAAAACAACGATGTTGCGCATGCTGGCAGGCTTCGAGCAACCCACCACTGGCCGCATTTTTATCGGTGGCAAAGACATTACCGATGTCCCGCCTAATAAACGCCCTGTCAATATGATGTTTCAGTCTTATGCTCTGTTTCCGCATATGAGCGTGGAAAAAAATATCGGCTTTGGACTCAAGCAAGAAGGCAAGAACAAGGATGAAATTGCAGATCGAGTCAATGAAATGCTCAAATTAGTGCAATTAGAGCCTTTTGCAAAACGCAAGCCTCATCAGTTGTCTGGTGGGCAACGCCAACGGGTCGCTTTAGCACGCTCACTCGCCAAAAAACCTAAACTACTGCTACTCGACGAACCTTTAGGTGCATTAGATAAAAAGTTACGCGAACGCACACAATTCGAACTCATGACGCTTCAGGAAACTTTGGGCTTAACCTTTGTCATTGTCACACATGATCAGGAAGAAGCTATGACTGTTTCCAGTCGCATTGCAGTCATGGACAAGGGTGTGATTCGACAAATGGCTACACCAACAGATATTTACGAAGCCCCTAAATCACGTTATGTTGCCGATTTTATTGGCGATGTTAACTTTATTGAGGCCAAGGTCACTTCGACCAATGGACTCAATGCTGTATTACAAAGTAAGACTGGCACAGAGCTTCACCTAGAGTCGGATACTCAAGAAGTGGAAACGGGTGAAACTGTTTGGCTAGCCATTCGTCCAGAAAAAATGGAGGTTAGCAAAACACCACCCGATCCCTCAATGAACCGTGTACAGGGTGAAGTTTGGGATATTGCTTATACCGGCCACTATTCTATTTATCATGTACATTTACAAGATGGCTCTACATTAAAGGCACAGGTTGCCAATCGGCGGCGGGTGCGCAATCGTGATATTACTTGGGAAGATAAGGTATGGGTATCTTGGACGCACCGCGCTGCTGTTCCTTTGAAAGATTGAGGAAAGTGCCATGAAACGGGAAATAAATTGGGGACGGATTATATTAATTAGCATACCCTTCATTTGGTTGCTGTTTTTTTTCCTGTTACCCTTTTTGATTGTCGTCAAGATTTCACTGTCCGATACAGCCAATGCGATTCCGCCTTATATTCCGACCCTAGAACTACAAGAAGGCTGGGCTGGCCTTAAGTCTTTCTTCAGTGAGCTAGACATCGAAAGTTATACTTGGCTACTGGAAGATAATCTTTACCTACTGTCTTACCTATCCAGCTTAAAGATTGCCCTTATTTCTACTTTTCTAACCTTGTTGGTAGGCTACCCAATGGCTTACGGTATGGCAAAAGCTCCTGAACGTTGGCGAACCTTGCTGTTAATGCTGGTTATTTTGCCCTTTTGGACCAGTTTTTTAATCCGTGTTTACGCCTGGATAGGCATACTCAAACCGGAAGGTTTACTGAATATGGCACTCATGGGCATAGGTATTATTGATCAGCCTCTGAGCATCTTAAATACTAATACGGCAGTTTATATTGGCATTGTGTATTCTTACTTGCCCTTTTTAGTCTTGCCGCTGTACGCCACACTGGAAAAAATCGACCATTCCTTGCTGGAGGCTTCACTGGATTTGGGTGCTAATCCAATTACTGCTTTTTGGCAAATTACCTTTCCGCTCTCGCTACCAGGTGTGGTTGCCGGTTGCTTCTTGGTTTTCATTCCTGCGGTGGGCGAGTTTGTGATACCTGACCTACTGGGTGGCTCGAATACACTGATGATCGGCAAAACCTTATGGACAGAATTCTTTGGTAATCGTGATTGGCCGGTGGCCTCAGCCGTAGCAGTGGTTCTATTATTGCTATTGGTTATTCCGACAGTACTCTTCCAGCGTCAACAAGAACGACAACAGGAGAAGCAAGCATGAATGTAACACGTTTTAATTGGTTTAATGCTACTTCTCTGACTTTGGCATTCAGCTTCTTATACTTACCGATTATTTTATTAGTCATTTACAGCTTCAATGCCTCTAAACTGGTCACTGTTTGGGGAGGCTTTTCAACCCAATGGTATGTCAGTCTCATTCATAATGAAGCCTTTATGAAGGCCGCCTGGGTCACACTCAAAGTCGCCCTCGCCAGCGCTACATTAGCAGCCGTTCTGGGTACTCTGGCAGCGATGGTCTTAGTACGAGCAAGACGCTTTCCGGGGCGTATCTTGTTTTCTGGAATGGTTTATTCACCTTTGGTAATGCCTGAAGTGATTACAGGACTGTCACTATTATTGCTGTTTGTGGCTATTGGCCTAGATCGTGGTTACTGGACGATTACCATTGCACATACCACCTTTGCCATGTGTTATGTCGCTGTGGTTGTCTCCTCGCGTCTCATAAGCTTTGATGCTTCCTTAGAAGAGGCAGCCTTAGACCTAGGCGCTAGCAAAATGGCTACTTTTTTCCAAGTAACCCTGCCGATTATACTGCCCGCTATTATTGCCGGTTGGTTACTCGCCTTTACCTTATCACTGGACGATTTAGTCATAGCATCCTTTACCTCTGGCCCTGGCTCAACGACCTTGCCCATGAAGATTTATAGCCAAGTACGCTTAGGGGTCAGTCCTGAAATCAATGCACTGTCGACCATTTTAATTTTATTGGTTGCCGTAGGTGTAGTGCTTGCGTCCTTAGTAACCAAACGGCAAACCGGAAGGGGTTAGAACAGCTACAGTAGAGCTTCCAAACTGTCCTGTTTCTCTTTAGTAGAGGCAATCACTTTTTCATATACCGTTTGTTCAGTATGCTTACTCGCCAATGCAGAATAATTACCCGCGCCAAAGTTAATCTGCCACTCTAAGTTATTACGCGAACTAGAATACTCCAAGGCATGTTCCTTACTGATTTTCTTATCCTGGTACAGCTTGAATAAAGACTGATCAAAACTAGTCATACCATCCGAACTACCTTTCTCTATGACTTCAGGCAAATCATTAAACTGCCCTTTACGGATTAATTCCGCAGCAAAAGGTGTGTTAACTAGCACTTCAGAGGCTAAGTACAAATTTTCACCGTTGAGCGACGGAATCAGACGCTGAGCCACAATCGCACGCAAGTTTAAGGATAAATCCATTAAAATACGGTTTTTATCTTCGCTATTAAACAAGTACAAAATCCGCTCCAGCGCTTGCACTACATTGATAGCATGCAAAGTAGACAAAACCAGATGCCCCGTATCCGCAAAGCCTAATACAGCCTCCATCGTCTCTGCATCACGCGCCTCTCCGACCATAATAACATCTGGTGCTTCGCGCATAGCTTCACGCATCGCATTAGCATAGCTCAAGGTATCAAAACCTACCTCGCGCTGCCCCACAATGGATTGATTATGGCGGAAAGTGTATTCAATCGGATCTTCAATAGTCAAAATATGACCGCAGTGTCGCTCATTACGGTACTGAATGAGTGAGGCCATAGAACTGGATTTACCCGAGCCAGTCGAGCCTACAAACAAGATCAATCCCTCTCTGCGCATGGTCAATTTTTTTAATACTTCAGGCAAACCGAGCTCATCAGGCGTTGATATTTGGCTTTTAATGTGGCGAATAACCATCGAAACTTCGCCCCGCTGAAAGTAAAGATTCATACGGAAACGACCGATCCCTTTTAAAGCCAAGCCTTTATTTAACTCTTTTGCACTTAAAAACTGATCCATTTCATTTTTCGCCAACACCTCCTCAGCTAACTGCCGAATATTGCCAGGCTTCATGGGATCTTTACTAACCCTGCGCAATAAGCCACGTACCTTAATAGCGGCATGCGCTCCGGTTGTTAAATAAATATCAGAGGCATTTTGCTTAACCATCATGTGCAATAATGGAGAAAGGCGCATGTCCTCATCAATCATGCTTTTCATCATAATTTACTTGCGCTCCAATGGCTCAAATTCAAGTTTGTCAGTGCCTCTAAAGAAGTCATTTTCTTTAGAGAATCGGCTTTCCAATTTCAAACGCAAACGCAAGTCAGTAATCGAGTCAGCATTCCGTAGCCCTTCATTAACCGTAATCTGCTTGCTTTCAATCAAGTCAAACAGTGCTTGATCGAAGGTACACATGCCCACTTCGCGCGACCTAGCGGTGAGTTCTTTCATGCCAGGTACATCACCACGTAAAATCAAGTCAGCCATCATGGGCGTATTAATAATAATTTCAACCGCAGGCACACGGCCTTTACCATCCGTTTGACGCACTAAGCGCTGTGACACCACCGCTTTTAAATTAAGCGACAAATCCATCAATAGCTGCGCGCGGCGTTCTTCTGGAAAAAAGTTGATAATACGGTCAATGGCTTGGTTAGCACTATTGGCATGTAAGGTGGTTAAACACAAATGCCCTGTTTCGGCGTAAGCAATCGCATACTCCATCGTATGACGATCACGAATTTCTCCCAGCAAAATGACATCTGGTGCTTGCCGCAAGGTATTTTTCAAAGCCATTTCATAACTACCCGTATCCACTCCCAACTCACGCTGCGTAATCAGGCAACCTTTATGTTGATGGATAAATTCAATCGGATCCTCAATCGTCACGATATGGCCTTTGGTATTAGCATTGCGAAAATCCAACATGGCTGCCAACGAGGTTGATTTACCCGAGCCGGTAGAACCTACAAAAATAATCAAACCACGCTTGGTCAGCGACAAATCGCGCAAAACAGGCGGTAAAGACAAACTGTCAATCGAGGGAATTTCTGTCGGAATATGTCTTAACACCATGCCCGAGCAACCACGCTGGGTAAAGGCATTCACACGAAAACGCGCTGTACCTGGCAGACTAATGGAAAAGTTACACTCCTTCTCTGCTTCGAACTGGTGCAACTGAAAGTCATTCATAATTGAGCGCACCAACATACGCGCCGTCATCTCATTCAGTACATTTTGAGTCAATGGCACCATTTCACCATTCACTTTCACTGAAGGCGCTGCATCAGCAGTAATGAATAAATCCGAACTACCACGATCCAGCATGCTACGTAGCAATTTTTGCACATAGCCTATCGCATTTTCTCGATCCATAGCTCCCGCTCCCCCTAATTAATCTAAGTAATAGACGCTGGATTATCCGCTTTGCGCCTAGCAGTTTCTTTATCAACAAGCCCCTTGATCACTAGCGATTGTAGGGACTGATCCAAGGTTTGCATGCCATCAGCTTGGCCGGTTTGCATGGCGGAACGCATCTGTGCCAATTTATTTTCACGAATCAAGTTACGCACAGCACGAGTGCCAATCAAAATTTCATGGGCAGCTACACGTCCCCCCCCTTTTTTGCGCAATAAGGTTTGCGAAATAACTGCCTGCAAAGATTCGGATAACATGGAACGTACCATTTCCTTTTCGGCGGCAGGAAACACGTCAACAATACGGTCTATCGTTTTAGGTGCGCTGGTCGTATGCAAAGTACCAAAGACTAAGTGGCCGGTTTCTGCGGCAGTCAAGGCCAAACGAATCGTTTCCAAATCACGCATTTCCCCAACGAGTATGGTGTCAGGGTCTTCACGCAAGGCCGAACGCAAAGCAGCCTCAAAGTTTTTGGTATCGCGGTGTACTTCGCGCTGGTTAATCAAGCATTTTTTGCTTTCATGCACAAATTCAATTGGATCTTCAATCGTCAGAATATGTCCATAATCACTATCATTTTTATAATCAATCATGGCCGCTAGGGTGGTTGACTTACCTGAGCCAGTAGGCCCCGTTACCAACACTAAACCGCGCGGATTGTCTGAGATTTTGCGGAAGCTATTCGGCGCATTCAACTGATCTAAACTTAAAACCTTGCTAGGGATGGTACGAAAAACAGCACCTGCTCCCCTACCTTGATTAAAGGCATTAACACGGAAGCGAGCCACACCAGGAATTTCAAAGGAGAAGTCAGACTCCCAATTTTCCTCATAAGATTTACGCTGGTTGTCATTCATGATGTCATACACCATGCTATGCACCTGCTTGTGATCTAATACAGGTAAATTAATACGCCGCATTTCGCCATCCACACGGATCATGGGTGGCAAACCCGCTGAAAGATGCAGGTCGGAAGCGTTATTTTTTACACCAAACGCCAGTAATTGAGTAATATCCATGGTTTTATTTTTATTGATTGTTACCGGATTGCAGAAAAACTAACACAAAACATGACTATCAAAGACAAGCTTCAGACAATCGGCGAACGTATTCGTGCAGCAGAATTACGCTATCAACGCACACTTGGCAGCGTCAAACTACTGGCCGTCAGCAAGCATCATCCTGTCAGTGCCATCCAACAAGCTATTGCCTGTGGGCAAATGGCTTTTGGTGAAAATTATGCTCAGGAAATGGATGATAAAGCTACACAGCTTCAACAACACTCGGCTGAATGGCATTTCATTGGACCGATTCAATCCAATAAAACGCGCTTGATTGCTAACACGGCCTCATGGGTACACTCTGTTGACAGACTAAAGATCGCACGGCGGCTGGGTGAGCAAAAGCCAGCAAATACCTCTGATATTAATATCTGCTTACAAATCAATATTAGTCATGAAGCTAGCAAATCAGGCATTCCTTTGGCTGAAGCGGAAGACTTAGCACATCAAGTCATCCAATTAGCTGGCATACGGTTAAGGGGGCTAATGGCCATCCCTGCACCAGAAACTGATTTTACAAAACAGCGAGCTTGTTTTGCTCAACTACGCCAGTTATTGGAAAAATTAAATCAACAGGGCTTACAACTCGATACTTTATCGATGGGCATGACAGATGATATGGAAGCTGCTATTGCTGAAGGTGCAACAATAGTACGCATAGGCACAGCGATCTTTGGAAATAGACACTACTAAATTAACACTTAGCGGGCTGAAGCTGACGACACTGTAAAACTGACTGCTTCTGTATTGCTTAACATACGATTGCGTTCATCATGTAATACAACAAACAAACTATGTTGGCCTTTTGCCACATTGCTCAGGCTAATCGCTGTCGATGCGCTTTTAGCTACTTGCTTACCATCTAAGTATAAAACCAATCCATGCCCCTTTTTTAAGGATGGATTAATAGCCAACTCAACCTCAACAAGCCCATTATTAGCGCGAATATTCGCATTGGCTGCTGGAGAAAGCACACTAAAATAGTGATAAGCTTGATCCGTCTCCTCACTGACCGTCTGATCCATCCTGTCAGAAGGCAGCGCTGGTGCAGACATAATAGGTACTTGCGGTGAGTGCGGGGTTGATGTGGTAAAACTATCAGCGACTGTCAGCAAAGGCAGATCAACACTCATCACGCTTGCTGAATCAGGAGGATGATCACCAAAAACAACACCGCCACTCGCATTGATCCAGCGATAGACTTCAGCTTGCGCAGACAGGGATGCCAGCAATAATCCTAAAGTACAAAATCTCACCAATGACATATTAAAATAAATTATATAAAAATATATTTATCTTATTAAAAGCGACTGACTATCACTATGTGCGCCAGATAAGCGGCCAATCTGCACTATCAATAAGCTAAATCGCAAAAATTACTTGAATCTTGTCAGTGTCCATTTTACCGTGCAAATAACTTTTCAACACTGACGTTTTTGCCACATAATGGTAAGATACATACTGTGAAAAGAGTATTTAGGCGGGGACTTAAGCTGTCTGAAGCAAAAGTGCTGCATTTTTGCTAGAATCCAGCGAATTATGCAGCAAGCAAGTCAAATGAAAAAACTACCCGCATAACAATTGTGTCTGGGTAGTGTTGGCTTTATAATACAGTTCGCTGCGTTTATGCAACGGTGGAATGGGAAATTACATATGAAACTGAAAAACTTGACAATAGCCATTGCGATGGCTTCTCTTACAACTGCTTCTTTTGCTGCTCAAGCTGACACTAAAACTTCTTTCTATGGAAGTGTTCGTTTAGGTATTGGGTATGAGGATGTGGAAAAAAATGGTGTTAGCACTGACTCAACTAAGTTGAAAAACTGGGGTTCGCGCATGGGTTTCAAAGGTGAAACCGACCTTAGTAATGGTATAACTGCTTTTGGTCATTATGAGTTTGGTGTAGATACTGATCCAGCAGATAATGAAAATGGTGCGCTCAGTACACGTAAAGCTTATGTAGGCTTGAAGGGTGATTTTGGTCGTATTCGTTTAGGCCAAGATACTCACACTTTTTATAACACTGTTATTGCCCCGGCTGACCAAGCATGGGACGGTAGTATGTATGGTGCAGATACTTTAGGTACTTACACAGGCCGTTCAGGTGAGGCTCTCACCTATGACACAAATCTTGGTCCTGTCGGCTTAGGGGTTACCAGTTATATGGGGGATGACGAATATGAGGATGGCTACGAAGTTGGCGCTACCTTTAAAGTAGGTCCGGTTAAATTAGGTATTGGCGCTCAAGATACAGATTACCGTGGTGGTAAATCTTATGATGGCGACCCTGTTTATGGTGTTTCTGCCGGCGGTGAAGTAGGTGCATTTACTTATGGCCTTGCTTATACCGACTGGGACAAAGTCGGCACATCGATTGATGCTCACTTAGGTATCGGCGATGGTTATGTTGCTATAGGTCAAGCGGATCTAGACGCTGGCACAAAGCCAAAAGGTGTTACCTTGGGCTATACTTACAAAATCGGCAAGCAAACATCGGCTTGGTTTGAAGCTCAACGAACTGATGACGATGCGGGTACTGAAGCAACAACTTTAAAAGCTGCTTTGAAATACGATTTCTAAGCAAAATATAGCCGCAAAGGCAACATAAAAGGATGTCTATAAAGGCATCCTTTTTTATTGAGCGCACACTCAGTTTTTAAGATTTGTGTTGCGCAATAACAACTAGAGTATCCACCCCTACACGCTCGAATAGCTCAATCACTGCTTGGTTACTCATGCGAATACAGCCATGCGAAGCAGGAGCACCCAAACGCCCTTCTTCATCAGTGCCGTGAATATAAATATAGCGCTCAAAAGAATCGACATTACCGCCCTTGTTCAGACTTGGTTCTAAACCATCTAGCCACAAAATACGGGTTGTCACATTATCTGCCCGACTACGCTGTCCGGGTTGTGTAAGAATTTTTGCCCGCCGCCCAGTATTCTGACGTGCTTTAAAGATCGTTCCTAAAGGCGCGCCATCACCATACGTTTTAGCAATACGATGAACACCTAATGGGGTTTTATTACTGCCTTTCTTGCTACCAATACCCGCTTCCGCCGTAGAAATAAGCCAACGTCTAGTCGCCTGACCTTGCTCAATCAATATTAATTCCTGACGGGTAGCATCAATCAAGATAAGTTTTTCAGTCGAATAAGCGGGAAAACGCTGGCGCAAATCCTGTAGCATCGGTGCAAAAGCAGGATCAATCGCCGTCGCTGAACGTTCTGGCAGCACAAGTGATTCGACATAATCACCTGTCGCACCCACGCCAGCACTCATTAACACGCCACTAATCGCTATCCCGCAAATCAATAGCAGCCGCTTTGCGCTCACTCTCTTCTTTTTGTATATCATTACGTTGCGCCTCAAGTTCTATAAAATATTGTTGATCCTCGCCTGTTACATATTCCCCCGTAAAAACGGAACAATCAAATTGCTTCAAGCGAGGGTTGCCTTTTTGCACGGCTGCGATCAAATCGTCCAATTGTAGATAAAATAGCCGATCTACGCCAATAGCGTTGGCAACTTCTTTTTCAGTACGGCTGTGAGCAATTAGCTCACTGGCCGCTGGCATATCAATACCGTAGATATTTGGATAACGAATAGGCGGCGAGGCCGAAGCGAAATAAACCCGTCGTGCACCTGCATCACGTGCCATTTGTACAATTTCTTCTGAGGTAGTCCCCCGCACAATCGAGTCATCCACCAATAAAACATTCTTATCACGAAACTCGATAGGCAATGGATTCAATTTTTGCCTAACCGATTTTTTACGTTGTTTTTGCCCAGGCATAATAAAGGTTCGCCCAATATAGCGATTCTTCATAAAACCTTCCCGATACGGGACATCAAGCGTATAGGCAAGTTCCAAAGCAGAAGTACGACTGGTATCAGGAATCGGCATAACCACATCAATATCATGCTCCGGCCATTCACGCTGTATTCGTTCAGCTAACATACGCCCCATGCGCATACGTGCTTTTTGAACAAAAACATTATCAATCATGGAATCAGGCCGTGCAAAATACACATACTCGAAAATACAGGTGTTATAGCGTGGCTTATCACTGCACTGTCGAGTGAAAACTTTGCCATCAAAGGTAATAAAAATAGCCTCACCTGGTTCAATATCACGTACTAAACGATAGCCTTGAACATCTAATGCAACACTTTCTGAGGCTACCATATACTCTTTGCCATTAGCTGAATCACGTACACCATACACCAAGGGCCGAATGCCATTAGGATCACGAAAACCTACCAAACCATCCCGCGTAATCATAGCAATGACCGCATAAGCCCCTGTACAACGGCGATGCACTCCGGCTACTGCTGCAAAAATATCGTCAGCCGTCACATGGTAGGCATCCTGTCGCAATAACTCCTGTGCAAAAATATTTAACAGAATCTCCGAATCAGAATTAGTATTGATATGCCGCCGATCTTGTATATATAACTCTTTGCGTAGTTCAGCCGCATTCGTCAGATTACCATTATGGCCTAAAGAAATACCATAAGGACTATTAACATAAAAAGGTTGAGCTTCTGCCGAAGAGGAAGAACCTGCTGTAGGATAGCGCACATGACCTATGCCCATATTTCCCTTAAGGCTTTGCATGTGCTTCTCAAGAAAAACTTCTTTAACTAAACCATTAGCGCGGCGTAAATACAACTTGCGTCCGTCACTAGTTACAATACCTGCCGCGTCCTGCCCACGATGTTGCAGGATGGTAAGACCATCGTAAAGCGCCTGATTGACTGACTCCTTACCGACGATCCCAATAATTCCACACATGGCTTAACCCAATCAGCAATTAAAATGATAGTTTACCGTGATGAAATATAAAAGCCATGCGTAATGGCATGGCTTTTCAAATTACGATTTTTGCTCAACACTAATCATTGCGTTGCACATTGCCTTGTTGTTCTGGAGGAATCAATTCACCATTTTCCAAATAATCTACCGCTTGCTGAGGCATGATTGACATAACCCAATCAGACACACCGTCAAACCAAGGAATAACCCGCGAGTCTTTCCACCAAGCCTGCTCCTGCCAAGTGGTTAACTCAACCAGTATGATCAGCAAACCCACTATTAGGGCAACTCGAAAAATACCGAAGATTGCCCCGAATATATGGTCAACTGGCTTCAAGCCAATAGAGGCAGTGACACTCACCATTAAATAATTAATAATTGCGCCTACCACCAAAACACCCATAAAAATAATTGCGAAAGCTATACCTAAATGTGCCACCTCACTATTCAGGGTAAAAGGCAAATGCTCAGCCAGTTTAGGAAAGTAAGCAATGGCAAAAAACACCGCCGCTATCCACGTCACCAAGGAAATGGATTCCCTGACAAACCCACGCAACAAACCAACCAGCAGGGATACTATCAATAAGATAATAATCCCCCAGTCCAGCAATCCAGCAGTCAGTTTCATTAATTCTTAGTCACAAAACTGCTTTGCACATACTGATTTTGTTGATAGCGCGACTTCATGCGCCGTTGCACAGAGTTTGCATCACTACGACTCGGGTAGCTTCCCACACGCACTCGATAAATCCTTTTACCATCGATTTGAGCTTGAGCGACAAAAACAGGATAGCCTTCCACTGCCAAAGAACGACGCACACCTTCCGCACGACTGCGGCTAGAAGTAGCAACTAACTGAATGACATAGCCAGAACCACCAGTCGACGAACTGACTGGTGCTGATGCGGTACGTTTTCTAGATGACGCTGTTTTTGTTTTAGTGGCAGGACGAGCCGCATGAGTAGCGACTGGTCTAGGTCTAGCACCACGACGCGCCTGACTGCTAGGGGGTGGCACAGGACGCTCATTCACCAAACGTGGGCGGGGTACGGTTCGGGTTCGTGCCGGCTGAACCTCATCATTGCGGGAAGCTACAGCACGATCATTATTAGCCGCCGTTGTAGCAGCAAAGGTCGCCCCTGCTTGAGCACTGTTTTGTCCTGTTTGAGCTGCTGCGGTATTACCCGCCTGATTATTTTGCGCTGGCTGCGTGCTAGCAGTATCACCGGCCTGAGCATTGGCTGCGGCAGTCGTTTCTGCTCCCATACTGCCAACACCCGGCTCTACCTGACCACGCACTACGACCTGACGTACTTCATCAGCCTTAGGGTCACGGATCTCAAAACCACTGATACTATTCGCATCCATTTTAGCACCCAAATCCTGCACGGCTTCCTTACCAGCATCCACAGCACTACTCACCGCGCCAGAGACGGCTGCCCCCACACCACCAGCACCTTCACCATTTTGCTGTTGGGTAGCATCGCCTGCGTTAGTCGCATCCAAACCAATCGCTAACTCTTCCGTTTGCATGTTTTCGCCCGTTTCTAAAGGAGGAAAACCAATAATAGGCGTCGCGCCTTGTGTTGTTTGCTCTGTGACCATCTCACGCTGCATTTCAGAGCGGTTCTTACCTTTTAACAACCACGCCAATAATAGAGCCGCTATTAAAACCAACACCACTGCACCAATCATGCGCTTGGTTGTCGACTTATTATTATCCATTGTTTGAATACTCCTTCATGTAAAACACTTGGTTAATACGCAGGTTGCCATTAATACCCATTAATTTATAGCAAAAAAATCAGCTAATAGGCTGGATACTACCAGAAATGAACCAAAAATAACTACTCTATCATCAGGCTGCAAACGAGCCTGCACAGCCTGCCAAGCTTGCACTGCATTCGCATGCACACTATCTACGGTACAATCTTCTGCTTGTAGTACAGCTTGAACCCGCTCTACAGGGCAAGCTCGGGGTGAATCCAGAGGAAAAATCAACCAGCCCGCGACCTGACTTTTTAGCGGTTTGACCACACCTAGCAAATCTTTATCCACCAGTATAGAAAAAATAGCCCAAGTTTTCCCTTGAACTGGATTACTTGCCAGCCAATCCCCTAAAATCCTAGCAGCCTGAGGGTTATGTGCCACATCCAGCCACACATCAGGCCGGGATTGCACTTTTTGTAAACGACCCGGCAAAACGGCTTCACTTAGCCCTTGCGCTATCGCTTGCTGATCAACTTGCGGCAAAACAGCCTGTAATTGGTGCAGCATCACCACCGCAACCGCAGCATTACGCCACTGCATATCACCACGTAACGTGGGCAACGGTAAATTTTGCCACTGCTTGGCCGCTGCTTGTGAACTTGCAGCGACTTGCACATCAAAATACGCCCCATGCAGACTTGCCTGAAAATCAACAGCATATTGCAAAACTTCAGCACCTATAGACTGAGCAGTCGTTAAGATACTAGCAGGAGGTTCAGGATCACCAGAAACCAATACTTTACCAGCACGAGCAATACTGGCTTTTTCATAAGCAATTTGCTCACGGCTATTACCCAACCAATCTACATGATCCAAATCAACACTGCTTACTGCGGCCACATCAGCATCCCATAGATTGGTTGCGTCCAAGCGGCCACCCAAACCCACTTCAAGCACAATGACATCGACCTTAGCTTGTAGAAAAATCCACATAGCTGCCAGTGTGCCAAATTCAAAGTAAGTCAGCGAAGTATTACCGCGCACAGCTTCAATCGCCTCAAATGCCCTGACCAACTGCTCATCACTCACCGGCAGAGCATTAACCGCAACGCGCTCGTTATAACGTAAAATATGCGGCGAGGTGTAAGTGCCTACGGTGTAGTTGGCTGCACGCAACATACTGCTAAGCAGCGTAACTGTAGACCCTTTGCCATTTGTACCCGCAACTGTCATTACAGGCATTGAGAACGATAAAATACCAAGCCGCTCAGCCACCGCACGAATACGCTCCAAACCCAAATCAATAGCCGTATTATGCAGCGACTCCTGCCACTCCAACCAATCTTGCAAGCTAGCGCATTTTCTCATGAGCTGAATCTATGTTTACCTACGCTCAATGCTCAAGCGACATTCGCTTCGGACAAAGTTGGCATGGGGCGATGGGTCAATATAGCCAATAAACGCGCCACCGTTTCACGCATGCTATTGCGATGAACAATCATGTCAATTGCCCCCTTTTCCAGCAAAAATTCACTGCGTTGAAAACCCTCCGGCAAAGTTTCACGCACCGTTTGTTCGATCACCCGAGGCCCCGCAAAACCCACCAAAGCTTTGGGTTCTGCAATATTTATATCACCAAGCATAGCAAAACTGGCAGACACGCCACCCATTGTAGGATCGGTTAATACTGAAATAAAAGGGAGGTTTTTTTCAGCCAATTTGGTCAATATTGCGCTGGTTTTAGCCATCTGCATCAGAGAGAACAAAGCCTCCTGCATACGCGCCCCGCCACTTGCTGCAAAACAAATATAAGGCAAACGTTCCTGAAGTGCGATTTGCGCGCCCCGTACAAAGCGTTCCCCTACTACAGAGCCCATCGAGCCACCCATAAAACGAAAGTCAAACGCCGCAGCAACCAGTGGAATACTGAGCACTGTGCCTTTCATCACGATCAGCGCATCCTTTTCTTCCGTTTCTTTTTGGGCTGCTGCCAAACGGTCTTTATACTTTTTGGTATCGCGGAATTTCAGCGCATCAACCGGCGTGACTTCTGCCCCAATTTCCTCACGTCCTGCCTTGTCCAAAAAAACATCCAGACGCTTACGTCCATAAATACGCATGTGATATTCACATTTAGGACATACGTCATTATTGCGTTCCAGCTCAGCCCGATATAAAACAGACTGGCACTCAGGACACTGATACCACAAACCTTCCGGTATGGATTTCTTTTTTTCAGTTGTCTGCTCGGTACGAATACGCGAGGGCAACAGTTTTTCAAACCAACTCATTGACTGCTATTATCCATTCAATAAACCCAATAGATCCTTGACCGTTTAAGTTCGAGATCTTAAAGATCGTTGTTATAAACAGCTCGGCTCAAATGACTTCACGCATGACAAACGGTTTTATCCATTGCCTGACGCATGGAGCTTAATAAATCAGCAACCGCCTACGGGATAGCAGACTGATTATCTAGGTAAGCTTCAATCTGCTTGATAACCGCGCTACCAACCGTATTAATCTTATGCGCGCCAGTATGATTCAAATCTTCGCGCTTGAAATAAATCTTTGCCCCACCCAGCTTAGGACAACCGACATAATATTGCAGATCGCGGTCAAATTCGGCCTGAAACTGAGGATCATGTTTTAGCATGGCAGACCGATTGTAGTCGCTGAAATTCACAGACGTGTACTCCTGCTATTCGTCGGCTGTCTGAAACGTGCTAAGTTAGCACAAGCTCGCTGTGCTATCCATTTTGCAACAGTAGATAGGCAGGAAAATTTAAAGCATCATCCCCGCCCTGAAGATGCGGGGTTTTACGCTCAAGCTGATAAAAATATAACTGCCAAAATACCAACCGAAATACTATCAGGCTACTTCCGAAGTAATCACTGAATTCGTCAAACAACGACGCCCTTGTACCAATAATGCGTCAATTTCAATATGAATGAAACGATCCAAAATCTTATCTTTCAGACCCGATACACGCTTAATGGCTTCACGCTCAGTCAAAAGATAGCTTTCTACAATCAAACTAGAAACGCTTACCTGTAGTTTTTGTAAAACCGTTAAAACAGCTTGAGCTTCTTCGTGTGGCAACGACAAAAACAAACGCTCTTGCAAAAAACTAATCATCCACCTCCACATACCCATCATAGATGAATTAGAAATGCCATGTTTGACATGCACAATGCCTACAAACACCTGCCACTGCCAATAAGCCTCATCAAAACTACCATGGGTAGTTACTCGATACCACTGTCGCAAAGTCTCCTCCCGCTGACTACGCTGTGCTGAATCTAAGTAATGTTTAAGATGTGTATCCCCAAACACTTCATCATAAAAACCCTTAATCAACGCCGCTTCGTGCTGCTCAAAAAAGGCTCGATTACGCTGAATAAGCGCGGCATCTTCCACTGTTGGCAGGCTAGAAAGCGGTAGTTTTTGCAAAATCGTTGCAGTAAGTTGAACCAGATCCATGATTTCCCCATTTATGGATGATTTTGATAGACACAGACTCAGGAATAAACATTCATTATTCGTTAAATCTCTTTTTTCAGCATAAAAGGAAAAAATAGATCCAATAAAGTATCAAACTAAATTTAACCTAGGTGTAACCCCAAGAGCAGCTTGCCAGTGACGCATGACTTCTAATGACCTCCCGCCTTGGGCGAGTAATTATGTTCTCTCAATCTCACTCTTTTGGCGCATGGGTATTTAATAAGTTATTGCCAGAATCTTCACTGTGTTGCTCTTCAGCGACTTGTTTTTCCAATGAAGTATCCACACTAATATCAGCATTTCTTTGCTTAGGTAGTGTTTGGGGTTTGGCTGACTGTGGTGTTGATGGAATCCAAGCATCCGTTTCTGCAATAGTGCGCTGAGTATCTGTTGGATTGTCTATACGTACTTTATAAATTGGCGTTGGTATAATAATACCTTGAATATCAAAGGCTTCCTTAATCTTACGGATGGCTTCGCTACGTACTTTACCCCAGTCGTGTTTGCTTTGATCAACCCAAGCATACAGGGTCAGTGTTACATTAAAGTCACCTAGCTGATCAATCAAAATGGAGGGTTTGGGATCTGCCAGTATCCCGGGCTGATGATCAAGCACATTCAAGGCAATATTTTGCACTTCCAGTAAATCAATCTCTGTATCTACGCCGATGGAAAAGTCAAAGCGCCGTTGCGGATTGCGTGTATAGTTAGTAATTACCGCTTTGAATACCATAGCATTTGGAATACGAATTTGGTTGCCATCAATGGAAATCAGCACCGTCGCTCTTGAGGTAAGTCGGGCAACCCTTCCTTGATACCCTCCAATCAATACTAAATCATTAAGCTCAAAGGGGTGGCGAAGGCTAAGCAAAATACTGGCAATGTAGTTTTCCACAGTGTCACGAATGGCAAAGCTGATCGCTAAACCGAGAATACCAGCCGCGCCCAGAACAGTGCTAATCAGTGAGGTAGCATCCAGCAAAACCAATGCCACAATAATGCCAAGAAAGATAAAGCATAAGCGAGTAATCTGACCGAATAAATTGGCAATAAAGGGATTGGGCGTCAGTTTGAGGAATAGCTTTTTCCAACCGGAGATCCACGAGCCTAATACCCAACAAATGGCAATCATGAGTAAAGCTAGGAGCAAAACGGGTAAATTGGCAATAAAGTCACGACTTAGGGTTAGTATTTTTTGTTGGGTTTTTTCCAGACGACTGCTAATGGTACGATCGATACTTAGATTATTTTCTACTTCAACCACACCTTCAACTTGACGGGCGAATTGGACTGCTCGATTTTGCACGGCTGCTGATTCAACCTGGCCTTCTAGGGTCACTACGCCACTACTAACATCGACAATGCGTACTTGCTGCATAGTGTCGAGTTCGGAATAAATTTTCCTTAAACGATTACGTATTTTTTTATCGTCAATGGCATTGGAATCTGTGGCAATAACGCGATCAGTAACAACTGCTTCATCCTGTGTGTTAGTTCCTCCACCTTGGCCGGTGAGTATGTTGGTAATATCTTCCAGTTCTGCCTGTGCATGAAACGGCATGACAAGTAAAAAAAGTAAAGCAAGATGCCTAACAAAATACCTAAGCCAACACCAGCCATTGCGTGGAGATAAACCGAGCATAAAGACACTCCTTATTAAAATACTTAATAGAGTGTTAACGAAGCTGGGTGATTTGGCAAGGATAAGATAATTGCGTGGATTTTGGCTTGATGTATTCAAGTAATCACATATCCCAAAACAAATGTATTGCTATTATAAGTGGCTTGGATTTAACCTGCCACGCAAAGATTAACTTCGCTGTACCGAGTCATTGTCTGCGTGATCAGTGGCCTAGCAATATACCCACAGAACACTGCGAACTTTAAGTTTATACCTGATATATCGGTAATCAAGGAGGCTAGTACAAAGATTAGGCAGACTCCCCGTACCGGTACACATGTCCAGTAAGGAAGCATCTATGAATTATCTCATTATTCCAGTGACTGCTTTTCAGCAGAATTGCAGCATTGTGTGGTGTGGGCAAACCCAACACTGCGCTATTATCGATCCGGGTGGCGATATTGAACGTATTGTCGCCGCCGTCAGACATAATAAATTATCTGTACAAGCGATTTGGTTGACGCATGGTCATCTTGATCATGTTGGAGGGGCACTTGCTCTATCCAAACACTATGCTGTTGAGATTATTGGTCCACAGCAAGGCGATTTGTTTTGGTTGGAAGGCTTGCCACAGCAAGCACGTCAATTTGGCTTCTCTCATCATGATGCTTTTTTGCCAAATCAGTGGTTGGTAGAAGGTGAGGTGTTGATCTTGGGTAAAGAACAATTCGAGGTTATTCACACGCCCGGACATACACCAGGGCATATTGTGTTATTTAATCGCAAGGCGGGTATTTTATTTGCGGGTGATGTGCTGTTTTCTGGTTCGATTGGCCGCACAGATTTTCCGGGCGGTAATCATGCTGAGCTGATTGCATCCATTAAACAAAAACTTTGGCCTTTAGGGGATAATGTCACGGTTGTTCCTGGGCATGGGCCGAATACATCCATTGGTATCGAACGACGGAGCAATCCTTATTTATGTTAACTAAGCCATTAAAGCTATCTTCCAAATATCTATTGGGGCTATTAATAGCCTTGGGCAGTGTATCCTGTACAACAACAGTACCGCCAAGCTATACGGAAAGTACTGGTGTTAGTGAGGGCTTTGTGGGTATGGATGCCACAGAGATGTTATACGCTCATAATGTAGTCAGGGCAGATGTAGGTTTACCTGCTTTACGTTGGTCAAATAAGTTAGCGCAATATGCTCAGGACTGGGCCGATCACTTGGCGAACCAAGAAGGCTGCCGCATGATTCACCGTTTTGAGCAGCGGCAAAATCAGGCCAATTACGGTGAGAATTTATTTTGGGCTAGCTCTATGAATTGGAATGATGGTCGTGTATCCGAGCCACAAAGCATTAACTCCAGCTATGTCGCTTATGACTGGGCAAGCGAGAAACAATTTTATTCTTATAATGCCAATCATTGTCGCCCTGGCGAAGAGTGTGGTCACTATACACAAATGGTTTGGCGCAATACGACCGATGTAGGATGTGCTGTATCGCTTTGTCCTGAGAATGGGCAGATTTGGGTATGTAACTACAATCCACCCGGAAACTGGCAAGGAGAGCGTCCTTATTAAAGGAAGAAAGAAGCGAACGACAAGGTAATCACCACAATACTGATCAAGGCTAATTTCCAGCCGCTCATGGGCGGCAATTCTTCCTGTCCTTCTGTTTCTGCTTGGCTGAACTCCCTATCACCGCCTAAGCGCTTCAAGGGGAGTAAAGCCATATTCAACCGCCACAAGAAATGCTCAAATAAGCTATCAAAATGAGCAAAGTACAGTTTCATGTGCTTACCTGTGAGACAGATGATTGAGGGCGGTAGCGCGCATGGGCTATGACCAGTTCACGCCACATGCTTTTATTAATGCGGTAAATGTCAAAGCGCCAAATTTGCCGCCACCGATTAATATTCGTTTCCGCGCTAAAAAACTCTTGCATGACATGAGGTAAAAATCTTAGGCCAACTGATTGAGCGTAAGGCTCAATTTTTTTATGTGCTTCCAACCAAGTCACCATGCGTAAGACTTGCTGCTCCTGTTCATTTTGCACAGCTTGTTTGACAGGCACAACCAAATAATAGCTGAACCAACCCGTATACAGATAGGGCTGCAACAGATTGAATTGGCCTGCATCGTCATCTTGGCGCGCATAAAAGCTACTGAGTTGCTCGGCATCTTCAGCGCTATAGCGCCGCCCGGTATAAAAGCGAGCATATTCCAAGCCATCAATCAAACCCAATATTAGAATAAATAAATCAATCAATAAGCCAGCGACCAGAGGGACATAATCAGTCGTACTGAGGCGTATTTTTTTGCCAATTTCAGCGTCAGAACCATTCATTCCCAAGGTGAGTACGGCTGAAAAGACCTCCCAAGAGCGTTCCAGTACTGTGCGATTATTGCTTTGATCAAATAAGGCAACTTTGTGAGTATCCGGTAAGTCTTCCAGTGCGAGTAATAGCGCATCAATTTTTCGGGTGATTTCTGCATCCATACAGGACACTACGGTACTTTGTTCGGTCTTAGGATTAACCGAATCAAGAAATTTACGTTTGTCACCGCGACGATTGTCTAATTCTGTACGAATACGGCTTGCAACCGCACCATTTTTATAACTACCAATGGTGGCGACAATGTCATTGAGTTCACGCTCACGCGCTTTGACACCCGTTTCACTCAGATCAAGTTCGTCCAAGAGTTTATTTAATTTGCTTAGGTTTGCGCCCACCTGCTCACCTAAACCTTTAAGCTCCTCAGCCATGACGCCAAAAAGACGAGCTTCATCATTACGCAGGTAGTTTAGTGCCCCTTTACCCGGCAGACTTTTTTCACCACAAGTACCGCCATATAGGTTTTCATCACGGGCTTTTTTGCTGGAATACATCGACAGCTCAGCCGCCACTTCATAAACATGATTAAAAGATTGTTGATAAGTACGAGCCGCATGACGAATTTCTTCTATGCTGTCTTTGTAAACTTCCTCTGCATAACTACCTGCACGAAAGGTTTCATACCACCAGCCGTAACTAAAAAATACACTGAATAGCATGGCGACCAAGTAAACCAGTAGAGCAAGAAAACGAGTGATCTTTCGATACCCATGAATCATAAACAGCAGTGTAATGACCAATGTTGCCTGAATGGTGAACACCATGAATGCGACGAACAAGCTTTTCCAGAAATTTAAGTCACTATTACTTTCAACATTAAGAATCACCAAGCCTTTGTAACTGGTGATAAAAGAAATCACGGAAAGCAGTATGATCAAAACCAGCGTTAAATTAATTGAGCGCTTGGGTTTCGATGGCTGCCTGGGGCGCGCCTTCGGCATTATCAAATTCCTTGTTATATATTCCATGTCAGATGCCGTAGCATCTGTAGCCCTATCAGTCAGATTATATTTTCAACACAACCCACTCAGTGTGCAAAAGAAATCGCTCTATATGACATTAACAATATCAATCTAGCAACATCAATCTGTCTGACCAAGCTTATAGTGTCAGGTTCATTGTAGTTTTATGTTTATGTCAAAAGATTGTTTTTTGCCCTGTTGGTTCTGCCGTTTTACTCGAATGCTGACTGCGTCACCCGGAAAAAACCGACTCAAGCCTAATAATAAATCAGCCATGGTTTGAATGGGCTGATCATTCAAATGCGTGATTTGGTCACCACTACGCACACCTGCTTGGGCAGCAGCACCCTTTTCAATCAGTCGCTTAATCATTAAACCTTGCGCTTGCTGATCAAGCCAGACGCCTAGTTTTCCTGTGGGTGGCAAGCTATGTAACTGTGTTTGAACAAAGTAGTCAGCTTGTTCAACTTCGACCTTGCCGGGATCACTACTTAATACCACTACCATCGCATCATCAGGCTGCTGGCGAGCCACATCAGCCGGAATTCCCTTACCGTAACTCATATGCCCTGAGCCTGCCAAGATGATCATGCGATAATTAGGGTGATCGTTTAAAAAACGAACGGCATGACTGGCCATGGTTTCTTCCCAGATACGTTGTACTGTTACAAAGCGTTCAAATTGTTTTTTATCTCGCTGGTGTTGTTGGAAGATTTTTTCCAGTTTAGCTCGATACACTGGATCGGCAGGATGAATCGTTTCAGGTAATTGTGCTCTTTCTTCACTGCTTAGACTAGCTAAACCTGATGCAGCCACTTTTCGAGTCAGTTCTGTTGGTGCATTTAACGCAATCACGGGTAATTGATGGGCTTTAGCAAACTCCATCACAGGACGCAACATACGGTAATCATAGCGCCAACGTTCGTAATAGCCGCTACGTCGCAATAATTCATCTTCGCTGATATTAGCCGCCAACCAGTCATCAATAGCAGGCTGAAAAGCTTGCTGAAACCACTCCACGCCAATGGCTATTTTGGGAGATTGTTCATACAAACCTTTGAGAATAGCAAGCTGTGTTAAGTGATGATCATAACGATCATGCGTTTCCCCGACAAACACCCAGCGTTTATCGCGTAGTTGTTCTAAAAACACCTGAAAATCTAAGTCAGTATCTTGATGGCGTACTGTGGCTTGAATTTGATTTTGATGATTTAATAAGCTGGCAAGGGCTGGAAAACTAGTCGCTATTAATGCGATAGCCAAACAGCCACTTGTCAGAAAACAGCGCATGCGCCAGATGGAATACAGCAAAGGTGTCATGGGATAATTCCGTGCTTACGGCGAATATTATCGCTTTGAGGCTTATGTTAGCATTGAGTGCTTGAGTTATGCGACACACACTTAGTAAGTATTTTCAGGATAAGGCTAATGTATTTTCAAATTTCTCGTAGCTTGAAGGGCTTATGCTTATTCAGTAGTTTGTTAATGCTTTTCTGTCTAGGCAACTCAGATGGCAAATGGTGGTCTGAGGCTCAGGCTCAAGTAACAGCAGCACCACTAGTGCTGCATCATCGTTTGAAAATAGTGCCTGATCTCGACAATAGTATATTGACTATTGAAGATGAAATTGAACTAACAGGTCACGAAGGTACTTTACAGGCTTTTGAGTTGAATAAAGCCTTTACGGTTGAGTATGCGGGCAAAGTGCTTCAAGCCAGCGAGACTCATCCCAATGGTACAAATGTTTATCAACTCCCTGAAACCAGCGAGCTGGTACGCTTAAAATACAGTGGACAATTACAATCCACACCTCTGTGTAATTGGCTGACAGAAGCTTGCCGCCGTTTGGATAAGGAAGGGATTTACCTTGATGCAGCCAGCGCTTGGTATCCTGACTTACCGAATGCCTTACATACCTTTGAAATGAGCGTGCTAGACTTACCTGAAAAATGGGTCAGTTTGAGTCAAGGTCAACAGACCGCAACAGGTTGGCAAGAGCTGTTGCCGCAAAAAGCGATCTATTTGCTAGCCAGCCATTTCAAGGTCTACCAGCAGGAAGGTTCAACATTCACCGCGATGGTTTACCTGCGATCTACAGATGATGCTTTAGCAGAAAAATACCTTCAAGCAACCCAGCATTATATTGAACAATACTCACATTTATTAGGTAATTACCCCTACAGCAAATTTGCAACGGTTGAAAGTTTTTGGGAAACCGGTTGGGGGATGCCCTCTTTTACTTTGCTAGGCTCACGGGTGATGCGCCTACCTTTTATTTTGGATAGTTCTTTTCCACATGAGATTCTGCATAACTGGTGGGGGAATAGTGTTTATATTGATGCTAGCGAAGGTAACTGGACAGAAGGTTTGACCGCTTACTTGGCTGATTACCGTATTCAGGAGTTAAAAGGCGAAGGTACTAAATATCGCCGCGATATGCTGCAAAAATACTTGGCCTTTACACAAAGCGGTGAGGATTTTCCCTTAAAAGCGTTTCGTAGCCGTCATGATCATACTACCCAAGCGGTCGGCTACAGTAAGTCACTCATGTTTTTCCATGATCTGCGGCAGCGTCTGGGAGATAAGGTTTTTTTCCTGAGTTTACGACACTTCTATGACACTCATGTTTTTCAGCAGGCTCGTTTTAGCGATTTACGCCATAGTTTTGAAGCAGTGAGCAAGCAAGACTTAAAGCCCTTATTTCAGCAGTGGTTGGCGCGTACAGGTGCACCACAATTAAAAATTGCTGACTACACCTTTACAAGCACGCAGACGGAGCAAAAAGAGCATGTAAGTTTGCAGTTGAGCCTTGAACAGGCGGAGAATGAAACCTTCGATCTTTATATTCCGGTGCTTGCCAGCTTTGCTGAACAAGCGCCAGAAATACAATATTTGACTATGAATCAATTACAACAAAATTATACATTGGAGTTTGCTACTAAACCGTTACAGGTTGCTGTAGACCCTGATTTTGATGTGTTTCGCCTGCCTAGCAAAGAAGAAGTGCCACCGGCTTTGAATGTATTGTTTAACCGCACGCCAAAAACCTTTGTCATTGCACGCAATGTACCGGCTGGCATGGAATTAGAGTGGAATAAATTGGCGGAGGCACTGGCTAAAAACTTGCCCGAATCTCATATTCAGTATGATGATGAGCCTTTGCCAGACGGTGAGCTGGTCGTGCTGTTAGGAGCAGATAACGCGGTTCTAACCGCCGCTTTGTTGCATGCTCAACAGCCTTTCAAATTGAACGAAACAGCTTTTGTGTTAAACAGTGTTAGCTACACTTGTGGCTTACATTCATTAGCCTTGAGCCTAAGCGCCGGTAAACAGCAGTTGATTTTACTGGATGCACCTACTCCAGAAACTTTAGCTTTGCTGATGCGCAAGATACCACACTATGGTAAATACAGTTATGTTTTGTTTGATAATGCAACAGGGAAAAATGCTGCCAAAGGTCAATGGGAAATGGATCATTCGCCTATGGTGATTAAACCAAACTAAAAAATAGCCTAAGAGGATTTTACTCAGCAACAGTTGAATGACTTGGATGCTGGCTCATCTGCCTCATAACTAAAAGAAAAAGCCAGGCAACATACCTGGCCGAACAGAGAGATCCCAATTTACTCATAAATCCCTAAAGACGCTATTAAGTATTCGTTGAGGGGATTCGCAGTTTTTGTCCCACACGTATTTGTGTCGAATTCAATTGATTAACGCGCTTGATCGCATTAATGCTGACACCGTACTGCTTGGCAATCATCGATAATGAATCCCCAGAACGTACAATGTAATCAGCGCTTGTTGCAGCAAAATTCATACTACCACTGGGTGCATGAGCTTGTTTGTAACTACTTACTCCGCGAAAAATAGCATCAGCTAATCGCTGTTGGTAGGCAGGCGTCCGTAAGCGCTTTTCTTCATGTGGATTACTAAGGAAAGCTGTTTCCACTAACATAGAAGGTACATCAGGTGCTTTCAAAACCACAAAAGATGCACTTTCTACTCGACGCCTTAGCGGGTTATTAACAGCGGACAATTCTCTTAGCGTTCTATTAGCCAGATCCAGACTACGATCCATCGTTGCATTTTGGCTCAAATCCAGCAGAATTGAAGCAATCTTGCTGTCTCGACCACTGAGTTCAACATCACCTACGCGCAGTTGGTAGGCCATATTATCACTTTTTGCCAATAGCGCAGCCGCTTCACTAGAAGCGCCATTATCCGAAAGGATATAAACGGAAGAACCGTGCACTTTGGAACTAGCATTGGCATCCGCATGGATGGAAATAAATAGATCGGCTTTGCTGTTACGAGCTATACCCATACGCTCCCGCAGTGGGACAAAGCGGTCGGTGTTACGCGTTAATACAGCACGCATAGTTGGTGTTGCATTAATCCTAGCTCGCAACTTGCGCGCCACAGCAAGTACGACATCTTTTTCCTTAGTACCCCGCCTACCGATGGCGCCCGGATCGTGACCACCGTGGCCGGGATCTATGGCAACGACAAATTTTTTATGTCGTGCACGCTTCGAGGGTGCTGATAATGCCCTAGCAGGCTCAGAGGCACGAGCCGCAACACTAGTTGCTGAAGCCTTTTGAATAGTAACAGCTTCGCCAGTAGAACCAGCACGATCTTGCAATTTCAAAGTAAGCACATAACGACCGGCATCTTGACTCAGAATAGCATCTACTTTCAGCTCATGCGTAACATCTAATACAATACGAAAGCCATCAGGGCGATTTGCATAACGAATGCCTTTGATAGGAGGACGATCATGAGAACCTTGCTTGAGGTTTCCATCTAATTCCGTATCCAGCAAGTCGATGACTACACGGTGAGGTGATTTAAGTGTGAATATTTTGTACTTGACAGGGGCGTCCAACATGAAAGCAACGATTAAAGCATCCGATTTACCTGATAGTTTGGCACCTGTTAAGCGGGTTTTTGAAGCTGCCCACAAAGAAGTGACGAAGCTGGAACTTGCTAATAAACCAGCGCTTAGCCGCAATAAGAAATTTCTACGTGTCAGTGTACGATTTTGTGTCATTTTAAAACTCTGTCCACTTAATTAACTGCCGCTGAGGTTTGGCAGTTTTTCAACAACATGCTACTGATAGCCTTAATACTAACGGCTTTACTCTATTTTTCAAGTATCTTTTCATGAAAACCCGACAAGCTATTGATATATAAGGATAAGCCTTTTAATAAAATTAAGCGTCCATCATGCGTATATTTTATATTAACAATCAAATCAGCTTGGGGTGTAAATAAACCACCTTTATCAGGCCATTCCAGTAAACTTAAATGATGAGGAGCCATATAATCTCGTATACCTATGTATTCCAGTTCTTCTGGATCAGATAAACGATATAAATCAAAATGATAAATAGTCCGCTCTCCCAACTGATACAACTCGACTAAACTATAAGTCGGACTTTTGACAATGCCTTGGTATCCCAATGCAGTTAAAAAACCTCTAACCAATGTGGTTTTTCCAACCCCCAAATCGCCAACTAAATGAATGACTTTTATAGATGCGGGGAGTTCTTTTGCCAAATAAGCCCCAAATGCCAACATGGCCGCTTCATTAGGAATCATATACTCCCTAATGTGAGTCGGTTTGGCGGAACTCATGGGTTCACCTCTGCTCGGATTTGTTGAATAAGATCACTGGCAAGTAAGCCCCTCTCACCTTTTTGCGCGGCTTTATCTCCAGCCTGAGCGTGTACCTGTACACCAATACACGCAGCATCGGGCAAAGAAAGACCTTGCGCGAGCAATGCTGTAATGATGCCGGTCAATACATCCCCCATACCCCCGCTAGCCATACCCGGATTACCGGCTATGCAGCACGCTATTCCGTGAGCGGAGGCAATAAGGGTGTCAGCACCTTTCAATACAATCACACCACCATAGTTTTGTTGTAATTGCTGTACTGCCTTAATGCGGTCATTTTCTATATCTGCCACGCTGCAAGCCAATAAGCGTGCAGCTTCACCCGAATGAGGGGTCAAAATCCAGTGATCTTGTTTGGCAGGAAAGCACGCGAGACTATTCAAGGCATCGGCATCAATGACTTTAGGAAGCTCTGTGGCTAAAGCAAGCGTTAATAAATGGTGCGCCCAACTGTTTTGACCAAGACCAGGACCTATCGCTAGGACTGTACGATTTGCCATAAGTGAGCGCAATTCTGCGGCTGAGGGAACAGCATGTACCATGAGTTCAGGTGTTGCTATATTTAGGTAAGGTGCGTGTTCGGGATGAGTAGCAATAGACACTAAACCCGCACCTGTACGCAAAGCAGCCTCACCTGCTAATCGAATCGCACCACTCATACCCGGTGCGCCACCTACGAATAAGCAATGCCCAAATTGTCCTTTATGGGCAGTCGGTGAACGCTTGGGGAGTTTGTCTGTAATGTTTTGGCCGCTGAGGGTGTGCATCGCAATTTTTTGGCCTTGGTAAACTGCCGCTGGTACACACAAATCATCTAACCAGACTGCGCCACGATAACGACGTGCTTGTCCAGTGAATAAGCCTGTTTTTAGCCCAATAAAACTAAGCGTTGCGGCTGCCTTGACAGCATCACCACAAACCTGACCTGTGTCAGCGTGTAGACCTGATGGAATATCTGCTGCCAATATGGGAGCGGGATGTTGATTCATGGCGTGTATAGCCGCTGCATAAGCACCTGTCACTGGTCGAGTCAAACCAGTACCCAATAAAGCATCCAGTAATACATCAGCCTCAGGCAAATGACCTGTAAACGTCTGGATGTGTCCCTGTACAGCGAGATATTCCTGACAAGCTATCGCAGCATCACCGCTTAAATCGGCGAGTGATGCCAAGGCCATCACTGTAGTTTGCCAGCCAGCCTGCACAGCTAAACGAGCGACAATATAACCATCACCCGCATTATTACCAACCCCACAAACAATACAGAGCGATTTCGCATTTGGCCAAGTTTGTGTCAAGACCTTAAATAGCGACTGACCTGCTGCTTGCATCAAAGCATAGCCAGACATGCCATATTCTTGTATAGCAATACGATCTAGTTGACGCACTGTTGTACCCAAATAAACTGGCAATGCTGACGGATGCTGTTTAATCAGTATAGGAGTTTTTGTGTTCATCGCTGGCTACCTTATAGCAAAGTGCTATGGATAAATGGATTTGATCATTAGTTGAAGATTAAATTGCTAATGGTTTGTGCTATTAAAAGCCCTATTTAAGCTGGAACAGCCCGAGAATTAATCAAGTTAACTTGAATATCAACAGCTTATACTTGGAAACTAGCCATTTATCTATCATTTAAACCATTTATCAATCTCATAAGTGCATTAATAAAAATTTTCTGCCAATATTAAAACCATACAAACCCAGACAAACCCAAACGTCATGAAAACAAAAAGAACAAAACCGTTTGAGCGGCTATCTTTGATACTGGTGTCTGCTGCATTACTAGGTGGTTGTTCCAGCATGCACCCTGATAAATTGTTTCAGGACTGGACACGCGAAGCTTATTCCGCTTACGCATTACCAGTACCTCCCAGTAATGTGGGTATATTACCCACATTGTTAAAAACTGTTCCAAATGGAAGTCCGGCTTCACAAAGAGTGTACCGTGCCAATGCCACAAGCAGTAGGCCTGTTCCTTCGAGAAAGGCTATTGCGCCTGAGCCTCTAAGGCCAAATGAAGCACAGTTCATTAAAGAGCATTATGGTTTAACACTGTAAATCTTGACTTCTGTTGTTAACCTGAGGTCTAGGTGAACTCTCAATTGGCGCAAAGGTCTTAGCCCTTCCTTTGCGTTTTTAGCCAGGCAGTTTTTATGCCTGGCTTTTTTTATTCATTTTAGCGTGTTTTTCTGCTTTGCCATTGAGGCAATAGTTTATAAGCAAGCCACCAATAAAAAGCTATCCCTAAAGCATCCGCGATAAAGTCAGCTACTGAAAAGCTACGCCAAGGCAAGACAAACTGTAGGCACTCAATCAAAGCACCATAAAATAATAAGTAGCTTACTTTGTTAGGCCAAAAAGGCCGACGGCTGGCAAGATTAAGCCACAGTGCAAATACGAAAAAACTGAAGGTATGCAACACCTTATCGCCAAGTGAAAAACCTAGATCAATGTTCGCTGGTATTAAGGCAAGCCATAAACCCAAAGCCAGAAAAAAAATGAGTCCAAATTGTAAAACAGCTTGATAGTTTTTTATGAGTGCGCCCACGTTATCTTTAATCATTTGCATGTAGTTTGTATTAAACTGTAATCGATGCTGCTTCTGGTAAAAGAGTACGAATTTCAGCACTCATACGTTGTACACAGTTTTGGCCTTCCTCAATAGCTTCTACCGCACGGTAAAATTCCAATAAGCCGATATGAGCTACTCGCGGGCTGAGTACAATATCAGGTGGATCACCTGCCATGCGACTGCGAGTAATCCTATCTTGCATAATATTGATAGAACCTGTAATAGAGTCCAGTAGACTGGGTGATGTGGGAGGCGCTGGCTTGGAGGGGTTTTGACTGGTGCTAGGTAATAAGGCCGATGAGTATTCACGTAATGAGGCAGCCATACTACTGACGAGTTTATTGCCATTTTTCTCTGGGGTTGTTATAGCCGTAATTTTGGGAGTATCGCCACTATCATCAACAGGTTTCGGGACGCCTGGAGATATAGTGGTTTTGTTACTATTATTACGCAGTACATTGCTACTTAAATTGACCGCAATGACAATATCCGCCCCCAATGCACGGCAGAGCGATACGGGTACTGGATTACTTAAGCTACCATCGACCAACCATTTATCCTTGAAAAAGAAAGGAGCAAACAGCCCAGGCAGTGCAATAGATGACCAAATCGCATCCATAAGCTTACCCTCAGTAAACCAAACCTCACGTCCGGTATCCAGATCGGTCGCAACTGCCCCATAAGGTAGTACTAAATTTTCAATCTGTTGATTTTCATCGCACATGAACTTTGTAAAAAAATTGCTTAAACGCTCCTTGTTAACAAAGCCACGCAAGGAAAAATTTATTTCAAAATAACGCATTAGCTCTAGCTTGCTGAGTGAGCTAACACCTTGCTCAAGGTCTTTTAAACGACGATTGGCGTAAGCTGCACCAACAATGGAGCCAATCGAACAGCCTGTAATAATATCAGGATGGATGCCCATTTGAGCCAATGCTTGCACAATACCTATATGAGCCCAACCGCGTGCTGAGCCGCTACCAAAGGCTATGCCTATGCGCGTTTTTTTCTGGTCTATCATTAGTCATTATTCACCGATTTTGTTTCTAGCAAATCATAGTGTGCCAAATCATTTTATTCATTAAGTTTTATATATATAGACCCGAATGATCATAAATTTTTCAAATACGGTGAACTGTACCGTGCCCGTCAGGTACTGACACAGTTTGTCCAACGGATAAAAGTGAAACGACTTATGTGGACTCCACATAAGTATGATATGAAGCTAAAGAAAAAGCATTAAGTATCGTATCTCAAAAAATACTGCCATCAAACTTTCATTTTCCCCAAAGCCAAACGCGCTATTTCAGACAGTTCCGCACCATCTGCATTAGCATAGCGTATGATCTCTGCCTTCATTGAAGGTGCCCAAAAGCGTTGCACATGGCTAGCTACTTTAGCAGCAGCCTGCTCGTAATTATCTTTGTAGGTATTATTAAGAGCAATTTGGTTTAACATTTTAATTAAATGCGGTAATTGCGATGCACTCATCCGAATAAATTTCCTATGGGGTGTAAATATTGTAATAACTAGGGCGGGCAAAACCGATAAGGTTTAAACCCGCTTGACGCGCTAAACTAATGGCTAAGGTTGTTGGGGCAGACACAGCCACTAAAGTGGGTACATCGGCACTACAAACTTTTTGCACCATTTCATAACTGGCACGACTAGATACCAATACAAAGCCATTATGCCGATTTATTGCCCGATGATGTAATGCACCAATCAATTTATCCAAGGCATTGTGGCGGCCAATATCTTCACGTACTAACTGAATATATCCGTCCAAATCACACCAAGCCGCCCCGTGCAAAGCACCTGTTAACGCTTGCAAAGGTTGATGGTGTGCCAGCTCATCTAGAGCCGTTTGAATAGCTTTTTCAGTCGGCAAAGGTGCAGTACTTACCGTCTTAATGGGACGCATAGCCTGTTGCAAAGATTCAGCACCACACAATCCACAACCTGTACGCCCAGTCAGGTTGCGTCGATGTTTTTGCAAAGCTTTAAAGCAAGTAGGACTAAGTTCCAGTTTGATTTCCATGCCCAAGGGGTGTGAACGCATCACACAATCCACAATATCCGTAGGCTTTTCAATAATACCTTCAGTTAAGCTAAACCCTAAGGCAAAATCTTCCAAATCCAAAGGACTTACCATCATCACGGCGTGTGACACACAGTTATATACCAGTGCCACCGCTTGCTCTTCAGCAATATGATCTTGCGCGGCATGATTAGCGTGTGGCTCCCAGTGCTGTACTGGAAGCGTCTGATAACCGTTAACCATTCATACCCATTGGGCTGTCACCGCCCAGTTGCTGCTACTGTGGGCGTGACTGCCTGCTTTAAAAAGTCTTGCTGTTGCTTGCTAAAGCTGCGGTAACGCTGCTGCCAGTTAGAGGGTGAACTGACTTTTTCTAGTTGCACAGCCGTTACCTTATACTCAGGGCAGTTTGTTGCCCAGTCCGAGTTATCCGTCGTAATCACATTCGCACCGCTAAAGGGGTGGTGGAAGGTGGTATACACTACGCCCGGTTGCATGCGTTCGCTGACCTGCGCCCGTAATACGGTATTACCCACGCGACTAGTGACTCCAACCCAATCGCCCGCCGCAATGCCACGTTCTTCGGCATCGTGTGGGTGTAGCTCCAAAACATCTTCATCATGCCACACTTGATTATGAGTACGGCGAGTCTGTGCACCTACATTGTATTGCGTCAAAATACGCCCCGTCGTTAGCAATAAGGGAAAACGGCGATTGGTGCGCTCTTCTGTCGGCACAAATGGTGTAATTGCAAACTGCCCCTTGCCAATGGGGAAGTCATCAACATGCATAATCGGTGTACCCACTGGATACTGATCATTACACGGCCACTGGATACTGCCATGCTGCTCCAATAGCGCGTAACTGACTTTTGTAAAGGTGGGTGTCAGTTGTGCAATCTCATCCATAATCTCGGAAGGATGGCGGTAATTCATGGGATAACCCAAAGCATTGGACAGCTTTTGTGTCACCTCCCAGTCTGCTAAGCCTGCCAAAGGTGGTATCACTTTACGCACGCGATTAATGCGACGCTCGGCATTGATAAATGTACCGTTTTTCTCCAAGAAAGAAGCCCCCGGCAAGAAAACATGCGCATATTTCGCTGTTTCATTTAAGAAAATATCCTGCACAATCAAACATTCCAGTGAAGTCAAAGCTGCTTGTACATGCTGTGTATTCGGATCAGACTGGGCAATATCTTCACCTTGCACATACAGGGCTTTAAACGTGCCTTCAATCGCTGCATCAAACATATTAGGAATACGCAAGCCGGGCTGACTATCTAAATCAACGCCCCAAACTTGTTCAAAACGCCCACGCACCACAGGATCGGAAACATGCTGATAACCGGGCAGCTCATGCGGGAAAGATCCCATATCACAAGAGCCTTGCACATTATTCTGACCCCGCAAGGGATTCACACCCACACCTTCACGGCCAATATTGCCGGTCGCCATTGCCAGATTCGCAATTCCCATGACCGCTGTAGAGCCTTGGCTGTGCTCAGTTACACCTAAGCCATAATAAATTGCAGCATTCGGCACAGCAGCAAATTTACGTGCTGCTTGACGCACTAAATCCGCTGGAACGCCCGTAATTGCCTCATTCGTTTCCGGTGAATGAATTGGATCAAGAATAAACTCACGCCATTGTTGATAGCCGTCAGTGCGCGCAGTAATAAAACCTTGGTCTTCCAAGCCTTCGCTAATGACCACATGTGCTAGGGCATTCATTAAAGCCACATTCGTACCTGGGCGTAAGGCCAAGTGATAGTGCTCACCCAAATGCGCTGTATTGAGCAAATCAATATGACGTGGATCAACCACAATCAAGGTAGCACCTTGGCGCAAACGTCTACGTACCTGTGAACCAAATACGGGATGGGCGTCAGTAGGATTCGCACCAATTACCATAATCACATCTGATTTCATCACAGAATCAAAGGTCTGCGTTCCTGCTGACTCACCTAAAGTCGTTTTCAAACCAAATCCCGTAGGAGAGTGACACACCCGAGCGCAGGTATCGGTATTATTATTACCAAATGCAGCACGAATGAGCTTTTGCACTAAATACGTTTCTTCATTAGTACAACGTGAGGAAGTAATCCCGCCGACACTATTACGACCATATTGGGCTTGAATGCCTTTAATACGACGCGCGGCAAAATCAATCGCTTCATCCCAAGACACAGTACGCCAAGGCTGATCAATACGGTCACGAATCATCGGCTGTTTAACACGATCAGGATGCGTGGCATAACCAAAGGCAAAACGCCCTTTAACACAAGAATGGCCATGATTAGCATGACCGCCCTTATAAGGCACCATGCGTACCACTTCACGGCCTTTCATTTCAGCTTTAAACGAGCAGCCGACACCACAATAAGCACAGGTTGTCACAATACTATGCTCAGGCTGACCTTGCTCCAGCACAGACTTTTCCACTAAGGTCGCCGTGGGACAAGCTTGCACACAAGCACCGCAAGACACACAGTCAGATGCCAAGAAATTATCAGCCACACCGACACTCACTTTAGAATCAAAACCGCGCCCTGCAATGCTCAGTGCAAAAGTACCTTGCACTTCTTCACAAGCACGTACACAACGGGAACACACAATGCACTTGGCGGGATCAAAACTAAAATACGGGTTTGACTCATCCTTGGTAGCAGACAAATGATTCGCGCCGGCATAATCATAGCGTACTTCACGCAAACCCACGGCACCAGCCATATCCTGCAACTCACAGTCACCATTACTGGCGCAAGTCAAACAATCCAAGGGATGATCGGAGATATACAACTCCATAATATTGCGCCGCAATTTGGCTAACTTGCCATTCTGCGTAGTCACGCGCATACCTTCTGTCACTGGCGTGGTACAAGAAGCAGGCGTACCGCGCCGCCCTTCAATCTCCACCGCGCACAAACGGCAAGAGCCAAAAGCCTCCAAGCTATCGGTAGCGCATAATTTGGGAATGGTAATACCCGCGACGGCTGCTGCACGCATAACGCTCGTGCCTGCTGCAACAGTGACTGCAACACCATCAATCATCAAGGTGACTTTTTCAGTCGATGCACTCGCCGGTGTACCGTAATCTTTGTTTGGATCGAAATATTCAATCATGCCTTGTCTCCCGCTACACGCTTGAAGTCCTCAGGAAAATGGGTATAGGCACTGCGCACAGGAAATGGTGTCATTCCCCCCATTGCACACAGCGAACCATCAAGCAGGGTGTCACACAGCTCATCCAGCAATTGCTTATTCTTCTCTGCTTCAATCCCTTGCTTAATACGATCAATCACCTCAACACCGCGCACGGAGCCAATGCGACAAGGCGTGCATTTACCACAGGATTCGGTTGCACAAAATTCCATAGAAAAGCGAGCTTGCTCTAGCATATCCACGCTGTCATCAAACACGACCACGCCGCCGTGCCCCAGCACAGCACCCGCCTCAGCAAACACTTCGTAATCCAGCGGCAAGTCAAACTGACTAGCGGGCAGATAAGCCCCTAAAGGGCCACCCACTTGAATAGCACGCATGGGACGGCCACTGGCCGAGCCACCGCCGAAACCTTCCACTAAATCGCGCAAAGTAGCCCCGAATGGCAATTCCACCAAGCCACCGTATTGGATATTACCGGCCAATTGAAAGGGCATCGTACCGCGCGAGCGACCACAGCCATACTCACTATAAGCGGCACTCCCCTCAGCAATAATAAAAGGGATAGCCGCCAGCGAGAGCACATTATTCACAATGGTAGGCTTAGCAAATAGACCTTGCAGAGCCGGTAGGGGGGGCTTGAAACGCACGGTGCCACGCTTGCCTTCCAGCGACTCCAACAAAGACGTTTCCTCACCACAGATATAAGCTTCCGCCCCCAAGCGCACTTGCAAATCAAAATGCTTGCCACTACCTAGAATATTTTCTCCCAAGTAATTTTCGGCATAAGCCGTTTGAATCGCCTGTTGCAATACTTGATGTGCCACTGGATATTCCGAGCGTAGATAGATATAGCCCTGTGTCGCACCAACGGCTAAACCCGCAATAATCATGCCTTCAATCAGCATATAAGGATCAGCTTCCATCACCAGCCGATCGGCAAATGTACCCGAATCGCCTTCGTCTGCATTGCAGACAATGTATTTCTGCTCAGCGGGTGCATCATGTACGGTTTGCCATTTAATGCCAGTTGGGAAAGCCGCACCACCGCGACCACGCAAACCAGAATTCTTGACTTCATCCACCAAGAACTGACCAGGCAGGGTTAGCGCTTTTTCCAAGCCTTTAAAACCCTGCAAACAACGATAATCATCCAATGACACCGGATTGATTAATCCAACACGCGCAAAGGTCACGCGCTGCTGCTTTTTCAGATAAGGTATTTCTTCCGTGAAGCCTTGACACAGGGGATGTTCCTGACTGCCTTGTAATAAACCTGCTTGCAATAAACCGCTGACATCTTCTGGTTCTACCGGACCATAAGCGACTCTGCCTTGCTTAGTTTCTACTTCCAGCAGTGGCTCTAACCAAAATAAACCACGTGAGCCATTGCGCACTATCTCAACGCTTTGCCCGTGTTCTACTGCTTGTGCTTGTAAAGTTTGTGCGACTTCATTTGCCCCTAGGGAGATTGCTGTACTATCTGAAGGTACAAACACTCGAATACTCATATTCCTACCCCTCCAATAGCGCAGCAATAGCACGATCAAATTTGTCATTATCCACTCGCCCCAACAAACGATCATCGATGCGAATATTGGGGCCAGTCGCACAATTACCTAAACAATACACCGCTTCCAATTGCACCTTACCGTCGGCGGTTTGCTGGTGGTAATCTACACCTAAGTGCTGCTTAGCGTATTGCTCCAAAGCGCGCGCTCCACGAGCCTGACAAGCCTCAGCACGGCAAATTTGCAAGCGATGCTGACCACCTAGCGACGTGCGAAATTGATGATAAAAAGTAATGACGCCATAAATTTCGGCAGCGGTTTGCTGAAACGCTTCAGCAATCAGCTTAATAGCGTCAGGCGGAATAAAACCCAACTCAGTTTGGATAGCATGCAAAACAGGGAGTAAAGCCCCTTCTTGCTGTTGATGGGCAGCCAGAATGTATTCAATACAGCCACGCTGGCTATCAGGCAATTGGCTCATGCGGCATGGATTCCTTTAGTGTTGTGTTCCAAATCATTCACGAATGATTTGAAATATATCAAATCCTAAATTTGTCGCACGATTGATTCAAATTGATTGATCACATCTTATGATTGATATTATCAATCATTAATGGCTTGAAACAGCGCTTGCAAAGCCATTACTCTTCTAAATTACGTATAAAAGTATAATGCCTTGCTGTTTCTTTCATGCGGTATAAAGTGGCAGGGCGGCCGCCGCTATCCATTTGCTTTTCGCCGGTATCTATTAACAATCCAGCTTGTTCAATGCGCCGCCGGAATGATTTCTTGGGTAGCTTTTTGCCAATTAATACTTCATGCAAGTGCTGCAATTCTGGCAGGGTAAATTTTTCTGACAGGGCATAAGCAGGCACTATGGAGTATAGTGCTTTCTGGCGCAATCTTTCCCTCGCAAAATCAATAATTTGGCGGTGATCAATAGCAAGTTTTATTTCATCTAAAGTCTCATAAACCCACCACTGCGTATCACTTAGCGTTTCAATGTATGCTTGGCATTCCTGATGAGCAATTAAGGCGGTATAAGCGATACTGACTGACCAAGCGCGTTTGTCACGACTAGAGTTGCCAAAGCTATAAAGCTGCTCCAGATAGGGCGGTTTGACATGGGTTTTTTCGTACAGTTTGCGTAAAGCCGTCGCCTCCAAGGTTTCATCGTGTTCCATATCCACAAAGCCACTAGGCAAGCCCCACAAACCTTTGTCTGGATGATTGGAGCGTTTAACGAGTAAAACTCTTAGCTGACCAAAGCGGTAGGTAAACAACACTGGATCGATGCTTAATAACGGTGTAGCAAACTCGTGCCACTTGTAGCTTTTTAGGAAGTTGTTTTCGGTATCAGTTATTTTCTTAAGCATGGTATTAAGCAGTTAAGTGAGGATTTCTAAATTTTGTTTATTAGCAAGGCAATTTTGTGCAAAAGTAGCTAATAGTGCAACTTGACGGCTTATCTGCTACCACTCACACCACTCTAACAGCATCCCTGTTTAGACCTTCTTATAATGAATAAAAATAGTTATCAGGTATCAAATGATGTGGATAATCATAGGATTAATTGTTGGTCTGTGCATGAGTCTCGTGTCGGGTGGCTCATGGATTCAGAGTGGGTTGATAGGGCTTTTGTTGGGCTGGGTTTTTCAGCTTTCTAATAAAATTGCTGGATTGGAGCAACAAGTTCAAACATTGACCACTCCGGCATTATCACAAGCGGCTGATTCGTCCCCTGCTACAGCCACAGTACAGACTCAGTCAAGGCCAGAATTTGTTGAGAAACCTGAGTCAAGCGTAGAAAAAATACCTTCCCCAGCAGACACCTTATCCGAAGTACCTACAGCGAATCTGCATGAGGATGTATCGCCCTGTTTTAAGTCAATTAAACCAATCCCTGATAAAGCCCCTCAGCCCTCCAAGTTGGATAAGCTTATCAATGCGGGACGGGATTGGTTATTGGGAGGCAATCCCTTTGTGCGCGTAGGCATTGTGGTGTTGTTCATTGGCGTCGTCTTCCTGCTGCGTTATTCCCTAGAACGTAATCTGATTCCGGTTGAGCTGCGTTTAATGGCTTCGGCGGCAGGTGCTTTTGCCTTGTTAGCTATTGGTTGGCGGCTGCGAGAGCGAGCGGGGGCGTATGGTCTGATTTTGCAAGCAGGAGGCATCGGTTTGTTGTATCTCACCGTGTTTGCTGCGTTTAGTTTGTACCACTTGATACCCGCTTTGTTGGCCTTTGGCTTGTTGGTTGTGATTGTGGCATGTGCGGTTGTTTTGGCCGTCTTGCAAGACAGTTTGCCCTTGGCCGTATTTGCTACAGTGGGTGGCTTTGCAGTACCTTTACTCACTTCATCAGGCAATAATAACTATATCGGTTTGTTTAGTTTCTATGCCATATTGAATGCTGGCATTGTGGCCTTGGCTTGGTTTAAGCAGTGGCGCTGGCTGAATCTGATTGGCTTTGTCTTTACCTTTGTGATTGCTGCGGTTTGGGGGTGGTTTAGCTACAAGCCAGAGGATTTTGCCGCCAGCGAATTCTTCTTGATGCTGTTTTTCTTGTTTTATGTACTGATCAGCGTCTTGTTTGCAACGCGCTCACCCGTCAACTTTAAAGATAAGGTCGACAGTACATTAGTATTTGGTGTGCCTTTGCTGGGTTTTGGCATGCAGATCGCACTGGTACGCTCTATGGACTATGGCATTGCGATCAGTGCCTTGGTTTTGGGGGCTTTTTATTGTTTACTGGCCGTTAGCCTGTGGAAGTGGTATGGCCGAGCACAGCAATTATTAACTGAGACTTTTCTGGCTTTGGGAATTGTATTTGCGACCTTAGCAATACCCTTTGCGGTTGATGGTACTTTGACGGCTGCGGCTTGGGCGCTTGAGGGTGTTGGCATACTTTGGATCAGTATTCGTCAACAACAGCTTTTACGGCGTTGGTTTGGGGTTTTCTTACAAGCGGCTGCCTTGTTGAGCTTGCTCTATGATGTCTCAGTTGCACAATGGCAAGGTGTCAGTGCAGAGCAGGCGCTTTGGAATGGTACTTATCTGGCGAGTGTGCTGATTGCTGCGGCTATGCTGGTGTCTGCATGGTTATTGTCGCGCCCATTTGCCGGTAAGCGAGCATCAGAAAATGGCTTGAGTACCGTGTTATTGGTCAGCGGTTTGTTAGTGCAGTGCTTAGGTTTTGAGTGGCAAGTGATTGAGCATAGTTTACCCCCAGTCAATAGCCATTTGATTTACAGCGTGGTCACCACAGGTATTTTATTGCTCTGTTTACGTTTGCCCGCGTGGCCACAGTTGCGCTTTGCTTTGCCTTTGCCGGTTGTCAGTTTATTAATTGCCACCGCTTGCTTATTCTCGGGTACGTCACACGTCAGCTTATGGTGGTTATTGGCATTGGCTGCCCTGTATGCCTTGTTATTTGCCTACGCTAAACAGCAGATGTTCCCGAATTGCTTAGCCGTGATGCAGGTCATCACAGCCTGGGTGCTGATATTGATTGCTTATCACGTATTTTTTGATCGTATCTTGCGCCAATGGCCTGAAGCTTGGAGCATAGTGATTTCCCCTATGTTGGCTATTGCCTTCGTTTGGTTCCTGCTGCGAGCACCTGTGTGGCCATTAACCCACTACCGAGCTTTACTGAGAAAAGCGGTTGTTTTGCCGTTAACGGCGCTGCTAGTTTTATGGGTGGTACTCTCTCTGGGATTGTCCGGTGATAGCGCACCTTTACCTTGGATACCTGTATTGAATCCACTGGATATAGTCTTAGGTTTTATTGGATTAACAATCTGGGCTGTGTATCGTCGCTGGCCGACACTACACGTCGAAGTACATAGCTATTGGGGAATTTATGCAGGTATTTTTACGCTATTTGTGTGGCTAAACTGGACCGTATTGCGTGCCCAACATCATTGGGCGGGCTTGCCTTGGTCGGAGTCATTGCTCTTTATGCCGTCCACGCAAACAGGGTTGGCTGTATTATGGGCTGTGACGGGCTTATTATTGACATGGACAGGTCATCGCCGTGTTCAACGCCCTTTATGGATTGCAGGAGCAGCGATGTTAGTGCTGGTGGTATTAAAACTATTCCTAGTTGACTTTGCATCCTCGGGTACTTTAGAGCGCGTGATTTCATTTATGAGTGTTGGTGTATTGCTGTTATTTATTGGCTATCTTGCACCCTTGCCGCCCGCTAAAACCATCGAATCCATGAGTCAGTTAACAGAAGGAAAAAAAGCATGAAGCTAGGGTTTATAGGATTTTCGGCGCTGCTCAATTTGTGGTTTCTATGGGTCAGCTTTGCGAGCGCAGCAGATACCCCGATCCCGATGTATTATTACGAGGCTAGCTTAAGTAGTGGCAGCAATTCACTGCAACGGGTGGATCTACCCGATACGGTAATAGCGAAGCTGATGCAGGAAAATTATCAGGATTTGCAAGTCTGGAATGCCGACGAACAAGCTGTGCCGAGTCGAGTACAAAGCGTGGATAGTGTGGTGAATGAAGTGCAACAGCGCCATGTGCTGAGCTTTTTTCGGGGTAATGAACCGGAAGAATTAGGGACCTTGTTGCGCCTATCCGCAGATGGTGCAAACGTTACGGCCAGCCGTCTACAACAGGCGGGACAGCAATACCTGATTGTGCAGCGTGATCCCAAGCTGGCAGACGGCTTGCCTATGAGTGCTTTGGTGTTTGACTGGCAGGCTCATTTGCAACAGTGGCTGCCGCAAAGCATACAGGTGGAAAGTAGCCAGAATTTACTGGATTGGCAAACGGTTGAGGTGAATAGTTTGCCCTATGTCTTGCAGGAAAATGGCATGACCCTCAAAAACCCCGTGTTGAAGTTTGCCCGGCCTGTCAATGCACGTTTTATTCGTTTATCCAGTGCGCATGAGTTAGCCGTCTTACTGCCACAATTACAGCAAGTCAGCGGTATTTTTAAGCATAAAGTACAAGAAAAAACACTGCATTGGACACGACTTTCTCTGCGCCTTGCTGAAGATGCTCAGCATTGGGAGTTGGATTTGCCACCGGCTTTGCCTGTGCAACAATGGCGTTTTGTTATGCCGCAAACAGGTGATTTTTATCAAGGTCAATGGTTTACTCGGCTCGACAGCTATCAACCTGGGCGCGAACCGCGCTGGCCTTTGCAGAGCCATTTTCAGCAATATCGTTTGGTGACTGCTTCCGGTGAAAAGCAATCCTCTCCTGAAATCGTCCCGTCTTCTTCCCACAGTAAACATTGGCGGTTTAAATTTGATAATCCGTCTATAAATGTGCCTGAAATTGAAGTTGCTTGGCCTGCGCTGGAATTACGTTTCATTGCGCAAGGTAAAGCACCTTATAAACTGGTCTTTGGCAGCGATGATGTCGTGGAAAGCACTGCCGTATTAGGAGCAGACCTTGCCAGAATGGAGGCCGAAACGGTGAATATTAAGGCTATCCGGCAAGTTCAGGACATCCCCGAAAAGCGTAAAACTTGGCCGCTGGTTTGGGGCTTATGGCTTGTTTTGGGGATGGGTGTGCTACTGCTGCTGTGGATGGCTTACCGTCTGTGGAGTGAGATGGATCAGTCAAACAAACCTGCGGAGTGATTTGTGTTACAGCAACCATGCTTTCGGCAATTCTTCAGCAAAAGGCGTAACACTGATTTCCCTAAAATCTTCGTGTGGATGACCTACTTTACAAACTACCTGTTCAGCTTGTTTGCCCTTGCTATACCTCGCGGCAATTTGTGCGGCTAGTTTAAGGTCATCCTCATTAATACCATCGCCATCTAAGAGAACTAGAGGTCCTGAATGACTGGTGATTTTGATCCAAGTAAAGGTATGGCGATAGCCTTCCAGAAAATGAGTTTCACCTTCTTCTCGTGAAACAATCATCTTGAAGTGTGGACGCGGGCGTATATGCCGTCCAATTTTTAGCAGCATAATATCATCTAATTCATAATGACGCTCAAGACGGTGTGCCCACAAATCTTTTAATTTGTCAGAATAGTTAGCATCGGTCAGGAAGCAGCAACCGCCCGCAGGTTGGGCATATTCTGCAATGTTCCATTGTTTAGCGAGTGCCATTTGTGGCTTACGGCTACGTCCGGTAAAACCAAATAGTTTCTCCCTGTCTACCCAAGCTTCAAGTTCAGGTAGCGTGGGGGGTAAATTATGGGCAGACAAAGGACGCAAGAGACGATCTTCTGCACCAGATTCAGCCGAAATAATGGGCATGGTGGCCGCGCGCTGTGACATAGGGCGCTGACCAATGACCTCGCCAGTAATAATGAAGTCAAAATCATGATCCTGCATCCAGGCTTTTGCTTTGCGCACCATGAAAATCTTGCAATCTAGACAAGGATTCATATTCGCACCGTAACCGTGCTTGGGATTGAGGACAATATCTTTGTATTCTTCGACAATATCAATAATGTGCAGTTTAATGCCAAGTTGTTCTGCTACCCAAAGCGAATGATTGCGCTTGGGTTTATTACGGTCATTTTTACGGATGGCATGGGTATGGCCTTCTACACAAAAGCCAGTGAAAAAATTAATGCCTTCAACATGTACACCTTGTTCCAGTACCGCTTTGGTTGCCAGCATTGAATCGAGTCCGCCGGAAATCAGAGAAACGGCACGGGCTTGCCTAGCCATGTAATCTCGCTCCTTTACTCTGTCTGATAAGCACGCATATCACGCATGACATGCGTTTTCTCGAAAAAGGATAAGGGTTTGAAGTCTGCGACACAACGCAAAGGTGCGATCCATTCGCCTAAGTGGGTGGTGGTGAATAAACGACCTTGGTGCATTTCGGTATCCACACCATCATGAAAAGCAACTACACCGCCTTGATGGCGTGAGCACATCTGCTCCATGACATTGGCGAGTATTTTGTCACCTTGTTGATTATCTGGATTCCAGTCGAATGCTGACAGCGGCCAGTTGATATGAATAAAACCTAAGTCTTTCAGTGCCTGCATAACAGCAGGTTTATCCTTGCGATTAAACCAACCATCACCATACGGCAGGCGAAATAAAGGTGGTTCTGTATTTAAGAAAGGTTCTAGTAATTCGCGTGAGTATTGAAAATGCTGACGGACAAATTCCACCGGCTGCTGTGCGTAGTGCAAGTGTTGGTAAGCATGTGAACCGATGGTGTGTCCTTCATCGCGGGTGCGCGCGAGAATCTTGCGGCGAGTTAAACATTCTTGGTAAGCCTGACAATTTTCGGCAGATTCATTAGTGTTGCATTGTTCTTTTTGAATACGGTCACACTCAATTTTTTCGGCAATCACAAAAAAAGTGGCCTTGATATTTTCTCGTTTCAGTACATCCAATACATCGACAGTTTGCAAAGCAGGACCATCATCAAAGCTAAGATGCAGCGGGTAACGCTCTCCCTCAGCACATTGAAAACGTTCACGGTAAGCTTGGCAATCGACTGCGGTGGCAATTTGTGCCCATAACAGGCTGGCTAAAAACAAGCTGAACAAGCTACAGCCTCGGTTAAAGGAACTTAAAGTTATTTTCATTTGGGTACTCCGGTAATGTTGTTTATTTATCCCTATGCCCATACAAATGCGTGAATTGTTGTTTTTTTACGATTTTGCTTAAATTTGGTTAATTTTCTTTATCTATTCATACACAGTTTATCCAACTATGGCACAGTAATATAGGCGGCTCTCGCCGAGAGCTTGTGTTTTCCGTGGGGAAATTCTACCTTAAACCAATACTGTTAAACTGCGTAAAAACAAAAACTGGGGTATTGTATGTTGTTACCACGCATCCATCTGTTTGTCGCTTGTTCTGTTTTACTGGCGGCCTGTGGTACTAATCCTAGTATCACTTCACCTGTTAGTCGTACTGTTCCAACTAGTTCTGTAACACCGAAGGCTGAGGCAAGTATTCAGGCAGCCCAAGCGGCTAAACAAGCCTCTCCTGTGTATGTGGCACAAGCAGAGAAACAGTTCAGTGCTCAGCAATATCAGGCTGAACTAAGACGACGAGAGCAGGCAGCCAATGCGCAAAGAGCCAAGCAGGAGCAGGAACGACAACATCGTCGTGCCGAGCTGCAACGACAGCAAGCGGAGCAGCAGCGTCTTGCTGAAAGCCAGCGTCAGCAAGCAGAACAACAGCGCATAGCAGAACAAGAACGGCAGCGGGTTGAGCAAGCACGTCAACAAGCTGCCCGAGAAGCTGAAGCAGTGCGTGAGCAACAGGCTTATGCAGCACGCAAACACCAACTGGAGCAGAAAAAAGCACAAGAGCGACGCGAATGGGAGGCGCGCCGTGACCAAATGGAGCGTGAATCTAGGCAACGACACGCCCAGCAATTGGCAGCACAAAGGCAAGAACAACACCAACGGCAATCACAATCCAGCTTGGCCAAAATTATTAATCCGCCTAAGTTACAGCACTACCAGCCGCCGGTACAACAAGCCCGTAATGAACCGCCACCGGCTATTCAATTGCGCCCTGCAACTAGCCGTATGTTTACGGGGGATGGTAAATTAACCCGTTTACCCGACACAATTGCTTCTGCTTTAAGATTGCGGGGTATGCCTGAGCGTAATATGAGCGTTTATGTACGACCTGCTAGTGCACGTGGTCCTGCTTTGCTGACCGCTAATGCGGATACTGCACGCAATCCCGCCTCGACTATGAAGTTGGTTACCACTTACTCGGCTTTAGGTATTTTAGGCCCAGATTATCGTTGGCCAACAGAGTTGTATATTAATGGTGCTATACGCGGCGGCACATTGTATGGTGATGTATTGTTGAAGGGATACGGTGATCCTGCGTTTCATGAAAATGATTTCCAGCAAATGTTACAAGCCTTGCGGGCTCGCGGCATTCATCATATTACAGGCAATCTGGTCGTCGATACCAGCTTCTTTAAAGTGCCTTATCAAGATCCAGGCGCATTTGATGGTAAACCTAAAGCCGCCTACAACGCACAGCCTGAAGCCTTGCTGTATCAGGAACGTGGTAGCTGTTATGAGTTTACTAATCTTAAAGGCAAGATCGAAAAGATTTGTCCAGTTTCACCACGTAATGCCAAAGCGCGCGCAGATTTGAATGTGAATATTTTTGGTGGTTTCTGGAAACTATGGGTGGGTAAATTACGTGGGCAAATGCAAGGTAGACTCATACGCGCTCAAGTGCCACCCAATGCCGAATTAATTTATACACATTATTCACCCGCGCTACGCGAAGTTATTGTTGAAATTAACAAAGACAGTAATAACGTTATGGCGCGTCAACTCATGCTGTCAGTTGGTGCCAAACAAATGGGTGCACCTGCCACACCACAAAAAGGTGCTATCGCAATCGGCCAGTGGTTGGAATCTCGCGGTTTGTCTTTTCCAGAATTGCGCTTGGAAAATGGCTCAGGTTTGAGCCGCATTGAACGTATTTCAGCCCGTCACTTGGGTGAGATGCTAGTGGACGCTTATAACAGCCCTTATCGGCAAGACTTTATGAACTCACTCGCTATATTAGGCGTGGATGGCACACTGCGTAATCGTATGAAGAAAAGCCCGGTGACTGCACGTGGCCGCTTCAAGACAGGAACTTTGCGGAATGTTCGTGGTTTGGCGGGTTATTTGACAGCAGCAGATGGTCAAACTTATGTCATCTCGATTTTGCACAATGATCCCCGCGCTCGTAGCAAAGCACGGGCTGCCCATGATGATATGATTGAATGGGTCTATTGGGGATCGCGCAACCATTTCGCAGGTTTGTAATCATTAAAATCATGAATAAGCGCTGTCCTATGGTCTCTTTGTAGGGCAGCATAAAGCTTAAGTTTGTGGACACGCGGGGGCAAAACTCCCCGACCCTGCCTGACTATCGACAGGAATCCGCTGCATTAAATAACATAAGCAATCCTGTCTAATGACACGCTCATCTAAGGTTAACATGGCAGGCATCATGCCATGGCGTAATGCGATTTGACCATTGACTTTAACAAAGTAATCTTTGGTTACATCTTGATTGTGATCATCTCGGGCAATGAGTTGAGCGTCTGGAATAGTGGTTTCAGCAAATACCGTTCCTGCTGCCAGTTCGGAGAAATTATAACGATCTAGTGCAGGTAATAGATGAATATCAGCCGTTTGTTTAAAACCAAAGCTGTAGGCTTCAGGCAGTGTGACCTGCGCCATGGTACGATAGACATTAATATCTTGTGGGGGAAGTGGGTGATCGGGTAATGCCTGTAAATGCAAGGCAGCCTCTAGAAATTCCACGACATGATCAACGCTATGACCGTGTGCTTGACCAGGTTTGCCGCATTCTATGGTAATAGCGGGACAGTATTTTGCCATAGCCATGGATTGCACACCGCGTGGTGTTTCAAAGTAAACGACAATAGGAGAGAACAGTCGTGCTAATTGTAGGTAGCGATTGTCCATAGCATTAATGCAGCCATAATGCGGATTTTTGCCCGTATTATTATGCACATCAATGCTGGCAAAAAGCATTTGGTTCTTCATAATTTCGGTCACTGTTTGCATGAGCCGCGCTTCTGCTGTGTCTTGATAGGTATCGCAGCCTGGCCAAACTCGATTGTAATCCGGTTGGTCGTCTAAGCGTCGCAGACCGTAACGAGCCGCTTCAATATTACCAAAGAAAATAGATAAAGAGCGTGGCAAGCTTTGATGTTGGTATTTGTATAGCAGTTGTTGGATGGCATAAAAACTGGTGTCTTCATTGCCATGTAGCAAAACAGATACGAACAAACGTGCCTCGCGTCGACCGTGCAAATGCACCAGTGTGGGCTCTGGCATCAGGGTATAGAGTGCTTTGGGACTATCCAGCTCAAAGAAGCCTGCTGGCAGTTGATCTAGTTCAGTCAATTTTAGCATTTTTGTCTTCTTGTTTAAGCCAGCGTCCAAGTATGTACAGGAGTATGCGTTCGTTGCAGCCGGACGTAATCGTGCAGTAATTGTTGGAAGCTGGCCTGTTGTTTGAAATGACATTGCTGCCAGACTGCGCCGGTTTGCCCGCTGTCGGTACGGGCGGCAATAATCCCAAGGTAAGCTTGAATATCGCTTTCGTCAATGCCCAGTTGCCGTAGACCCGCGATAGCTTTTTCAAGTAAATGCTCTTGAATCAGTGCCTTAGCTGTATAGGATTGTTTGTGCCATTGTAAGTTTGCGGTTAAACCTTTTTGTGCAGCTTGATAGAAACCTTGGCGGGCGGTTTCAAAGTCAAGCGGTAAAAGCTTTCCTTCTGCTAACTCATCGCCTATGGCTTGAACCAATCCGTAAAAAAAGGCTGCATTAGCCAGCATATCGGGCACAGAAGGACCGGCAGGTAAAATACGGTGTTCCAAACGAATATGAGGAGTGCCATCCTCATCAAAACCCAATAGTGGACGATTCCAGCGCCAAATCACACCATTGTGGAAGCGTAAATGAGCAAAATACGCCACCGTTTTATCAAACAGTACAGGCAATAAAATAGGATAAACGGTTTCATTTTCTGTAAAGCATTCCATGATGGATTGCTTGGCAAAGCCAGAACCAAAGATGACTCGTTGTGGTAAATGCGATCCACTATCTAAGGCTTGTTCAAATAAGGGAATACGGGTTTCATGCCACAGCGATTGGCCAAATAAAAAAGGTGAGTTGGCAGCCAGTGCAACTATTGGAGCTGACACGATTTGCGCCGCGTTGTAGTAATGATGAGCATTGTGCACATCGACTTGAAAATGAATTTGGAAAGAGGTGGCTGCTGCTTCCAGCATCAAGCTGTCGTGTAGTGCTTCTAAATAGTTTTCACCTTGAATCGCCAAGGTGACAGCTTGGTATTGACGCGCTTTGATAAATTCGGCATTCAAAGCTTGGTAACGGTGTGAAGCACTCATGGCTTCTAAACTGAAATCATCTTGCGTTGCAGTGGGCAGAATACCCGTAAATAGCAGCTCTTTGTCCATCTGGGCTGCATGGGCTTGGGCTTGTTGCAATAAAGTACAGAGGTTTTCCTGAAAACGGCTGAATACCTTTGCTTTGAGTGGCATGGGATCAGTATTCAACTCAATATTGAATTGTGCCAGTTCAGTGGTTGCCAGTGGATGATTAAAGCTTCGCAAAAACTGTGCATTGCAGCAAGCGGGGCGAAAGGCTTTATCGGTTAACCAAGCTTCCAGTTCAAAGCCACCGATTCCGCTACGAGTGGATAAGGCATTATCTTTGAATAATTGTTGTAATAGCGCTGTTTCAGCGTGCAGACGTGCAGCAAAGGTTTGCCAGTCTTGCTCTTGAAAGTGTTGTTTGGCAATTTCTTGTCCCATATAGGCTACTCCTCGTTAAACAAGCTAAGATTACCTTGCTCTATTTGTACAGAGGCGGGCATATTTAAACCAAAATATTGCCAAGCGTGGCGAGTGGCCACTCGGCCTCGTGGGGTACGCATTAAAAAGCCTTGTTGGATTAAATAAGGCTCTAATACATCTTCAATCGTACCACGCTCCTCACCAATCGCTGCTGCTAGGCTATCAACCCCTACAGGGCCACCATCAAATTTTTCTAGCACAGCCAATAATAAGCGTCTGTCCATGTGATCCAGACCGTGCTCATCCACATTGAGCATATTTAAGGCACTATCCGCTATCTGTTGCGTAATTACGCCATCACTTTTGACCTGCGCATAGTCACGCACTCTGCGTAACAAGCGATTGGCTATTCGTGGTGTGCCACGCGAACGCTTAGCGATTTCCTGTGCGCCGCCTGTTTCAATGACAACTTTTAGAATGCCTGCCGCACGAGTAACGATATAAGCAAGGTCTTCTGTATTGTAAAATTCCAAGCGCTGTACAATGCCAAAGCGATCCCGTAAAGGAGAGGTGAGCAAACCTGCACGTGTGGTAGCTCCTACTAAAGTGAATGGCGGCAAGTCCAATTTGATGGAGCGCGCTGCGGGACCTTCGCCTATCATAATATCGAGCTGAAAGTCCTCCAAAGCTGGGTAGAGTATTTCCTCAACCATCGGGCTAAGACGGTGAATTTCATCAATGAATAGCACATCATGCGGTTCAAGATTGGTTAGCAAGGCGGCTAAATCCCCCGCTTTTTCCAGAACAGGTCCCGAAGTTTGCCGCAAGTTGGCATCCATTTCTTGAGCAATAATATGGGACAAGGTGGTTTTGCCCAGTCCAGGCGGACCAAAAATCAAGGTATGATCTAAGGCATCGCCCCGTGACCGTGCTGCGGCAATAAATATTTCCATTTGCTCCCGTACAACAGGTTGACCGATATAATCCTTGAGACGACGTGGACGGATTTGTTCATCAGCACGCGCTTCAGCATCAGAAGTTTGGGGGGAAATCGTTCGTTGCGAGTCTTGCATGGCGGCTAATTCCAGACAGTTTTATTAGGCCAAGATAACAAAAAGGCGGATGGAACCCCATCCGCCAGTGTTTTAATTCAGATTAGTTTCAAAAACCAAACGGTTCAGGGCGTTTCTGTTGAAATAACCGAGAGGTCTGTCAAGGTTATTCGCTGACCATTACTGGCTTGGAAGGCGACCATTTGCCGCTGCATTTCTGTAGTAACGGCCAGCGAAGCAGTAGGATCCAGTAATGAGCTATGTACACCCTGACTGAAACGTACAATACCTGTACCCGTTGTGGTTTGGGTAATGCTAGGTAAGGCCATTACTTTAGCCAGCGCTTCTGTACCGGATAAAGGCGCTCCTGCAACGCGATTAGGCACAACGGTATCAGCACCCACTCCATTAACCCCAACCACCTCGATCATGTGAATAGGGTGAGTATTAGCAGCCTGGGCACCTAAAACAACCGGATCAGCAGCGTCCAATACGGTTTGCGCTACACTCATAAAGGCATCATAGTTTGCAGTACCTTTGACGACACCATTGGCCGCCAGTGAGGCTTGTATGTGCGATCCATAAGTCTCAGAGCCATCCAACAAGCGGGCAATACCGCCACCTGTAACAATGAGAGATGCGGGTGTACGGGTACTTTCCTGACTGAGGTAACCTGTGCCAATAATGCCACCGAGCGAAATCCCCACAAAGCCCACTTTGCTTGTGTCGAGTTTCACGCCGCTAACATTTAAATTAGGCAGACTATTACGTAGAACCAGCAGGTCAGATATGCTTTGGCGAATATTGTCACGTCCTGTAGGCAGGTTAGTTAGGTTAATGAAGTAACTACCAGAATTATCAATCTTGCCGTCTTTGCCGCTAGCGCTGGTGTCATTATTTTGCAAATCTAGGTCAAAGGTACGCTCAAAAGCAGTGTAAAAAGGATTGCTATTATCTGTAATACCATGCAAAGGCAGATCAATAGCAACCGCAGCATAACCCGCTTCCGCTAGCGTATCGGCAATGGCTAACAGGTCAGTACGGTTGCGCGTAATGCCATGCTGGAATATAACCACAGGCCAGCCAGCCGTTGGCATAGTGCCAGTATTGGGCACAGTCATTAACAAGGGAATGTTGAGAGCGCTATTGGTCGCAACAGGTGTGGGATTGTAGCGTGTCAGGAAGCTGTCATTAGCTCCTTTCCAATAGCTTGTCAGAGGATTGTTTTTGTCCAAGTAGTAAGGCACACCTAATACGCCTACATAAATGCTAGCACTACCACGCAAACTAGCATTAGCATCTTGGGTGTTAAGCGTGGTTGTAGCTGCTTGAATCAAGCTTGCACTGGCTTTTGACTTGGCAGCTTGTAGCACGGGGGAGACCGATTGAGTGGTAAACGTCCAGCTTAATATAATACGATTTTTGGTAATGCCTTGGGTCACTGCGGCAGCTTCTTGTGTTGCAATAAGCTGGCGCAATGGCTCTAGTGCAGCATAACTGCCAGTTAAAGAAGAACTGGACTTTGCCAGCAGATAGGCGCTGGGTGTGCGTGCCGGGGTATTATTAGGATTGGTGACACTATTGGTAATGACCACCATGTAACTGGTGCTTTCCTTTAATGGCTTAAGCGGTAACAATACCAAGGTATCTGCTGCGCTATCAACCGTAGCCAGTATATCACTAGCACCTAACTCACTAACAACACCTGTCACGGCTCCTGTCGCAGGGTCTTTAGTTACTTCAAACATGTGTACTGTAGAGCCGATTACTACGGTATCGGCTTTAATCGTATTGTTAAAGTCTGCTGTGATAGGGGCAGTGAGCGCAAAGCCATCTAAAGTGTTGAGTGCATTGAGTAGTGTTTTTTTACCAGCGTCGGCATTCTCAGTCGGAATATTAAGCGTGCCATCATTACTGCCAGCCAGTAGCAAATCATTCGTACTGGGAATTTTTGCATTTTGTGGGTCAAAAATGGGAGCCAGCGCTACATTTTCAGCATAGCTTGCTTCAGCCGCCTGTTGGCTGGCCTCAAAATCATAATCACTATCATCGCTACAACCTGTTACCATGAACAGAGCAGTGATACAGCTTGCTATCCATAAGTACTTCATTGTTTTTTCTCCTTAAAATGACCAGTTAAGTTGTGCGCCTGCAATATTGACACTGTTGTTATACAAACCGCGCAAGGTATAGCCGTTGTCTGAGCTGATATTGTCAATGGGCGTTTCATCAGCAAATAAATGGGCGTAAGCAACATCCAAACTCATTTGTTTGTTGAGTTTGTAGTTAGCGCCTAATGCTATCCAAGTCCGGTCATTGTCGGGGGTACGAGGTGTACGCAGCTTATCATTAGGTACAGGTGTTTCGTCCAAGGCGATACCACCTCGTAGCTTTAGGCGATCGCTATATTGATAGCTCGCACCAAGCGCATAGCGATTGGTATCTTCCCAACTGTGATCCACATCCGTGACGATGCTGCCATCGGAGGCACGCTTAATAGTTAGACGCTCGAAGCTACTCCAGCCTGTACGTGTGTAATCGCCCATGACTTCTAATTTATCGTTTACTTTATGAGCAATGGAGAGTGAGCTTGTGGCTGGTAGATTGGCTTCAGCGGTGACAGAGGTATCATTAAAGTTTGTGATCCCCGTTAGCGTTAGTATGGGTTGAAAAGCTGCATTAATAGTATAGTCGGCATCCCCTTCGAGCTTATGATCAATCTTAGAGCGATGCGCTAAGCCGATGCGTGTATTGGAATTAGGTTTATAGGTGATACCGAAATTATAACCATAAGAAATGTCATCACCTGAAATGCTGGCTTTGCTGTCTGTTGCTGCATGACCTAGTTTTGGTAAGTTTGCCAAACATTGCGCTAGTACATCACCATTATTAGCAGCCGCTGCAATGCTGCGACAAGCTGCCGCTGAATCAATCGCAGTGTCCAGTTTGACATGGATGTATTGGGCACTTAGACCCGCACCAATACTGAATTGATCATTGATTTTGTAACCAATGGAAGGATTGACATTCAGGGTTTGAATCTCAGACTCAAGCGCATGGTAGCGGCCTGTCCAGTCCTTTTCATATTTCGTTCCTAGGCCAAAGGGTACATTCAAAGCCAGACCAAAGCTCATACGGTCGTTAAGACTGCGCGCCATATTAAAAGCAGGCAATCCAACAGCATGCCCTCCATTATCATTGACACCGACGAGCGCGGCTTGTGCTGCGGTAAAGTCACCGCCAGTTAGCGCCGGATTAATCCAAGAACCTCTATTGTTAAATTTTGCACTGGGGGAAATAATATGCGTAATGGCACTAATATGCGTGCCTGCGTGTAAATCTGGCATATTAGCCGGGTTATACCAAGAGACTGTTGCATCTTCGGTAATGGCTACACCGCCTGCAAAGGCATTACCTGTGCCTGATCCTGCCTGATTAGCGAGGGCAAAACCGGCAGCATGGACTTGGGGTGCTGTAACTGAGAGTATGGCCAAAACTAAAGTTGATTTGGCGGGAATCTTTATCATTGCTATATCTCCTCCTATTTTTGATCTGCCAAAAATAACAGAAAAATCGCAGGATGAGAATTCGTTAACAATAAACTTTAAATTTTTAGAGACATAGCGATTAAAGATACTAGAAAATGTGGCCGTCCGTAGACGGCCTCTAAGTTTTAGCGCTAACAATTAGGCAATAGGAGTACGGTAAGTATTCACACGATTTTGCCAGCCAGGCAACCACTTCTTTTCATTACGTGCAGGGTCAGAATTTCGCACACGACGGTATAAGACACGCATGGCCGCATCAGCAAATTCATTTAATGCTCGCTGCCCAGGTTGCGTGGGACGCATTTCTTCCAGCACTTGGCGCAAGCCCCAACTATGACCTTTATAACCGCCTCCCCCCAAGCCTTCACCTTTGAAATTAACGTAATCAATCAAGGCATACCAGCCTCCGGGTGTATTAGCGACAGCATTCAGATTACGGGCAACATGACCTTGCATATGGCTATTGGATGCCTTGACCAACTTAGGCATTGCACGGCGGGTACGATCCACAATGTATTGTGCTTGCAGGTCGCGGGTAGCATACAGTAATTGTTGTAACGCTTGCATTTGCGGCGTGTTTTTGGCGCGGAAAAATTCCTGTCGGGTACGCCAAGGCGCACCTCGCCGACGCGCCTGTTGCAACCAAGCAGGCAGTCTTACGCCATTTTGCTGCATGTAATCAAGCAAACCCGGGAAGGTATTACCATAAGTCTGGCGGCGACCTGCTGGATACCAAGTAAAGTGACCTATACCCATTGATGCAAAGTCTTCCCCAGCGTTCCAATGTGCCAGATTGTAAATATTACCACCGCCTTCATTATTGAAAATTTGATCACCAATCGCTTGTAGTTCTGCTCTAGAAAGACGCGGCATAACATTTTGAGTATGTAGTGAGCGCGTCATCGTGTATTGGTTTTGCGGAGGCTGATAGTGATGATTAATAACCGGTATATGCAATGCCTGCTGTGGTCTTGCTGGCCGGTGGATATTTGATTGAGCCCGAGTTGGCCTTCTATGGTGATAAGCTTGTTGAGGGCGGTTAACAGCTACCTTTTGTGGGCGTTGATGCGCTGGCACTACTCTTTGTTGAGTGAGTGGCAGTGCTTGGGGTATAGCAGGAGTTTGTGGTTGATTTTGAGCAATACTTTGCTTATTAGGACGGGGGGTATCTTTGACCTGTTCTAGTTTGCTCAGATTATCGGCTGTTGTATGGGTTTGTGGATTGTGGCTGCACGCGGAAACCCCGAGTCCTGCGAAGACAGCGAGCGCAACAAATTTCTTTTTCATGGTGTTTGCCGTTCTTTTATTTTTATAATTAAGGATTTTGATCCTTAATATAGAATCTGCATGGACGCAGATTAAATTTACCCGACAAGCTGCTGAGCCAGTCGGCCCCTGTTGATGCCGTTGAACAGCCGATTATCAGTGCAAATTAATAAGGCACTCGAAGAAGGCTGAAAGGCTTATGCAGATGCTTGCTTGATGTCCAATACTTCATTTTATTGATAGGTTCTTATTAGCAAGCTGAACAAACAATCAGCAATTTACTGATTTTGCCATCAAACCATTAAATACGTCTATAATTTTTATTCACGATTAACAGTATTGCCCATACTGATTTTTTTGACTTGACACAGTAATGACTTAAACGGTGGGAAACCACTAATGGGATCAAGATGTTTGTCGTCGGTCAGCTCATTAATATTGGCCTGATTCCAACCGTGAAAACAATGCACCACGCCACTTTTGATTTGATCAGTGACTTCAGCACGAAACTGTACTGCCCCCCGTGGTGAACTGACCTCAACCACATCACCTTCTTGTATGGTTCGGGCAGCAGCATCGTCAGGATGTATTTGGATGCGTGGATAAGGGTCTAGAGCTAGGGCACTTTGTACATTGTGTTGTTGGGAATGCGTAAAGTATTTTTGACGACCACCTGAGGTGAGTACCAATGGAAAATGTGTCAGTAATGCGGGTGTGGATAAAGGGCTTTCTACCGGCTCATGGTAAACAGGTAAGCCTTCATAGCCTTGTTCAGATAATTCCAGTGAATCAAACTCTATTTTGCCTGTTGCTGTTTTGAAGCCATGGATACGCCACTGGCGATCGGCATCCAGAAAACCGTGGTCTACCAGTTCTTCAATAACAGGGCTGTAAACAATTACACCTTCTGGATTTTGATAGATCGCTTGACGAATCTCATCGGGTAAACCTTCTGCCATTTCAGCCCAAGACGCTTCTATATCACCTTGCCAGAATTGCGCTCCCATGCCTAATTTGACGCCTAGCTCCAGAAAAATCTGTGCATCTGCTTTAGCCTCACCGCGTGGTGTCAAGGCTTGGCGGCGGTACTTGACTTCACCTTGATAAGCACAGCCCGGATAAGCAATCAAAGCAGATCGTTCTAGGCTGGTGGCTGCGGGTAGTACAATATCAGCTTGCAAAGTTGCTGGATTATGGAAGAAATCGGAAACAGCAAAAAAGTCCAATGTGCTCAAAGCCAATTCCATGCGTTTGGAATTAGCCCACATGGCAGTATTAATTCCCATTGCTAGCAAGGCGCGTAGCATTTGCGGTTTACCCTCCAGAATGCAATCAGGCATTAACATGCTTTGTGCAGCAGGCCAATATTTTGTCCAGATCGGAAAGACTTCATCGCCAATACGAGGCGGTAATTCACGTTGACAAATATCAAATAACTCAATAGCTTTGGGTAATACCTTGTCATTGAAAAAGCGGTTGCCACCCTCACGATCGATCATGCCTAAAACCGCAGAGAGCAAAATCATAGCACGATGATTTTGGAAGCCATTGCTATGTTGTACGGTTGAGGTGGGTGACATGGCAATTTGTGAGGGTAATGTGGTTGAAAACATTTCTACGGCAGCCCGCAAATCACTTTCTTTAATGCCACAAACAAAGGCAACGTGCTTTGGGGTAAAATCTTGAATGTATTCCAGAAAATTGTCTAGGCCACTGGCCCACTCATCCAGAAAGACCTGATCTTGCCAGCCATTGGCGAAAATAAGATGATGAAAACCCAAAGCCAAAGCGCCATCCGTACCAGGGCGAATTTGTAGATGAATATCGGCTAGTTCGGCTGTTTCAGTGCGACGTGGATCAACAACAATCATTTTGCGATGCTTTTTGCGTTTGACGAGGTGATGATCTTCAAAAGGAGGAATAGAGCCAGCGGCATTTGTTGACCAAACCAGTACACAACGTGTTTTGGGTGATTCGATCGTTGAAGTGGTTTTCAGTTTGTAGCCATAGGTCAGTTTTTCGGCCACCATCGTGGCTGAAAAACAGCAGCCAGATTCAGTCAAATAATTCGGGCTACCAAAAGCATGTGCGAGTCGTTGTAATTGCGGGCGCGCTTCTTTGGTATAGCCTGCAAAGAAGCCAACGGCTGGTGCACCGTATTGTTGTTTAGCTTTTTGTAATTCTGCCGCTATGGTATTGAGCGCCTCATCCCAGCTAATACGCTCAAATTTGCCTGAACCTTTACGTCCAACGCTTTTTAGGGGGTAAAGTAGCCGTTCTGGATGATAGAGGCGTTCTAGTTGCATTTGGCCGCGCGGACAGTTAGCCAAGCCTTCTACTGAGATAGCTTGGCCTTGCTCATTTAGTTTAACCGTAAAAGCACAGTTGGCATCACATTCATAACAAGTGCTGTGTTTAATCAAGTCGGCCTCAGCGAAAGTTTTGCTCATAGGGTTTCTTTTTAGGCAAATTTACAGGAGGCAGAGTGTAATGTAAGTTTGGCAGCAGCAGAATTTGCAAGTGCAGAAATGAGGGAATAGAAGAAAAGTATAGAAGCTTTTCTAAACGACCTACCTTGGCCGGACAGGTCGTTTAACTTGTGATATCAGCCTGCTTTTATACTTTAGCGGTTTATCAGCCAGCTTAAACCCGGTCGGATATTTCCTTGGGGAGTGAGCGCTCTTTTTGTTGCTGAGCAACGCAGCGATTGGTGTAGTAGACCACCCCAATCAGAGCCAGCAGTACAATCAAACTTAGTACAATACTCATGATTTACCTCCTGAATCTACTATAAGCAGGTGAGCTTTGATGTGTTTATACAACAATCACTTCCACACTGACGCAAGCTATCATATAACCTAGTAATAATATTTTTCTAACCTATTTTTTGTGTCATCCACCTGTCATCCTTCGCTTGAATTTTTCAAGAGCACCCATATTAAAGCTTTTTATCAATTTAACTGGAGCTAGGTTTTGGAACAATACAGAGGAACTACCATCCTGAGTGTACGCCGCAATGGTAAGGTTGTAGTAGGCGGCGATGGCCAAGTGTCCATGGGAAATACGGTGATGAAGGCTAATGCCCGTAAGGTGCGCCGCCTTTATAATGATAAGGTAATCGCTGGTTTTGCGGGTGGCACGGCGGATGCGTTTACCCTATTTGAACGCTTTGAAAGCAAGCTACAGGCACACAATGGTAATCTGGTACGTGCCGCAGTTGAGCTAGCTAAAGACTGGCGTACCGATCGCATGTTGCGTCGTTTAGAAGCTTTATTAATCGTGGCGGATGCCAGTGCCTCTTTATTGATTACAGGTAATGGCGATGTGATTGAGCAAGAGCATGACTTGATTGCGATTGGTTCAGGTGGCTCTTTTGCACAGGCCGCTGCCCGCGCATTATTGGAAAACACAGATTTATCCGCGCATGAAATCGTTGAAAAAGGTTTACACATCGCCGCCGATATTTGTATCTATAGCAACCACAATCTGACCATTGAGGAATTATGAGTACTACGTCAACCATGACCACCATGACCCCGCGTGAAATTGTTCAAGAGTTGGACAAGCATGTGATCGGCCAAGATAAAGCTAAGCGCTCGGTGGCGATTGCACTGCGAAATCGCTGGCGCAGGCAACAATTGCAAGAACCACTGCGCTACGAAGTTACGCCAAAAAATATTTTAATGATAGGTCCGACCGGTGTCGGTAAAACAGAAATAGCCCGTCGCCTTGCTAAGTTAGCCAATGCACCTTTTATTAAGGTAGAGGCAACTAAATTTACTGAGGTTGGTTATGTAGGAAAAGAAGTCGACTCAATTATCCGCGATTTGGCCGATGTTGCAGTCAAAATGCTGCGTGAGCAGGAAGTGGATAAAGTACGTTACCGTGCTGAAGAGGCTGCCGAGGAGCGTATTCTTGATATTTTACTGCCTTCTGCTAAACCAACAGACTCTGTTAACAGCCCTTGGTTAGGCGGTGATGAAGAGGATCAATCCAAGAGTCCTGAAGAAACATCAACCCGACAGAAATTCCGTAAAAAACTACGCGAAGGGCAGTTGGATGAAAAGGAAATTGATGTTGAACTGACAGGAGCCAATATGGGGGTAGAAATCATGACGCCACCCGGCATGGAGGAAATGGCCAGTCAGTTGCAAAGTATGTTTCAAAATATCGGCAATCAACGCAAGCGACGCCGCAAACTAAAAATCAAGGATGCCTTTAAATTATTGACCGAAGAAGAAGCGCATCGCATGGTTAATGAGGAAGAGCTAAAGCAGCGTGCCTTACACGCAGTAGAGCAAAACGGCATTGTGTTTTTGGATGAGATTGACAAAGTGGCTCGTAGTGGTGGGCAGGTCAGTGGTGCGGATGTTTCACGAGAAGGTGTACAGCGCGACTTATTGCCTTTAATCGAAGGCTCTACCGTCAATACCAAGTATGGCATGGTTAAAACCGATCATATTTTATTTATTGCATCCGGGGCTTTTCATGTCTCCAAGCCTTCTGACCTGATTCCCGAATTGCAGGGTCGTTTGCCTATCCGTGTCGAGATGCAAGCGCTGACAGCGGATGATTTTGAGCGCATTCTGATTGAGCCGAATGCGTCCTTGACGGAACAATATGAAGGCTTGCTGCAAACAGAAGGTGTGAAACTGGAGTTTACTCAAGATGCCGTGCGGCGTATTGCCGAGATTGCTTTTGACGTGAATGAGCGCACAGAAAATATTGGCGCTAGACGTTTGCATACCGTTATGGAACGCTTACTGGAAGATTTATTGTATGAAGCACCGGATTGTGTCGAGGCGAAGCAGGTCGATGCTGAGTATGTCGATAGTGTGCTTGGTGAACTGGTGAAAGATGAAGATTTAAGCCGTTATATTTTGTAAGAGGCCAGTAATGACACCCAGTAATATTACCCTGAATCAGAAGTCCAGAGAGTTAGTAATCGACTGGCCGACGGGTGAGCGCTACACAATGAGCTGTGAATACCTGCGAGTTCATTCGCCTTCCGCTGAGGTGCGTGGGCATGGAATCGGGCAGGAAACGCTACAAATCGGTAAGGAAGATGTGAATATCACCGCGATTGAGCCGGTTGGACATTATGCTGTCAAGCTAGTGTTTGATGATCATCATGATAGCGGCCTTTACGACTGGAATCTGCTGTACGATTTAGGTAAAAACCAGCAAGAGTATTGGCAGCTTTATCTGGAAAAATTGGCACAAGCAGGTTATCAACGTAAAGCACCAGGGCAAGTGATTTAATGGCAGAGCAAAGGCAACAGTCATTGCAGACTGTATTAGACAAGCTGAAGTACCATGAGGATGGCCTAATTCCGGCCATTGCTCAACAGCACGATACTCAGGAAATCTTAATGATGGCTTGGATGAATCGTGCTGCAATTGAAGAAAGCTTACAAACCGGTCGAGTTTGCTACTGGTCTCGCTCACGTCAATGTTTTTGGCGTAAAGGCGAGTCTTCTGGTCAAGTGCAAATGTTAAAGGAGCTACGCTTTGATTGCGATTTGGATACTGTTTTATTGCTCGTCGATCAAACAGGTTCTGCTTGCCATACAGGACGACGGCATTGCTTTTTTTACAAAGTAGCTGGCGATCAAGTCTTGATTGATAGTGAGCCTATGATTGTCCCTGAAAAGTTATACGGCTCGTGAAACGCATTTTGATTGGCCTGATTAGAGCCTACCAATTATTTATCAGCCCCGTGATGGGTGGATCCTGCCGTTTTTACCCCACTTGCTCGCATTACGCCAAAGAAGCGATAGAGAAACACGGTGCTTTGAAAGGAAGCTGGTTGGGTTTGCGGCGTATTTTCCGTTGTCACCCTTGGCATGAAGGCGGCATTGATTTAGTGCCAGAGCCGCAAGGCAAATCAACAAAAGATTCACATCATTATTCAGATGATTGTTGTTTATCAAGCGAGCTTAAGACTAAAGCGGATGCCACAGATTCAGACAAATCTTAAGGCAGGCGTATTGCTCCATCCCGCCCGCCGTTTATACTTGAGAAATTTACTTCTTATTATCTGCGCTTTAAGCTCCTGAAATAAACTAACTCTCGGTTGTTCGCTGAAATTATACCATTTCTAATAGTTTATGATCTTTGAGTTTTCATATATCCTTAACGGATGGAAAATCCTCATTATCAACTTAAAGATTACGACTTTGTGAAGC
>PDPH01000054.1 GCA_002747435.1 Pseudomonadota bacterium
CGCTTTCATTATTTTCCGCTCGATCTGGTAAGAATTTAGGTTCCAGTATATCACTATTCGCCTCATCGTCCTTCTGGCGCTTACCTGCACCTTCCTGAACCTCCGGCTTTTCAAAGTCCCGCACCTCATACAACGCCATCCCCTGATCGTCCATTGCCTCCTTGAAAGGGATAACCACCCGCCCAAGGTACTGCTCATTCTCGCCCTTGCTCACTTCGATTAATGCAATACAGCTCATCATATTCTCCAGTCAATAAAAAAGCCCGAACCGTTGCCAGTTCAGGCTTTCCCTTTAATTCAGTTACAAAATATCAGCTATGCTGCCAGATCAACCACAATCTCAGGCCGCTTACCCAACAGGCGCAGCAAACAAAGCACGCCACCCGGCGGCTTAAAACGCCCTTGCTCCCAGTCGCGCAAAGTGGCAACCGGTGTATCAATCATGTCAGCAAAGTCGGTTTGAGAGAGACTCAGTTTTTTACGCACATCGACCACTAAAAGCTGCTCAGGGGTGTAAGTACGTCCTACCTTGCCTTGCTGCATTTCCCGTAAGCTGTCTTCCAAACCCGGGATTTCCTGCCCGGCATCGGCTTCAATCGCCGCCGCTACTTTGTCAATATCCATCATTCCACCTCTTTTTGATTTCATGGGCTGGCATATTTTCCCGCTCATTTTTGCGATAGAGTGCAATCAGGTAAATCAACCCATCATCCGTCTGGTTAAAGTAGATCCCCCTGACACCGCCACTTTTGCCGGTGCCTTTGAGCACCCAACGTACTTTTCTTGCACCACCCGCGTTAGGGATAACATCCCCGGCTTCGGCATGACTAGCAAGCCACTGGATAAATTCCAATCTTTCCGACTCAGACCAGATTTTATCGGCTTGTTTCTGGAAAGTGGGTGTTTCTACTACAGTATACATAGGCATATTGTAGTAAGGGATTCCCGTATATTCAAGCACAAAAAGCCCGAACTGTTGCCAGTCCGGGCTTTTACATTTTTAACGACAAATTATTACTGATTTTATTACTGCGGCAGTGCCTCCGGGTCATCCGGCTCTTTCAATTGCAGCAACACTTCCCGCCAATCCGGTGCGGGTGGCAGTTTTCGCTGGAATTTATTCGTATACTTTTTAACGCAACGTACTAATGGAAGACCTCCGACCAAAAGGCATCGAAGATAAACAACTGGAAATGCGAGGACTAAGCCATGTTTAAACTTAATGACCTAATCCTTGATGCGAATCAATGGCTGAAAAAACACAATCTCTGCTTGGTGTAGATCAACAATGATCATACCGAGACAACGGAAATAGGGGAGAGTGACACGATCGACTCGATATCCGCCAATCATCCGGCAACACCCCCACGCAGCAACTTTGGCCAACGCCTGAAGAAAAAAATACAAGAAAGGACAGAGGCATGATCAGCGCATTTGAAGAACCTACGGAACAGGTGGCAGGCAACATGGACATCCAGACCGCACTAACTATTCGCCACCACTTCCAAAACAACGGCTACCGGGTTACTGCCAAAGAATTTCCAGATCACTACTGGACTATCAATGCCTACCCGCAAACCAGTAGCCAGTCACCTAAAGTGATCAACGCAAAACCAACCTTAACTAGGAATAAAAGTTGACGAACTTAACAGGGTAAGGAAACAATTCCCAGATCCAGAGTACATGATGACCGCTATTACCGAGGAAGCCGGAGAACTGGCGCAAACCCTGCTGGATAAACCTTTGCAGGAAGTCAGAAAAAAAGCGATACAACTGGCTAATGAGCAATAAATTCTGCATTGAATGGAAAAAGTAAAAGACAGGAGAACGTTATGGGCAAGCGAATCTCAGTACAGCAGCTTCCAAAGCCAATTTTACTGAAGAAATTTACCGAACTGTATGGATATAGCGCAGACGCGGTAAAAGCTAAAATTCGGAACGGTGTATGGATGGAAGGGCGAGAATTTTGTTACTCATCTGATCGAAAGATTCAAATTATTAAAGAAGGATACCGACGCTGGGCATTTAGCCAATCACCGACAGCACAACGTACTATCCAGGAAGGATATTTTGAGTAAAAAAACCAAATTCCCGAATGTTGAGCCTCGTAAAAAAAGCATTCGTATTAAATTTTATTTTCGGGGCCAACCATGCTGGGAAACATTGCCACTGAAGCCAACAGTACGCAATCAACGGGTAGCACATCAGCGTCTGACTCAGATTAACCAAATGATTACTTTGGGAAATTTCGATTACGCCGCCGAGTTTCCCAACAGTCCTAATGTGACAAGACTTGGCCTGCTGCCTACCCACAGGTGCAGTCAAAGTTTTGGTGAGTTGGCTGACAAATATCTGAAAATTAACAAGCACCTGAGTGCAGGTACTTTGGATGGATCCTGTACCTGACCCATTCAGTCTGGACGAAGTGGAAATGATACTGGAACACATGCGTGGCAAGTACGATCCACAAGTAGCCAATTATTTTGAATTTATATTTTTCACTGGCCTGCGCATTGAAGAACAAATAGCCCTGTACTGGAGTGATGTTGACTGGAACAAAAAATATATCCGTATTCAACGCGCCCAAACAGCAGGCGAACTGAAAAGCGTCAAAACCGGCCAGATCAGAGATATTGACCTCAACACACGCGCACTGGAAGCACTGCGCCGTCAAAAAGAACACACATTCCTACAGGATAAATTCATTTTTCTGAACCCGGTGACCGGCAACCCTTGGAACGATAACGGCAAAGCCCAACGCAAAAATTATTGGAAACCCAGCCTGAAAAAACTGGGCATCCGGCATCGTCACGCATATAACACCCGGCACACCTATGCCACCATGCTACTAATGGCAAACAACAAACCGCCTATGCAGCAAAACAACTGGGTCACAGCCTGGTTGTATTTCTGACAGTCTATGCGAGGTGGATTGATAGTGAAGAACAGGAAGGCGAAAAGGGAAAATTGGAAGAATTTATAATCCCCTAGAAATCCCCAAAAGAGATAAATAAGAAATAAATTCTTTTAAATCAATAACTTAACTGGTCGGGGCGAGAGGATTTGAACCTCCGACCCCCACAACCCCATTGTGGTGCGCTACCAGGCTGCGCTACGCCCCGACCGAAGAGGATGGAGAGCTTACCGCATCTCTACTGACATCTCAATAAAAAATCAGGATTTCAAAGTATGAAGTGTATCTTCTAATTTAGCGATTAACTCGCCCAGCCATTCCTCAGAAGTACCCGAGTACATAACAGCATCAAGGCCGCCCATGATTTTTTGGCGTGCGCCGCTAATCGTATAGCCTTCCTCATACAATAGGCTACGAATCTGCCGAATCAACACTACATCTTCGCGCTGATAATAGCGACGATTACCACGCCGCTTCATAGGCTTTAAAGATGGAAACTCCTGTTCCCAATAACGCAATACATGCGACCGCACTCCGCACAACTCACTCACTTCACCAATAGTGAAATAGTGCTTAGAAGGAATCGCAGGTAATTCGCTACCTGGAATGCGCGTTTCCTGCATAAATTTCCACGCGCTGCTTGAGTTTTTGTCCTGGACGGAAGGTGACAACACGTCGTGCCTGCACGGGAATTTCCTCACCTGTCTTGGGGTTACGCCCCGGACGCTGCGTCTTATCACGTAACATAAAATTACCAAAACCGGACAATTTCACATTTTGCCCTTGCCCTAAGGAAGCACGAATTTCCTCAAAAAACATTTCTACTAAATCCTTAGCTTCACGTTTGTTTAAGCCAAGCTCCTCGTACAATTGTTCGACCATACCTGCTTTGGTCAAAGTTACCATCGTCTTCTCCTTATTATCGTAGGGTTGCGCCGGTTTGTTCATGTAAAGCAGCGACCACCTTTTCTACCATACGATTAACTTCGGCATCCTCAAGGGTGCACGAAAAATCCTGTAAAATCAAGCTAATTGCCACGCTTTTCTGATGCTCTGCCACACCAGTACCAGTATAGACATCAAAAATAGACCAGTGTATCAATTGCGGCAAAGCCAACTGCTGCAAAGTATTATCCAGTGTAGAAGCCAGAACCGTTTTATCCAACAACAAGGCTAAATCACGCCTAATGGCCGGAAAACGGGCAACAGCTTGGTATTTTGGTAAACGTCTTTCTAGCAAAGCCTGCATGTCCAGCTCAAACAAATAGACGGTTTGCTCTAGACCAAGCTGACGCTCAATACGTGGATGTAAAGCACCTAGCCAACCGATAGTACACTTAGCACTTGCAATCTGTGCAGACTGTCCGGGATGTAAAGCAGGATGTGCTACAGGCAAAAAGTGAAAATGCTCTTGGCTCGCTTTAGCAAGTATAGCCTCCACATCACCTTTCACATCGTAAAAATCCACCTTGCGCGTTGCCACCCCCCATTGCTCAGGCATCAAGCTGCCCGTTACTACGCCTGCCAACTGCTGTCGCTGCCGTATCTCACCGTCTTCCTTGGTAAAAATCGGCCCCAACTCAAACAATCTCACCCGAGATTGCTGGCGATTCACATTATGAATCAGCGCAGGCAATAGCCCTGACCAAATGGTAGTACGCATCCGGCTTAGGTCGGCAGAAATTGGATTAGCTAACAGAATTTCATCCACACCGGGCGCCAGCAGACTATCCATGCGTGGATCAACAAAGCTATAACTTACGGCTTCCAGATAACCATTGGCAATTAAGGGGGCGCACAAATCAGTTGGACGATTGTGTGCCTCTTTGCCCAAGACAACACGTGCTTGCAACGGACGCAATACGGTTGGAATCTGATCATAACCATGTACACGCGCGACCTCTTCAATCAAATCCTCCTCAATACGAAGATCGAAACGTGCCAAAGGCGGCGTTACTATCCAAGCTGCTGCACTCGTTTCAAGCTGACAACCTAAACGCTCCAAAATACCTTGTACAGTGGCATCATCCACTGTAATACCCAATACGCGCGGAATACGCTCACGGCGTAACTTGATGCTGGGTGCTTGCAATACGGACGCATCACTCAACTGATCAACCACAGCCCCTGGTTCGCCGCCACAAATGGCTATAATGAGTTGCGTTGCACGCTCCAGTGCACTAACACACAAATCAGGCGCTACACCCCGCTCAAAACGATAAGAGGAGTCGGTTTGCAAACCATAGCTACGCGCTTTGCCCATACTGTATTCTGGGCGGAAATGGGCACTTTCCAAAAAGATATGGCGCGTATTATCGCCTACGGCTGAGGCTTCGCCTCCCATAATACCGGCCATTGCCAAAGCATTCACATCATCCGCAATAACTAATGTATCGGGGCGCAAAGTCGTACTTTGGCCATTTAGCAGCGTCAATGTCTCATCTGGTCGGGCATAACGAACTTGCACACCGCCTTGCAGCCTGTCCAAGTCAAAAGCGTGCATAGGCTGCCCCAACTCCAACAAAACATAGTTAGTGACATCAACCACGGCTGACAAACTACGCAGACCTGCTCGGCGCAACTTTTCCTTCATCCACAAAGGTGTTGCAGCTTCAGGATTAATATTGCGAATAATCCGCCCCGCATAACGTGGGCAGGCTTCTGGCGCTGGCAAACTGACAGACAATACATCATCGCCTAATACCGCTTGTGGTGTTATTACAGGCGGTGTGAGCGCTGTCTTTGTCAAAACACTAACCTCACGCGCCACACCTGCCATACTCAGACAGTCACCACGCTCCGGTGTAATATTTAACTCCAACACCCGATCATTTAATTGCAGATAATCGCGCAAAGCCGTACCCACTGGCGCATCTGCTGGCAGCTCTAATAAACCCTCAGATTTTTCGGCCAAACCTAACTCAACAGCAGAGCACAACATCCCATAAGAGGCTACACCGCGCAGCTTACCTTTCTTAATTTTCAAAGGCTTGTCACTATCAGGCAAAGGCAGCACTGCACCTATCCGCGCTAAGGGTGCTTTCAAACCAGCGCGGGCATTCGGTGCACCGCAAACAATTTGCAGTGTCTCATTAGCACCATCATGAACCGTACAAACATTTAACTTATCTGCATCAGGATGACGCTCAATCGCCACAATCTCGGCCACGACAACATCGCTAAAATCGCTGGCGACACCTTCTTCACCTTCCACTTCGCAACCAGCCATCGTAAGCTTTTTGCCGATTTCAGTGAGATCCACAGCAGGATTCACCCATTCACGCAACCATTGTTCACTGATTTTCATGTTTTTGGCTCCTGCTTAATGGAATTGCTTAAGGAAACGCACGTCATTTTCAAATAGAACGCGCAAATCATTCATTTGGTAACGCAACATGGTCATACGCTCAATCCCACCACCAAAGGCAAAGCCAGTGTACTTTTCGCTATCAATACCAACATGCTTCAGTACATTGGGATGTACCATGCCGCAACCCATGACTTCCAACCAACCTGTCTGCTTGCATACGCGGCAACCTGTCCCGTGGCAGTGTACACAGGAAATATCAATCTCTGCTGATGGTTCCGTAAAAGGAAAGAAGCTGGAACGGAAGCGCATATTTAGCTTATCCACTTCAAAGAAAGCTTTGAAAAATGCTTCCAAAATACCCTTAAGATCAGCAAAAGTAACACCCTCATCCACCATCAAACCTTCGACTTGATGGAACATCGGACTATGCGTCATATCAGAATCACAACGATAAACACGACCCTGAGCAATAATGCGTACAGGTGGCTGGTGAGCTTCCATATAACGAATTTGTACGGAAGATGTATGCGTACGCAACAACAGACTGTCTTTTAAACCTTCTTGATCTAGATAAAAAGTATCCTGCATGGCACGCGCCGGATGATTAGGAGGCATATTCAGGGCGGTAAAGTTATGAAAATCATCTTCCACCTGTGGCCCTTCCGCACTGGCAAAACCTAATTGTGCAAAAATTTCACTGACACGCTGCATGCTCAAGGTCAGCGGATGCAGACCGCCGGTATCCATACGTCGACCTGGCAAGGTGACATCCACCGCTTCAGCTTGCAAGCGCGCACTTAATGCTTCAGCTTGCAAACTATCACGACGTAAATCAATCGCACTGGACAGTGCTTGCTTCGCCTGATTAATGGCTTGTCCGGCTGTCTTGCGCTCTTCTGGTGGCAACTGTCCCAATTGCTTGAGCTGATGGGTAATCAACCCAGATTTGCCTAGATACAGCACCCGCACCTGATCCAGAGCTGCCAAACTTGCCGCCTTGGAAATTTGCTCATGAGCCTCGCCCATCAGTTCCAGCAGACTTTGCACGACGTATTCCTTCCATTTAATTTTTTAAAAACAAAAAGCGGGGAGAGGCAAAAACCTTCCCCGCTTTTTGTATGATTTAACAATCTAACGATACCGTTCCGATCTCAGAACCTTAGGCAAGGGCAGCTTTTGCTTTTTCAGCTAACTGCCCAAACGCATCAATATCATGTACGGCCAAATCAGCCAAGATTTTGCGATCCACCTGTATATTGGCTTTCTTCAGACCATCCATAAAGCGGCTGTAGGAAAGACCAAATAGACGAGAAGCAGCATTAATACGCACAATCCACAAGGCACGGAATTGACGCTTGCGTTGACGGCGATCGCGGTAAGCATATTGGCCTGCTTTAATAACAGCCTGATGCGCGACGCGATACACTCGACTGCGAGCACCGTAGTAACCTTTAGCTTTTTTCAGAACCTTTTTGTGGCGGGCACTCGCCTGTACGCCCCGTTTAACTCTTGCCATCTCTCATTCTCCTTTATTGGTAGGGCACTAAGCGCTCGACCATTGCCTGATCGGACTTATGGACAAGATTTTCACCTACACGCAAGTGGCGCTTACGCTTGGTGCTTTTCTTGGTCAGAATGTGGCGCAGATGGGACTGTTTACGCTTGAAACGGCCACTAGCCGCCTTCTGGAACCGTTTTGCGGCTCCTCGGTTGGTTTTCATTTTAGGCATCTTCATCTCCAATCAGAGGTTAACAAAACATCCCGCAAGAGTGCCTCGCCTTGGCAGGATGAGGGTAAAGTCAATTGCCAACATTTAGAGCGGTAGCAACTGACCTCATTTCTTTTTAGGCGACATAACCATCACCATTTGACGCCCTTCCAGTTTGGGAAACTGCTCAACCGTACCTAATTCAATTAAATCTGCCTCGATACGTTTGAGCAAATCCATGCCCAATTCACGGTGTGCCATCTCACGTCCACGGAAGCGCACCGTTATTTTGGTTTTATCGCCATCCCCCAGAAACTCGCTTAGTTTACGTAATTTGATTTTGTAATCGCCTTCATCTGTACCTGGACGAAACTTAATCTCTTTCACTTGAACTTGTTTCTGTTTTTTACGTGCTACCGCCGCTTTTTTGCTTTCGTCAAACCGGAATTTTCCATAATCCATAATCCGGCAAACAGGCGGCTTAGCATTAGGCACGATCTCAACCAAATCCAATGCGGCTTCAGCAGCCATCTCCATCGCTTCGCTAGTTGAGACTACGCCTTTATTTTCTCCATCAGCATCAATCAAACGAATTTTAGGAATTCGAATATCTTCATTAATGCGATGCTCTTTTTCCTGAACGATAGGTCTATTCCTCCAAATTATTAACACCAAGACTGGCTATCTCGGCAGACAACTTCTGTTGAAATTCTACGACAGACATGACGCCCATATCCTGCCCGGAGCGGGTACGTACCGAGACAGAAGCTGTTTCAACCTCACGGTCCCCTACTACCAATAAATAAGGAACCCTTTGCAGGGTGTGCTCGCGGATTTTAAAGCCTATTTTTTCATTTCTCAAGTCTGATACGCTGCGAATACCCGCTTCACCTAGCTGTTTTTCAACAGATTTAACAAATCCAGCTTGGCTATCGGTGATATTCATGATCACAGCCTGCACTGGTGCGAGCCACAATGGGAATTTACCCTCATAGTGCTCAATCAAAATACCAACAAAACGCTCCAGCGAACCGAACAAAGCTCGATGCAACATCACCGGACGCTGACGCGAATTATCCTCCGCCACATAGGATAAATCAAAACGTTCTGGCAGATTCATATCAATTTGTAAAGTACCACACTGCCAATCACGCCCAATCGCATCGCGTAACACAAACTCTAATTTAGGGCCATAAAAAGCCCCTTCACCCGGGAATAACTGATAGTCCATACCCAGAGCTTCCAAGGAAGCAGCCAAAGCACCTTCCAATTTGTCCCAAACTGCATCGCTACCAATACGACTTTCTGGACGAGTAGACAACTTAATCACAACATTATTAAAACCAAAGTCTTTATAAATGTCTAAAACCAGTTTGATAACATCCTGACACTCCTGCTGTACTTGTCCTTCAGTACAGAAAATATGAGCATCGTCTTGGGTAAAGTGGCGCACCCGCATTAGGCCATGCAAAGCACCAGAAGGTTCATAACGGTGTACTTTGCCAAACTCCGCCATACGCAAAGGCAAATCTCGATAACTTTTCAAGCCTTGGGCAAACATCATCATGCCACCGGGGCAATTCATTGGCTTAAGCGCAAAAACACGCTCATCCTCAGTCTGCGTAATAAACATGTTTTCATGGTAATTAAACCAGTGACCAGATGTTTCCCACAAGGACTGATCCATCACATCCGGTGTATTGACTTCGACATAACCCGCGCGTTCCTGGCGACTACGCATATAATTGATCAGCTGCTGGAACAAGCGCCAACCTTTCGGATGCCAAAACACTGAACCAGGCGCATTTTCATGAAAATGAAATAAATCCAGTTGCCTGCCTAACTTGCGGTGATCACGTTTTTCCGCCTCCTCCAAAAAGGTCAGATACTGCTTGAGCGCTTTTTTATCGCCCCACGCTGTACCGTAAATACGTTGCAGCATTGCATTTTTGGAGTCACCCCGCCAGTAAGCCCCCGCCACTTTCATGACTTTGACAGCGGGAATTTTGCCCGTACTAGGAATGTGCGGCCCACGACACAAATCAATGAAATCCCCTTGACGGTAAAGCGACAGTTCCTCACCTGCGGGAATCGCTTCAATAATTTCTGCTTTGTACTCTTCACTCAGATTACGGAAAAACCGTATAGCGTCATCGCGTGACATCACGCTGCGCTCCAGCGGCAAATCCTGGCGGATCAGCTCCTGCATACGCTTCTCAATCGCTTGCAAGTCTTCCGGGGTAAAAGGACGTGGAGTAGCGAAATCATAATAAAAGCCGTTTTCAATTGTCGGCCCGATGGTGACTTGCACGTCGGGGAATAATTGCTTAACCGCTTGCGCCATTAAATGTGCAGAAGAATGACGAATAATATCCAGCCCGTCATCGTCCTTAGCCGTAATAATCGCCAACTCGCTGTCTTCACTCATTACATAGCTGGTATCAACAAGCTTGCCATTAACACGGCCAGCCAAGGCAGCTTTAGCCAAACCTATACCGATATTGGCAGCGACATCATAAACGGAAACGGGACGATCAAAAGAGCGTTGACTCCCATCAGGCAGAGTAATAGAAGGCATTATTATCTCCAGTGGTGATCTATACCAAGGATCACTTGTTTCATTAATAAAAGCGCATCCAGCGCACGAAAACAGGCAGGATACCCAAGCCCTTGCTGCACTGCAAGCTTGCCTGTCGCTAGCCCAGCAATCAGCAGACAAATGGAATTTTTAAAGCTTAAAAGCAAAAAGCCTTGGCTCACTTAAGAACCAAGGCTTTGAATCTGGTGCCGAGAAGAGGACTCGAACCTCCACGGGTCGCCCCACTAATACCTGAAACTAGCGCGTCTACCAATTCCGCCATCTCGGCATTTCTCACCTATCACATTAGCTGTGACCCAAGAGGCGTGCAGCATAGCGCTGAGGTATTTTTTTGTCAAACATAAATTCAGGATTTTTGCTACGCTAGCCGACCAAGTACAAAAGACTATTTATACTAGTATAAAGACAAGGATTTACGTTGAAACTCAAAGACCCCTACCGCCAGCGCGAGGCTGAAAAATACGAAAACCCCATCCCCAGTCGAGAGGTCATTCTAGAAGTATTAGCCCAAAATCCTCACCCGCTGGATTTTGTTAGCCTAGCTGATGCACTAGGACTACATGAAGAGATGGACACAGATGCTTTACGCAAACGCTTACGTGCCATGGAACGTGATGGTCAGTTATTGTTTAATCGTCGCCGCCAATATATTCCGGTAGCTCGGACTGACCTGATTTCTGGACGTGTCATGGGACATCCCGACGGTTTCGGCTTTCTGATTCCAGACGATGGCTCAGCGGATTTATTCCTGCATGCCAAACAAATGGCGGCAGTCATCCACGGTGATCGTGTACTCGCCAGTGTGCGCGGCCTAGATAATAAAGGACGACGTGAAGGCGCAATTGTTGAAGTGCTGGAACGTGGTACTGAACAGGTTGTCGGGCGCTTGGCCATTGAAAGCGGTATTGCTTTTGTAATTCCAGATAATAGCCGCATCAGTCAGGATATTTTAATTCCGCCAGATCAATTGAACGGTGCCGAGGCGGGACAAATTGTTGTTGCTGGCATATTGGAACAACCGACGCGGCGCGCTAAGCCTATCGGTAAAATCATAGAAGTGCTTGGTCATCATATGGCACCCGGCATGGAAATCGATATAGCCATTCGTAGTCACGAGCTGCCCCATGATTGGCCACCGCAGGTCATGGATGAGGCGGATAAATTCACTGTCGATGTTCCAGAAAAAGCCAAGGAAGGACGTGGCGACTTGCGCACTATTCCATTAGTGACTATTGATGGTGAAAATGCAAAAGACTTTGATGATGCGGTGTATTGTCAATATGAAGGTCACTATTGGCGCTTATTAGTTGCCATAGCAGATGTATCAGCCTATGTACGTCCTGATACAGCTCTGGATAAAGAGGCTGCTCTGCGGGCAACATCGGTTTACTTTCCTGGCAAAGTCATTCCTATGCTGCCGGAAATACTTTCCAATGGCCTGTGTTCACTCAACCCTAAAGTGGATCGGCTCTGTATGTTATGCGACATGAAAATCAATGATGAAGGTGAAGTCATTGATTATACCTTCATGCAGGCTGTCATGAACTCGGCCGCTCGGCTAACCTACAAGCAAGTTGCTGCTATGGTCATCGACCAAGACGAGCCCCTGCGACAAGAATATGCTCACTTGGTACGCCATTTAGATGACTTACATGCCCTTTACCGTATCCTGCACAAAGCACGTACCACCAGGGGCGCGATTGATTTTGAAACCACTGAAACCCGCATCGTATTCAGTGCAGACCGCAAGATTGAAGATATTGTGCCGATTCAGCGCAATGATGCACATCGCATTATTGAAGAGTGCATGATTATTGCCAATGTATGTGCAGCTCATTACCTTAAACAACACCAAATGCCAGCACTACACCGTGTCCATGACCAACCTTCCATCGAAAAACTGGAAGATGTGCGCGAATTTCTGGCCGGTGTGGGCTTGTCACTCGGCGGTGGCATGGAACCAGAGCCCGCCGATTATGCAAGAATCATTGAGCAAATTGAAGGCCGTCCTGACGCCCATTTGATCCAAACGGTGCTATTACGCTCACTTTCCCAAGCACAATACAGCCCTGATGGTGAAATCGGTCATTTTGGTTTGGCACATGACGATTATGCTCATTTTACGTCACCCATTCGGCGCTATCCTGATTTATTGGTACACCGTGCTATCCGCCATTTATTAACAGGTGGCACAGCAGCTACTTTCCGCTACTCCATGGCGGATATGCTTGCTTTAGGGGAACATTGCTCTATGGCAGAACGTCGTGCCGATGATGCTACCCGTGATGTGGAAGCCTGGTTAAAAAGCGAATACATGCAAGAGCATGTGGGTGAAACTTTTGACGGCATTATTAGCAGCGTGACCAATTTTGGTCTGTTTGTCGAGCTAGCAAACATTTATGTAGAGGGTCTAGTGCATGTCACAGCACTAGATAATGACTATTATCGCTTTGACCCCATTCGTCATCGGTTAACGGGTGAAAATGCCGGACGGGTATTTCGTATAGGTGACCGCTTGCGCGTTAAAGTTGCAAGAGTTGATCTGGATGAGCGCAAAATAGACTTTATCTTGGCTGATGATAAACCGGCTACTGACAAACCTAAAGGTAAAACCAAACCAGCTAAAAGCAAGTCACCTTCTACGCGCAGCAAAAGTGCAAAAACCAGCACTTCAGGCAAACGCGCGACCAAACAGCGGAAAAAAAGCTAATGGCCAAAACCATTATTTATGGCATACATGCAGTAGATAGTGCAATACGCAATGATCCACATAACCTAGGTAGCATCTGGATTGAGCAGCGCACTCGCAATGAGCGCTTGCGGGAACTACAAAAGACCATAACTCATAGTGGTTTGCATACATTGCAAGCCACAGCACAGCAACTGGATCGCATGGCAACCGGAGCACGTCATCAGGGTATTGTAGCTGAGTATTTTCGTGGCCAAACGTACACCGAAAATGATTTATATGATTTATTGGATAAATTACAAGATACGCCTTTTTTGCTGATTCTTGACGGTGTGACTGATCCACATAATCTAGGTGCTTGCTTACGCACTGCTGATGCAGTCGGTGTTCAGGCTGTAATTGCCCCCAAGGATAATGCTGTCGGCTTAACCCCTACTGTGCGCAAAGTGGCTTCAGGTGCTGCGGAAACCGTCCCCTTTATACCAGTTACCAATTTAGTGCGCACGCTGGATAATTTAAAGGAACGTGGTATCTGGCTGACAGGTACTAGTGACAAAGCCACTGAAAATCTGTATCAGGTCAATTTCAAAGGACCAATGGCACTGGTGATGGGCGCAGAAGATAAAGGCATTCGCCGCCTTACGGAGGAGCGTTGTGATTTTTTAGTAGCGATTCCCATGCTAGGGCAGGTTTCTAGCCTGAATGTGTCCGTAGCAAGCGGCGTATGCTTGTATGAAGCATTGCGCCAACGACAAAGCTAATTTTATCAGGAGGATGGCTCGAAGGAATACAGCCTTCACAGAAGAAGCAGGATAGATGAATACAGTTGATCTTTTATGAGTAGATAACGGCAAATCGCGTCATCGAAATAATTTGACTCAAACCGAATTCATATGCCAGCTAAAATTACGCTGGCAGGAAGTCTATTTACTTATTGACAGTGGAGGCCATATAAGCTTGCTAGGTCAATACATGGAAGAAAACATTTTCCCTCGGTATTTTTTTACTAATGGATGCGCTGCACCCAATAATTCAAAGGTACTCAGCAAGCCAGCGCGACCTGCACCTGCTTGAAAAGCAGCATCTTTTTGCATGACTTTTAAATAAAGTCCTAGCCCCTCTTCCAAGTGGCCTTGGGCAATACGTACTTTTGCCAATTCCAACATAGCTTCCAAATCATTGGCATTAGCCTTCAAACGTTGCTCCAGACTGGAGGTATCAATAGATTCAGATTGTTGCTTTAAGCGAGCCATTTTTAAATCAGCTTGCAAACGCTGTCTTTGCTCAGCAGGTACACCTGCATCCGGCAAACTGCCTAGTAATGCTTCTGCTGAATCCAGATCACCCTTGTCCAACAATATGGCCGCCAAGTCGAGGCTTGCTTCATGGAAATCTGGTTCGTGTTGAATGACTTGCTGCAAAAGCTGAATCGCTTCATCGACTTGCCCTGCTTGTTGCAGTGCCAAAGCTTGCTGGCGATGAGGCTCAGTCGGACGTACACGGTGTTTATTAATAAATTTACGAACTTCACTTTCTGGCAAAGCCCCCATGAACTCATCAACCGCTTGCCCGTCCTTAAATACCTTGACAGTCGGCAGGCTACGCACGCCAAACTTGGCAGCTAAGGCCTGATTATCGTCAGTATTCACCTTTACTAGAATAAAAGCCCCTTGGTACTCATCCGCCAATTTAGCGAGTATGGGCATCAGCATTTTGCAGGGTTGACACCAATCTGCCCAAAAGTCTACCACCACCGGAGCTTGATAAGAATTTTGCAATACCAGCGTCGCAAAGTTTTGCGCGTCTGCTTCAAAAATAAATGGAGAATCTGCCATAGTCACTTTCCTGAAAGATTTACTGAGTATGTCCTGATCCGCTAACAATAAGGTCGAGGCACAAAAAAGCAAGGTTTTATTAAAAACTGAACCCCAGCTTAAAGCCTGTGTCTTAGCTGTGTACTATGGCTTTTTTAAATCAGATTGTTGATAGTAATAAACATACAGGCTCTCCCCTATGAAACAAAAACTGGCAAACCTCTTCAACCATCCCTATTTCGCTTTCAGCATGGCAGCTTTGCTGTTTGCGAGCATTGTCTTATTGGTGGTTCTTTCTGCATTTGCCATGTTTAACTTTTCAGTCGCTCCACCCTATCCAGACGCCAGCCCCATTGTTGAAGAACAAAGCTTTGGTGAATACGTTGGTCTGGTCGGTTTAACCTTTGACTTTTTGAGCAAGTTAATTGGCGTATTGATTGCTGTACTCATTTTGACACTGGCCTTATTAGCGGTTCAAATGTACCTCTGGAGTCGAGATAGACGCAAAATGGCACAATGGCAGGAAAGCGGTTTAGTCATTGAACGTCTGGAATTTCGCCCGGGCAATCGCCTAGTCATTAACACTATTGAGTTGGAATTGAATCGTGCTCAAATGACAACCCTAAAAGCATTGGTGGAAAAGCGCATGGAAGGCCAAACTTTACACCCTGCTGATTTGCCTGGTGACAATGGCACACAAATGATTAAGCGACTACGTGAAGAGCTAGGCGCGCGTTTGCTGGAAAAATCTTTAATTAAAAGCCGTCGTAGCAAAGGCTATTGGATAGAGGTAAACCCGAAAGTTATTAAGAATCATCGTACGGATGACGACAATGAAACCTAGCTGGAAACTGAGCTGTTTACCATCCATCCCAAGCTTGTCACAAGATTGTCGGCTTTACTCAGCCCTCAGACCATAAGCAAAACTCGGGAAAGCTCAAGCCCCTGAGTAAAACCGACAAAGACAAAAAGCTGCTAGCTAGCCTTAACGATTATAACGCTCTAGTCGAGTGGGACGATCTGCCCGCGAACGATCATTACGCCCACCGGAACGAAGGGTGCGTTGATACGTAATGATCCAGCCTTCTTTGCGGATTTGTGCTAAGGCATCTTGCTCACAGGCTTTTAAGCTTGCGCCCTCACCACTGACCACACCAGACTTGAATTCCGGTCTTGATACTGAACCAAACCAACGATTTTCCTTGACTGTGCGTTTAGCACGAAATGCTACCTGGCAAGTTTCTGCATAAGCCATTCCGTGTTGCATTAGCAATAAAAAGATCGCCAAGCCTGAATAGATCATTTTTTTCATTAGGTTTCTCCTTTAAATAGCCCCTCGTTACACGCTATTACCTCAATTTAAAAGAAATAACAGCATACTAGCCACTATTATTCGATAACCTATGTCTGCTATACGATAACAAGCTACAAAAAACCTTTCAAATCAGAGTCATAGTAATAGAGTAAAAGATACTAAGCCAGCAAAAGAATAAATAAAAATGCTGTGGAAATAAAATAAGCTGTCATTAAATAACATCAAAAATAGTTGATTTTTTATAGAGTAAGCAGGCTTGGGTTATAGCATAACAGCCTAGCTATCGACACATAATTAACCGTCAATGAATGACCTAGCTAAAATAGCTTTCACTCTAAAATTAGGAGAATAAGTCATGTTTAAAAAAATCGTTATGACAAGTATTATTGGATTGAGCGTGGTATGGGCAGCGACGGCTTCAGCCACAAATTATCACCCTACCAGTTCAGCAACGACTGAGTATTATTACCCGCTTTCTTCTTCCAGCCCTGATAGCAATGCGACTGTCAGCATTCATATACTACCTGACCAGCCTATCATACACCCCTATCCAGTACGTCCACCACGCCCAGTGCATCCTATACGTCCAGTACACCCGCCTCGGGTCTGTGTTTCTGTTCGTCCGGTGGGTACATTAATAGGGAAAATGGCAAAAAATATTCACGCCGGTCGACGTGCCCATCAATTGACACGCCGTGAACTGATGCAATTGAATAATCAGCAAAACCGTATTATTCGCAAAAAAACAGACATGCTAAAAGACCATTGCTTGACTAAACGTGAAGAGCGTCAATTAATGCGTATGATCCAACAAGCACAGCGTGATATTCACAAAGCACGCACGAACCACGATCGCTGCGACTGTCACCGTCACCACTAAGTGCCGCTCGCTGGCTGCTTGAGTTTGATAATAAGCAGTGTTGGGCGTATGAAGGACTCATGCGCCCATTTCGCCCATTTTGTGTTAGCGCTGAAATACTAAGCTTTATTAAGTACAATCCAAATGTACTGTTTGCACAGTAGGAGTATGCCCATTAGGTAAATTAACAACTGCCTCTGAGATGAGCGGCATGGTGCATTGTTGCTGCAAAACCGCATCGACAGTAATGTCTCTAGAACCACGATAAGCAATTAAGGCAGCACCGTCATAATCCGCTAACGTGATTGCTAGTTTGTGTCCTTTCACAGCCAGAGGCGTTTCTAAATCCAAACGGAAACGCAATGCAATCCCGCCCTGCTCATTGAGCTTCGCCTCATAATCTTCTACCCTTTTAATCCGCTGCGGCAGCTCATCTAAACTAAGCTGGGTGAAGTAACCCAGTACATGTAAATCCTCCATGATTAAACGCGCTTTACTATATAAAGTAGCAGCGGCTTTGTCTGGCGATAAATCCTCACCTTCCAGCAATATAGCCGATACTTGCGGATCATATTCCCAATTCATATCCAAAGCAGCCAAACGACCTTCCGCATTTGCCAGCAAGCGCGTGGTAAGGTGAATTTCGTAGTGGAAATTATCAGCTTGAATTGAGCCTATCGATAATCCTAAAGCGAAAATAGACAGGCCAAGACCTAATCTAATCGCGTGTTTAGTCTTCATAATCAATTCCATTCTTAGTTGAGTAGCAAGACTAGAGCACCATCGCGCCAGCTACGCCAGAAATGGACAGAGCCAATACCATCAAGGCAGCCGCAGCGATCCATGCCCCTAATACTCTGACGGCCAGACCTGACCAAAGTTTATTCAACAGCCCGCCCAGCAAAGCAAACATCAATAATAACAGACTGGAAGAGATACCAATGGTGAACAGCCCTATGTGAATCGTTCTAGCCTTCATACCAGGTATAAACGGGAAAGCAGAATCCAGCCCTATCAACAATCCCGCCAGCAGAGCAAAAAAAACCGACCAAACCAGCGCTAAGTTAGCGAATTTCAAGCTAACTAATAAAGCCAATACCATAGTCAGCACTAATAAACCTAAACCACTATAAGCATAATGGATGCCAAAACGGGTTAAAAACAGACCCAAAGCTATAGCCACTATAAAGCTTAGCATGGCTGTTTGTATGGCTTGCTTGCCTTGTTGTGCACAGCACAAACCCAAGGCAAGCAAAACCAGCAAGTGCCCTAAAGCCATGACTGGATGTAGCGCACTTTGCCAAATGAAATGACTCATAAAGCCTTTAAAGCCTTACAAGAAGCCAGTCAAAAAACCAACGCCAGCTAAGGCAATCATTCCACCAGCGACTCGCGCCACCGTTTTACCGACCGGCCAACGAACCAATTCACCAATGGCAATACCCACCAAATGCAATAAGCCTGTCGCTATTACAAAACCTAAACTATACGCCAATGGGTTAGCCGCTTCGGGTAATTCAGCGCCGTGAGCATAACCATGAAAAATGGCAAATATGGCAACAAGCAAGCCTGCAACCCATAAAGGCGGTTTCAAGGCCAGCGCAATCAAACTACCTAATACAATAGAAGAGGCTGCAATACCTGGTTCAATCATAGGTATAGGTAAACCCAACAAGCCCATGACCCCGCCTAGTGCCATAACCAATGGGAATAACACTGGCAATAGCCAAATCGCAGGACGCCCCAAAAATGCACCTAAAATACCTACTGCAATCATGGCTGTGACATGATCCGTTCCCATTAGAGGATGGGTAAAGCCCGAGGAAAAACCGCCAGCCACCCCTGCCCCGGTATGCGCAATACTCAAAGGACTGAAGGCCAACAATAGCAGTAATAGCCCAAGCTGTTTGGTAGATAGTCTCAACACAAGTGACTCCTTTTTTTATGATAAAAACTAACGCTAAATCATTGCCTTAATATTTACGCCGAACAAAAACGGGCTCATGAGGATGCTTACTCAAATCAGCCTGATAAGCATAAGCTTCAGCTTCAAACTCAAGTAAACCGTCCAAGCTATCAATACGCTCTTGTAGTAAATAACGTGCCATCAAACCACGCGCTCGTTTGGCATAAAAACTAATAATTTTGTACTGACCTTTGCGCCAATCTTTGAAGATTGGCGTAATAATACGAGCCTGTAATTGCTTCGGCTGAACTGACTTGAAATACTCTTGGGAAGCCAGATTAATGACCATATCCGAGCCAGACTCAGCCAAATCCTGATTAAGCATTTCTGTAATACGTGTCCCCCAGAAAGCATATAAATCTTTGCCGCGAACATTCTGCAATTTTGTACCCATTTCCAAGCGATAAGCCTGCATCAAGTCTTTTGGACGCAAGATACCATATAAGCCCGATAAAATACGTAAATGAGCTTGCGCATAGTCTAAGCTGGCGGCATCCAAGGTATCTGCCTGTAAACCTTCATACACATCACCTTTAAAAGCAAAAATAGCGGCTTTGGCATTGTCTGTATCAAAAGGACGCTGCCAACTAGCAAAACGACTCGCATTGAGGCTAGCTAATGGGTCACTGATTTTCATCAAGCTAGCTAAGTCTTGTGGTGCAAAGGTTTTCAGTTGATCAATCAATAATTGTGAATTATCCAACAAACGCGCTTGTGTCACTCCCGCAACTGACACAGGTGTTACATAATCCAGTGTCTTAGCGGGCGAGATGAGTACCAACATGCAGTTTTCCTACAATTTTCAACAACCCGAATGATAAACGGTATGTTATTAGGCACGAAGTATAACACGGCCATAAAAAAATCCACTCACGCTAATGAAAACTACTTGCAATTAAATACAGTCTTTAGTTAGTGTAAACTATTCTCATTTAGATTAATCACACGGAGTGTAACCCAGCAATGAAACACATAGCTCGAAAAATCCTACTATCCAGCCTAGTCGCTAGTACTTTTGCCCTATCATTCAGTCAGGCAATAGCTGCTGAGGAAATTAATATTTACTCAGCCCGCAAAGAAGCGCTCATTAAACCTTTACTGGATAAGTTTACTGAGATCAGCGGTGTACAGATTCAATTAGTAACTGGCAAAGATGATGCGCTGCTGGAAAAATTAAAATTAGAAGGCGAAAACACCCCCGCCGACTTACTGTTTACTGCTGATGCAGGCAGACTGCACCGCGCTAAAGCAATGGGCTTAACACAAGCCATTACATCTGACATCTTGAACGAGAATATTCCTGCCAATCTACGTGATCGAGACAATCAATGGGTAGGGCTGACCTACCGTGCTCGCCCTATTATGTATGCTAAAGACAGAGTTGACCCTGCTGAATTATCTAGCTACGAAGATTTAGCTGATCCCAAATGGAAAGGCAAAATCTGCATTCGTTCTTCCAGCAATATTTACAATCAGTCCTTATTAGCTTCCATGATTGAGGCCGATGGTGCAGAAGCGGCCGGAAAATGGGCTAAAGCTTTAGTCAAAAACTTTGCCCGTCCACCTGCTGGCGGTGATACCGACCAGATCAAAGCAGCCGCAGCGGGTGAATGTGATATAGCCATTGCAAATACCTATTACCTTGCGCGTTTAGTGAGTAGTAAAGATGCTAATGACCGTAAAGTTGCTGAAAAAATAGGTGTTTTCTGGCCGAACCAAGGCGAAGGTGCACGCGGCACACACATTAATGTCAGTGGTGCTGCTCTCACCAAAGCTGCTCAAAACAAAGAGAATGCCATCAAGCTATTGGAATTTATGACAAATGACGGAGCTCAGGCTTGGTATTCTGAAGTAAATGGTGAGTACCCTGTCAAAGCTGGTGTTGAAATCAGCGAAGTCTTGAAGCAGTGGGGTGACTTTAAATCCGATGAGTTAAACTTATCTATTCTAGGCGAAAACAATGCAGAAGCTGTTAAACTAATGGATAAAGCTGGCTGGAAGTAAGGGAAGCGCTTCCTCTCCCAGCAAAGCAAACATAGACGCCTATCAGAAGAAAAATATCCCCCTTTAAAAAAGGGGGATTTAATGTTGATACCTTTATGAAAAACGCTTTGCAAATATAAACTTTCCGTTTACATCTTACCCACCAAACTAATCATCACGCCTGCCGCCACGGCTGAACCAATAACCCCCGCCACATTAGGCCCCATTGCGTGCATTAATAAATGATTATGTGGATTTGCTTCTAATCCCAATTTATTTGATACCCGTGCAGCCATAGGCACAGCCGACACACCCGCAGAGCCAATCAATGGATTGATTGGATGCTTTGACAACTTATTCATTAGCTTAGCTAATAAAACACCGCTGGCTGTACCAATGCAAAAAGCAATAGCGCCTAACAAAAGAATACCTAAAGTCTCCCAATTCAAGAACTTATCAGCACTCATTTTAGAACCAACCGCCAAGCCCAAGAAAATAGTGACAGTATTAATCAAGGCATTCTGTGTAGTATCACTCAAGCGTGCAACAACGCCGGACTCACGCATGAGATTGCCAAAGCAAAACATGCCTAATAAAGGCGCTGCCGTTGGCAAGAAAATGGCAACCAGAATCAACAATAGCAAGGGAAAAACAATTTTTTCTATACGCGACACAGGACGTAATTGTTCCATCTTAATGGCACGCTCAGCAGGCGTCGTCAAGGCACGCATAATAGGTGGTTGGATAATCGGCACCAGAGCCATATAAGAGTAAGCCGCTACGGCTATTGGCCCTAACAAATCAGGCGAAAGTATACTGGTTACAAAAATAGCGGTTGGCCCATCAGCGCCCCCGATAATGCCAATAGAAGCTGCGTCCTGAATACTGAAATCAAAAATATCTAAAGCACTTAAACTTACCGCACCTAAAACCGTGGCAAAAATACCAAATTGTGCAGCAGCACCGAGCAACAAGGTACGAGGATTAGCCAGCAAAGGGCCAAAATCAGTCATTGCGCCAACCCCCATAAAAATTACTAAGGGGAAGACACCTGTAGCAATACCCACATTATAAATGTAGTACATCATGCCACCCGGACTAACCAGATGCCCCACTGCATCATAAACCGGCTCAGCCTCCATGCCAGCCCCCGGAATATTGACCAGTAAAGTACCGACACCGATAGGTAATAACAGCAGTGGCTCAAACTTTTTGCTAATCGCCAGATATAGCAATACCAGCCCCACTAGCATCATAACAAACTGCCCCCCAGCCAACTGAGCCAGTCCTGTTTCCTGCCAGAGCACTAATAATCCTTCCATCATTTTGCTCCTAAGCCAGTGTCACCAATGTTTGACCAACCGTTACGGCATCACCCTCTTTCACCTGAACTGACACAACTGTTCCGGCTTTGGGTGCATTGACGGCTGTTTCCATCTTCATGGCTTCCAGAATAATCATGGTTTCGCCCTCCTCCACGCTTTGGCCAGGCTCCACCAACACCTTGAAAATATTACCTGCTAAAGGCGACGGAAATCCCTCTCCTGACTGGGTGACAGGCGTAGCCGCTGCATGAACAGTCTCACCGCCCAGTGGAACAATGCCGCTAATATCACCCCCATTACTGACTGTGACTGTGTATTGTTGTCCTTCCAGCGTGACCGTATAGACTTCTTCCCCCTGATCCGTTTTGACTACACCGCCTTCTTTGCCTGTCGGCACAGGCTCAAATGCGGCTGGATTATCACGGTTCTCTAGGAACTTCAGACCAATCTGTGGAAATAAAGCATAAGTGAGCACATCATCAATCAATTGCTCGCCTTGCATTAGGCGAATGGATTTTTCTTTAGCTAGCTGTTGTAGTTCCTGAGTCAAACGCTCCATTTCAGGCTCTAGCACATCGGCAGGACGGCAAGTTAAGGCTTCATCCCCATTCAGGGCACGTTGTTGCAATGACTCATTGATAGGTGCTGGCGTTGCACCGTACTCACCACGTAACAAAGCTGTCGTTTCCTTAGACAAGGTTTTGTAACGCTCCCCCGTCAGCACATTCAGTACAGCTTGTGTACCTACAATTTGTGAAGTGGGTGTCACTAAGGGGATATAACCCAAATCTTGGCGTACGGCAGGAATTTCTTTTAATACCTCATCCAACTTGTCTGCTGCGCCTTGTTCACGCAATTGATTTTCCATATTGGTCAGCATACCACCGGGTACTTGTGCCACCAAAATACGTGAATCAATGCCTTTGAGCGAACCTTCAAATTTCGCATATTTTTTGCGCACTTCACGAAAATAAGCGGCAATCTCCTCCAAAAGCTCCAGATTCAAGCCTGTGTCACGTTCAGTTTCCTGCAAAATAGCCACTAAAGCTTCTGTAGGTGAATGCCCGTATGTCATAGACATGGAAGAAATAGCTGTATCCACATTGTCAATTCCAGCCTCAATACACTTTAGGTAAGTCGAAGTAGACATGCCTGTTGTCGCATGGCATTGAATATGAATAGGAATGGCAACAGTCTTTTTCAATGCACTAACAAGCTCAAATCCGGCATAAGGCTTAAGTAAACCCGCCATGTCTTTGATACAAATGGAATCAGAGCCCATGTCTTCCAGACGCTTAGCCAAATCCAGCCATAGCGTCAAATTATGAACCGGACTTAAGGTATAAGAGAGCGTTCCCTGCGCATGCTTAGCAAACTGTTTGACAGCTTTAATGGCCGTTTCCATATTGCGTGCATCATTCATAGCATCAAAAACGCGGAATACATCCACGCCATTGACCGCCGCACGCTCGACAAACTTCTCGACCACATCATCCGCATAATGCCGATAACCCAGAATATTTTGCGCTCGGAACAACATTTGTTGAGGCGTATTTGGCATAGCGGCTTTTAGCTCACGAATACGCTCCCAAGGATCTTCGCCCAAATAACGAATACAAGCATCAAAGGTAGCTCCCCCCCAACTTTCCACTGACCAAAAGCCAACTTGATCAAGTTTCTCGGCAATTGGAAGCATGTCATCTAGACGTAAGCGGGTAGCGAATAAGGATTGATGTGCATCACGTAGTACCACATCCGTAATGCCCAGACTTGGGCCTTGGGGTAGGCAAGCAGATTCGGTTGTCTGACTCATAGCTTAAATCTCGTCAAGGATTAGCGAAAAGCGCATGCTGTAACCGGATAAAAGCCTCACTACTTTTAACCGACAAACCATACTACTTAATTCATGCGTTTGCGATGTTGATCTATAGCGGTCTGAATAACTTTCAGGGTAAGCGGCGAAACAGAACCACTTTTTTGAGATATTTTTTTAGGTGTGGGTACAGGTAACTCCTCTTCGGGAAACCAGCGTTGAATCGTATAAGACATGGTGTTCGTGGCAACTACCAATAAGGTTAGGAAAGCAAATACCACACCCATACCAAACAGCATCAGGCTCAAGCCTTGATTGATCAAAGTTATTTCCATGGTCACCATCACTTCAGGTTGCACAGGTGATGCAGGCACATATAGATTGCACTGCTTCAGTCGATTGCCAACGATGGGGCTAAACTAATGTGAACACAGGAAAACTATAGTTAAGTCGACAGATTGTCAATGACCTACCTAAGATTAAGCGGCAATTGTTTCTTCGTCCTGTTCTTTAACTTCATTACGAATCTGGCGCATTACAGGTAATAAATGCAGAAACAAATCCAATAGATTAGGGTCAAGATGCCGCCCAGACATATCCTTCATTAAAGCAATGGACTCATCCTCTGGTATTGCAGTCTTATAAACTCGCTCATGCACCAAGGCATCATAAATGTCGACAATACTGGTAATCCGTGCTGCAACGGGAATAGCTTCACCCGCTAAACCATTCGGATAACCCGTCCCATCCCAGCGCTCATGATGATGCAGTGCAATATCGGCTGCCATATCCAGCATAGGAATATTGCTGCCCAACAACATACGTGCACCAATCTCAGTATGCGTTTTCATCATACTGAATTCCTCATCATTCAAGGCACCATTCTTGCGCAAGATGCGGTCAGGAATGCCAATCTTGCCAATGTCATGCATGGAAGCGGCAATACGAATATTGTCCACATCGACTCTTGACCAGTTAAGTGCACGTGCCATCGCCGCAGCATAGAGCCCAATCCGCCTTACATGAGAACCCGTTTCCTCATCACGGTAGCTGGTCAAACTCACTAATTTGATGGCTATTTCCTCTTCCCGCCGTTGAATTTCCAAAGTGCGCTTGCGTACTTCTGACTCCAGAATTTCCTGATTTAATAAGCCATTACGTAAATATTGCAAATGCTCGACTTCGCGGTAATACTTCTCACCCAAGTTTTGCAGTAATAAGACTTCCTTGCCTTCCACCCATAAAGCATTAGCTTCCAAAGGTACTTCTTCTACAGCGTTAACCTCCAACCAAGGCCCCGAAGCAATCGGCTCACTTTTTTTTGCTTGCCACTGCTGCTCAGCATCAAAGATAAAACAATGTAAATAAGGAAAAATATCCAGTAGATCATAAGCATGACGACTAGCGTGACCCACAAAGAACAATAACCAGTCAGGCAGAGGTGACTGTAAATGAAACAAGCCATCCGCTTCACGGGTAAAAATAGCAATATCCAATACGCGATAAACATGATTCAATAAAGCTGTCATCGCTTATCCACCCTGCTGCCGACTGGAAAATTGCTGTACTAGTGCTATAAATAGCTCATTAACCCCCTGATCCAGCTTGGCACTCGTGCGTACAACAGGAAAACCGCTATTATCCAGTAATTGCAACTGCTCCTTCTCCAAAGTCCATTGCGCTAATAAATCCACTTTATTAAGAGCAAAAACCAGCGGCAAGTCACCAATACGCTGTTTAACTCGCTCAAATAAGGCCATACCGACTTCAAAGGAGTTTTGCCGTGTACCATCAATGACAAGAATATATCCCGCCATACCCCGCAAGTAAGACTGGCGAATATTGTAAAAGTTATCCTCACCCGCAATATCCCAAATCATTAAAGTATAAGCTTGTCCTTCACAATCCACCTGTTTCTTGTCAATCTTGACACCTACCGTTGTATGGTATTTGTCACTAAAAATACTGTTAACATAACGCTGAATCAGACTGGTTTTGCCTGCTGCAAAGGCCCCGAGCAAGCATATCTTTTTTTGAATCATGTCCATCTGACCCTTCTGCTTCTATGTAAAAATTTAATGATGCGTAAAAGTTTAATAAAGACTGACATCATACCGCACCCCCCGTTCTGGGCTATCAATCGGACCATCGCTGGCTGCAAATAAAATAGCGGCAGGTATGCCTTGCTGTACTAAATAATCACGCATCAATTCAGCACGCTCCTTAACGAGTCGCCGGTTAAGCACTTTTGAGCCTAGCTCATCCGCCATGCCTTGAATCGTGACTTGTACCGCTTGCCCATTTTCGCCTACTAAGCTTCGCAATTCATCTAACTTTTGTTTTAAGTGCTGGGCGTGTTCTTCAGCATTGTGCGGCTGGTTACTGCCTTTTTCGAAAGAAAACGAAGTATTTTCAATCGTCTTGATAATAGCGTTTATTTGTTGCTGCTTTTGTTTGGCTTGTTTAGCGCTATCATCTTGTACTTGTAAAGCTTGCCGATCCATTGCTTTCAAACCAGCAACCAAAGGCCAACGCTCATCCAGTGTTTGTACCCATGTCAACTGGGCTTGCCCACTCACTTGCAGCAAACCATCTGGCAGTAAATTTAGTTTCACACTGTCAGGTACTTGCAAAAAATGCTGTGCTCTTTGCAAAACCATTGCCTCATCCATCGACAAATAAGGGCGCATGGCAAATGACATCGTCAAAGGTTTAGCCTCCGCCAAAGAGGCCACAACACGCTCAGGCGGGCGAGCCAAAGGATCACGCAAACCCTCAATCTGATAAATACCGGATTGCTTGCCAACTTTGGTAATTACTAGGCCGGGTTCTGCTTTCAAGACTTTTAATACTGACTGCCACTGACAATGCTGCCAATAATGGGTAATCCCCCAATAAGCTAAGCCTCCCCCCGTCAGCATGAGAAATAGATAAGCAAACCAAGGATTGCGCTTACGTTTCTGTCTTTGTTCTATTAGGCATTCTTCTAACAAGAATCTAGCTCGCTCAAAAGGGCTGCTATCACCTGAAAAATGTTTTAACTCCATTCGCAAGTGTCCCTGGATTGCTTCCAAGGTCGCAATTAAATGGGTACGTACACTAGCTGGTGGATTACCGCGCACTACTGCGGCTAAAACGGCTCGACTACCCTGCTCAATCAAGACGGTCAGCTCCCCCAGACGCAATGAATTTAGACCTTCTCCTTCTTTTACAGAAAAAGAGTCACGTACAAAGTCCTGAATAGCCGTCAACATACCGGATACCATATCAGGATCACAACTGATAGCCTTCGGGGACAAAACATGCTGTAGCAATAAACCCGTTTCCCGATGAATTAAAAACACCTGTTCCACCTGGTAGAGCAAGGTTTTCATTAACACCACTTCAGAATAACTACGCCCACTGCGCCAAGCATCAAAACGCCACAACAAAATCCTAGCAGATAGACTTTGCTCTAATAGCTGGTTAAGGTTTTCCAATATCTGAGAAAGCGTTTCATTAATCGATTTACGAATAGCAGGCCCCATCACAGGATAAATGGCATTGGCCATTTTGTGCGGATATTGCTCAATAGAACGCTCCAACACAGCTTCCAAAGTCGGCGATAAGACTTGAGCGAGTGACGTATCCCTTGCACTACGTAATGCGATCGCTTCTGAAATAATCTTGGACAACTGCTCTTGCTGTTGCTTTTCATCCTGCCAATTTCGCGCAAAAGCCTGCATGGCCTGCATCTCTTGCCCTAACAGAATTTTTCTGAGCTGCTCCAACTGAACTTCAGCGCCCGATGCGCTTAGCGCAGCTAATAACTCCGGTTTGTCCATAACACCCCTGTCTTAAAACCGGATCAAATTGCACCTTGTCAAGGCGGTCAAGATGGATCACCTTCGCCATCAAACAGCTCACGCGCCATGCCATTCAATATAGCCGCCATCATCTTGCGATCGGCCTTTTCGCTGACTTGTTCTAATAAATACTGCCGCAGCTCAGCAATACGCTGATTTAATTGCTCACTTTCATCACTAATCAAAGTCGCTAGCTCATGGTCACCAGCAGACAATTTTTCGCCTAACTCGTGTAGCAATTGACCATGTTTATCTAAATGACCTTGCAATAACTGCCCACCACTTTCACGTTGTTTTATTTCATGCAGCAGCTTTTCATTAAACTGGCTAATTTCGGTGGACAAATGATTTAACTGGTCGTGTACCGTATCCGACAGAGACTGAATGCTAGCGTGAATGGTCTGTTCCAAACTATCTTGTTTACGCTTTAATTCGGCTACTTGTTCACCAAACAAGATCGCTCTAATCATGCCTAAACCATCCTCTGCACTCAAGCTGTGAACAGACTCAGCATCCGGTATAGGCCAGCACGCCTGTGGATCACAGTTTACTTTTGCTGGTTCTTGTTGCCTGATCTGAGGTGCTTCAAACACCGCAGTATTTGTTTCTGTTTCGCCCATTATTAATCATTCCATTATGATCGTGCGCTAGCGATGTAACGGTTACATAAAGTCACATAAAGTAAAAGTGACATCAGGAAACCGTTAACCCATGATCTATAAAGTCTTTTTCTACTTAATTGTCAGTCACAGTACCCGACCACTAATTATACAAAATTACCTGAATGCTCCACTGAACACAAACCATCATTATAACAGTTTGCCTCAAAATCCACTGCTGCTGGCCGATAAAGTTGCCTATTCCAAGCGAACACCAGCCCAGCTTGTTTCAAAAGTTTTGGCATAATCCTCAGACTCTTTTTTAGCAATCAACTAAACAGTTTTTACCGTGCGTGCTATAGTCGCGGCAGAACAACAAGGATATTGGATTTATGCTACAAACCGCTCCACCTTGCCATAAAGCACTAGCCAACTCATATACTTTACGCTTATTCATCTTAAGCCTGCTTTTTGGACTATTAATCGCCTGCTTTTATGCCGTACCGAACGTTATACAAAGTGACTCGGCCTCTAGCCCATTACCTACCCAAACGGGTATCCAGCATATTAGTGGCCCGATACTCATCATACCTTACACAGAACATGTCACCAGTATAGAGACCGTTACAAGTGACAATCAGGAATCGCGTGTTTTAAGCAAAGATATTTTCACCGATTACACGACACTGTTGTTACCTAATGTATTGGACATTAAGGCTAAATTAAAAACCCAAAATACAACTAAAAATCCGCACAAAGCACAGACTTATATAGCCACTATCCAGCTAGAAGGCCGCTTTGACTATGGCTTCATACTGGAAGCTGAGGAAGGAAAACGCACCCTGCATTGGGACAAAGCTTGGATTGCTGTGGGTATTTCTGAACCACAAGGCATACTCGACAACGGCGGCTTACATTGGGGTGATGACTTATTCATGTTACAGCCCAGTACACGTTTAGCTGGCGTGTTAAACACTGGCTTCCACGTACCGCTGCCTATACCACAAGATGAGGAAGAAGCCAGCCTACAAGACTTTGAACTAAGCCTGACTTTACAAGGACATCAGGGATTTTATGTTAGCCCCTTAGGCGAAGTCACTGCGATTAGCATGTCATCCGATTGGGAAACGCCTGAATTTTCTAGCAACTTCCCTCCGCAACAGCAAGAAATTTCACGTTTAGGCTTTAAGGCAGACTGGGAAATCCCCAATTTGGTACGCAATTACCCACAGTTTTGGCAACTAAAAGACAGCGAATCGTTTGATTTAAATAGCGCTCAAATCGGCGTTACACTGAAACAAGTCGACCCCACCACGCAAAGCATACAGCAACTGAAACACTATAGTATGCTCTTATTGGCTGCGGTATTTTTAAGTTATTTTGCACTGGAGCTTTTCCGACAGCGACAACTTCATTTATTACAATATCTTGTCGTTGGCGCTTTGGTTTTAATGGTTCCTTTGCTGATCCATGCTTTAAATCAGTACCTTGCTTGGCCGCAAAGCTACATTATTGTGGCGGCAGGTGTTTGCTTGCTCATTTGGCTTTATTCTTGGCGTATCTTACGGCATGCAGGGCAAGCTTTGTTTATCTTGCTAGTGGTAGGCGGACTTTACGCTCTAGGCTTTTGGTTATTAGATCATCCTGACTTAAACTGGCCGCTAGGCCTTGCTTTAAGCTGTGCGTTATTATTATTACTTTTATTAGCCACGACCCAGCTAAGCTATACAGCTATAGAAGAAAGGTAGAAATCAATTCAGACAAAACGCGCCACCTTTCACCGGAACAGTTAACGTATTCATTATCAAATCGTCTACAATCTGCACTATTTTAATAATTTAATCGAATAGACATGAGCCTAAAACGTAAAGGAATTATTCTGGCAGGTGGCAGCGGGACACGTTTATACCCGCTGACCCAAGCCGTGAGCAAACAACTGATGCCTGTCTATGACAAGCCTATGATTTATTATCCTCTCACCGTGCTAATGTTAGCCGGTATAAGGGATATTTTGATTATTACCACACCTCAGGATGCCGGGCAGTTCCAATATTTATTAGGGGATGGCTCACAGTGGGGTCTCCAGCTCCATTACACCGTACAAGCAAAACCAGAAGGCTTGGCTCAGGCATTTTTGCTGGGAGCTGATTTTATTGGCAATACAGCCTGTACCTTGATTTTAGGCGATAATATCTATTATGGCGAAGGCTTATCCGGGCGCTTACAAGCTGCTTACCAACAGCAACAGGGTGCTACTGTTTTTGCTTATTTTGTACGAGACCCAAAACGTTATGGCGTGGTTGACTTTGATAGCCGTGGCAAAGCACTCACTATAGAAGAAAAGCCTAAACAACCGCGTTCCAGTTATGCAGTAACTGGCCTTTATTTTTATGACAATGCAGTCGTCGATATTGCCCGTCAAGTCCAGCCTTCCGAACGAGGTGAACTGGAAATCACCAGCATTAACCAAGTGTATTTGGAACAAGGTCAGCTTCAGGTGGAAATTCTTAAACGCGGTACTGCTTGGTTGGACACTGGCACGCATACTTCACTGCTAGATGCTTCTAACTACATCCGCGTTATTGAAGAGCGGCAAGGCTTGAAAATAGCTTGCCCGGAAGAAGTCGCCTGGCGTATGCGTTATATTGATACTGAGCAATTATTACGCTTAGCAGAGCCTTTAAAAAAGAGTGGTTACGGAAACTATCTGGAGGGTTTAGTCAAGTGAAGGTCATCCAAAGCAAACTACCCGATGTTGTCATTATTGAACCGCAAGTCTTCGGTGATGAACGTGGTTTCTTTATAGAAACTTGGAACCAGCAAACTTTCAGCCAAGCAGGCTTAAAGCTGGCTTTTGTGCAAGACAATCACAGCCGTTCTCGCCAAGGCATTCTAAGGGGTTTGCACTATCAAATTAAGCAGCCCCAAGGCAAATTAGTTAGAGTCACTGCTGGCAAGGTGTTTGATGTAGCGGTTGACTTGCGTCGATCCTCGCCACACTTTGGTCAATGGGTCGGTGTAGAACTTTCTGCTGATAATCATCGCCAATTATGGATTCCACCGGGTTTTGCGCATGGCTTTTACGTGATGAGTGAAATGGCAGACTTTCAGTACAAATGCACTGATTTTTATGCACCAGAATATGAACGTAGTCTGCGCTGGAATGATCCCGCTTTAGCCATAGATTGGCCTTTGGTCAATGGCTCAGCTCCCCTGCTCTCAGCCAAAGATGCAGAAGGCACTTATTTAGAACAAACGGAGGTATTTGCATGAGAGGCGTATCCAAGGTGCTATTGACAGGTGCTCAAGGACAACTCGGCTATGAGCTGCAAAAAACCGTTGAAGGTGACACTCAGCTTATTGCAACAGACAATGATACATTAAATATTTGCGATGCCGAGCAACTTAAAAGCGCGCTGGCAAAACATCAGCCTGATTGGGTGATTAATGCTGCTGCTTACACGGCAGTAGATAAAGCGGAAAGCGATCAAGAAGCCGCTTATGCTGTTAATGCTCATGCTCCTGCTTTACTAGCGCAGGCCATTGCAGAACAAAATAAACAGCAAGCAACAGCCATCAGGCTTATACACATTTCAACCGATTTTGTCTTTAATGGTCAGCAGTCCACACCGTACAGCACAGAGGCTACCACTGATCCTTTAGGTGTTTATGGTGCTAGCAAGCTTGCGGGCGAACAAGCTGTATTACAACATTTACCCGAAGCTATTATTATCCGTACTGCTTGGCTTTATTCCTCACATGGCAATAATTTTGTTAAAACCATGCTGCGCCTAATGCAGGAAAAAAATCAGTTAGACATTGTGTATGATCAGGTGGGTAGCCCTACTTGGGCACGCACTTTAGCACTGGTGATTTGGGACTTGATGGGCAAAAATGTCCAAGGTGTGTTGCATTGTTCTGACAATGGTGTGGCTAGTTGGTATGATTTTGCGATAGCCATCCAAGAAGAAGCTTTGCAATTAGGCTTATTAAAGCGAAAAATTACCCTAAAGCCGATTGGTAGCAAAGCCTACCCGACACCCGCGCAACGTCCGGCCTTCAGCGTTATGGATAAGTCTCGGACGGAAAGCGCTATTGGCTATAGCTTACCTTATTGGCGTACTACTTTAAGAGCCATGCTAGAAGAACTGCATTACAAGACACAGGAAGCATGAAAACCATTTATCAAGCTAAACATTTGTTAGTCACCGGCGGTGCTGGTTTTATTGGAACCAATTTTGTTCACTACTGGCTGCAACAACACCCTGAACAAGACCTGACGGTGCTAGATGCGCTCACTTATGCGGGACGCTATGAAAATTTGCAAGCCTTAGAAGGACAAAATAATTTTCGCTTTATTAAGGGCGATATACTGGATCAACCGCTAGTAGAACAGTTATTGCGTGAAGAACACATTGACACGATTGTGCATTTTGCAGCCGAATCACACGTAGATCGCTCTATTTATGGCCCAGATGCTTTTATGCGCACCAATATAGAGGGTACACACAGCTTATTGAAAGCAGCTAAAACCGTTTGGCTAGATGAACAAAAAACGGATCAACACCGCTTTCATCATGTGTCCACTGACGAGGTCTACGGCACACTCAAACCTGAAGACCCTGCTTTTAGTGAAACAACACCTTATGCACCCAACTCACCCTATGCTGCTAGCAAGGCAGCCTCTGATCATATTGTGCGGGCTTATCAACATACTTATGGTTTAAATACTACAAGCAGTAATTGCTCCAATAATTACGGCCCTTATCAATACCCGGAAAAACTGATTCCACTAGCCATTTCCAGATTATTAAACGGTGAGTCTGTACCGATTTACGGCGATGGCCAACAAATCCGCGATTGGCTGTATGTAGAAGATCATAATCGGGGTATTGAGTTAATTCTACAATACGGACGTATTGGAGAAACCTATAATATTGGTGGCAATAATGAGCAGACAAATCTGAATCTTATTCATACACTGTGCGCTTTATTGGACGAACGCTTTCCCGATTCTCCTCATGTTCCACATCGACAGCTTATTACTTATGTGACTGACCGACCTGGGCATGACCGTCGCTACGCCATAGATAATCGCAAAATATGCAATGAACTCTCTTATCAAGTTGTTGAAACCTTTCAAACCGGCCTCAGCAAAACACTAGACTGGTATTTGCAACACCCTGATTTTTGGCAAACAGACTCAGTGACCTTGTTTGGCTCACACGCGGAGAAAGCCTAATGCAGTGTAGGATCTGTGGGAGCGAGGCCAAACATCCGCTGTATCAAGTACCTGAAATGATGCTGGGACTCAATGACCAGCATGCTTATTTTCAATGCCAGGAGTGTCACTGCCTGCAAATTCAAACCATTCCAGACAATTTGGCAGCTTATTATCCTGAGCATTACTACTCTTATGAGCAGCCTAAACAGGCTAGTGGGCTAAAACAATACTTGGTACAACAACGCGATCGTTACGCTGTCACCGGCCAAAATCTATTCGGTCAGTTACTGCATTTATTAATGCCCAATGCCAAACTCAGCACTTTACGCGCACTTAAACTTAAACAGGACAGTCGTATTTTAGATGTGGGCTGTGGTGCTGGCTTACTACTGCATTCCCTTAAAGAACTAGGCTATAAGCACCTACTGGGTATTGATCCTTTCAATCAGGCTACCTTGCGCTACCCCAATGGTTTGGTCATTGAAAAAAGGGATATTTTTGCTGAGCAAAACACTTGGGATGTGATTATGTTCCATCACTCCTTTGAGCATTTACCAGAGCAACAAGCCACCTTGCAACAGGCTCACAAATTACTGGCTAATGATGGTATAGCCTTATTGCGTGTACCAACCGTATCGTCTTACGCTTGGCAACATTATGGCATTAACTGGGTACAACTGGATGCACCTCGTCATTTGTTTTTACATTCTGTCGAAAGTATAGCTGCTTTAGCGCAACAATGCGGTTTTAGCGTCGAAGCTGTGCTATATGACTCTAATGCATTTCAGTTTTGGGGTAGTGAGCAATACGAAAAAGGTATTCCATTACGCTCTGAACGCTCCTGGGCTGAAAACAAACAGAATGCCCTATTCACCGAGAAACAAATACGTCACTACGAACGGCGCGCCCGTGAGTTGAATGCTGTTAATCAAGGTGATCAGGCTGCTTTTTATTTGCGCAAAAAACGAACAGCATGAATAAAACAAATGCTAAACTGCTGGCTATCTCTTCTCCTGGCGGGCACTGGATACAGTTAACACGCCTATGTGCTGGTTTACCCGATACCTATGAGATTATTTATGCCATGCCGGATAAATTATTTAAACCCCAAAATGGACAAAAAATTTATTCAGTTATGGATGTCAGTGCAGATGATAAATGGAAATTGATTCCCTGTGCGCTGCAAATAGCTTGGATTTTATTGCGTGAGCGGCCTAAAGCTATTTTATCGACAGGTGCCGCGCCGGGTGTAGTCGCCATTTTACTTGGCAAATTTTTAGGAATACGCACTATCTGGGTAGACAGCATTGCCAATGTGAAAAAAATTTCTCGCTCTGGCGAACTGGTAAAAAATCGTGTTGATGTATTCCTCACACAATGGGAGCACCTCAGTGACCAACAAAGCATTAAGTTCGAGGGCGCTATATTGTGATTTTTGTTGCAGTAGGCACACAGTTTCCTTTTGACCGTCTAATCCGTTGTGTGGATAAATGGGCAGCAAATCAACAAGAAACTATAGCTGCCCAAATTGCTCATGGTGAATACATCCCTCAGCATATTCGCTGGGAACGCTTCATGACAACTGAAGTGTTTAATCAAACCTTGCAACAAGCAAACTTATTCATTTCACATGCTGGCATGGGAAATATTATTACAGCACTCGAACAACAAAAACCTATTATTGTCATGAATCGCCAAAGCGAACTGGGGGAACATCGCAATAATCATCAAACTGATGGTTTGGAATGGATGGAAAAATTATCCGGTGTTTATACCGCCCGTACTTGTGAGGAATTAGAAATATTACTCAATAATAAAGGCGACTTAAAGGCTAACCAACAAATGAGTCTGGATCGACGAAAAAGTCTAATTAATTTTATTGACCAGGTTATTCAAGCATGAATTTGAATAATCCTTCCCTAGTGTTGCAATCGCTATTTTCAATCTTTGCCCGCTTTGCTGGCGTGGGCTTGAATTTTGTAGTCGCTATGCTCATTACGCATAACTTGCCGACTAATGAGGCAGGCATGATCTTCATGCTTATGGTTATGGTAACAGGTATATCGCTATTTAGTCGTTTAGGCATTGAGCAGTGGATAGTGCGTGATGTTGCTGGTTTACCAGAAGCCGATTTACAAGCTCAACAAGCTGTACATTTGCGTAGTGCGTATAAGCTACTCGGCTTAAGTAGCTTAGTTTTTATTGTATTCTGGCTATTAAGCAGCCAAATTATTAAAGCAGCCTTATTTGATGACCAGGCCAAGCTTTATCTTATCTGGATTGCAGCACTGGGCATTCTGCTCTTCAATCTAGTCATGGTGCACTCAGCTTTTATGAAAGCGACGCACCATATTTCTGAGTCCTTACTTATTCAAAATGCTCTACCTGCCATTAGCATGCTAATCGCCATGCTTATATTTTGGCCTATATTCAAAGATGCTCAGAATTATTTGTGGATTTACATTTTTTCTTTGGCTATTGCTGCATTCATTTCCTTTTTTTGGATCAAACCGTGGTGGAATAAATTAAAAAAACCGACATTAACTGTACAAACAGCTCGTGAAGTACTAGAAAAATCCTTACCACTAGCACCTGTTTCCTTTTTTGCCTTTATGATGCTTTGGGCAGATACGGTAATGACGGGTTTAATGCTGAAAAATGAAGATGTCGCCTTATACAATGTTGCCGCGCGCGTATCATTCGTAAGTGGTTTCTTTCTAGGCGCATTAGATGCCACTATTTACCCTAGATTACTAAAAGCCCATAAACAAGATCCTCAACAATTAAAAAAGATCTTTTGGCAAGGTAGCTTAATTGTTGCTGTGGTATTGAGTTTGGTCAGCATAATACTTAGTCTAATCGCCAAGCCATTATTGGGACTGGGCTTTGGGGAAGTTTACCGGCAAGCCAGTTGGGTACTCGTTATCTTATTAGTTTCTCAACTTATACGTGGTTTAGGTTTGACCTGCTCGTTCATGTTCATTATTGAAGAGAAGGTCAAATTATTGAATACACTGCTCTTTATTGCTCTCATTACCAATATAATAGCGAATCTCTTTCTAATTCCTGTTTATGGTATTGAAGGCGCAGCCGCTGCCACTTTGCTCTCCAATCTGACACTGACTGGGGGCGTTATCCTGCTGTTCACACATCAGCATTTGCTAAGTCACTATCACTGATTATCATGCTAAGAATTCTGGCTATTTTGTTTGTCATCTCCATCTTTATACCAGTGGAGTTCTTTTTCATGGCGGGCAATGTACGCATTGAAGCGTATCGAATCGTGCTAGCTTTAGTCATGATCTACGCTTTCCTCAACTTCAAAACCATTCTGGAAAAAGCAGATTTGGCCGACATTTTACTTTATGCACTGGTTGGCTTTGCTTTTGCCAGCTTTTGGTATAACCACAGCTTACAAAAAGCCATTCAATCTACTGGTATTTATATGCTGGAAACATTGGGTGCTTTTTATTTGGCACGCTTATACATTACCACTCCTGAGCGATTTTTTAAGGTAAATATGGCCTTTATTACTATTATAGCCGCTTTAACCTTATTGACTATTTATGAATCCCTTGCTCAACACCGTATTCTACATGAGTGGGCCGAAAAAATTACAGGTAATCAGTCTTTAGATTGGCGCTTATATACTCACTTCTATATTCGTGCTGATATTATGCGTGCTACCAGCGTTTTTGCTCATCCTATTTTGTTTGGCACCTTGGCTGCCATGTTTTTCCCTTTTGCCTTTTTACTTATGCTAAGGCAACGTAAGTTATTTTACATCGGCAATGTACTGGGTTTGGTCATATCTATGATTATGACTTTATCCTCTGCACCATTGCTATCTTTAATATTTCAAGGCATTACAACAGTATTAGTTAAATTTTGGGATACAGCAAGGCGTTTGTGGATCAGTGTCTTTTTTGGTGGACTGGCCTTTGCTTTATTTATTGAAGCGCTCTCTAATCGCGGTTTCTTTGGCATCCTAATTTCTTATCTAACCTTTAATCCTAATACTGGCTACTTCCGTATGCTACAATGGGAACACAGCATGGACGATATTTTAAACCACCCGATTCTAGGTATTGCACACCATGACTGGACTCGACCTTACTGGAAAGATTGGATGGGTGACAGTATTGATAGCTTTTGGCTACTAACAACCTTACAACACGGTATTTTTGCGGCACTGCTTTTATTCATTGCTTGCACCTACACCGTTTTCAAAATATTAAACCAAGTTCATCAACAAGCAAACACTAGCAAATGGATGGTGACCTCGTGGATTTTATCCTTTATGTCATTAATCCTGATTGGATTTACAGTACATTATTTTGATAAGTTGCAACCTATGTTCTTTTTTGCACTAGGTGCAATTGCTTGGGCTAGCGATTATTATCGAATAGATGATCCCAATGAATTTACAGCACCAACATCGCCTCCAATAAATAGTGCCAGTTCCAGTTGATTATGAAACAACCTAAAGTCAGCATTATTTTAGTGTCTTATAATACCGCCGCTCATACTTTACGTGCATTAGAGACCGTGTACGCTGAAACACATAGTCCACTGGAAGTCATTGTGGTCGATAATCAATCCAGCGATAACTCTGTTGTACAAATTCGCCAACACTTTCCTCAAGTGCATTTAATTGAATCAGCCGATAATAGCGGCTTCGCAGGCGGAGTCTGTCAAGGTGTTGCAGTCGCTCAAGGTGAATACCTCTTATTGTTAAATCCAGATACGCTTATACTGAACCAGGCTATTGATCACCTCTTGGCTTTTGCTGAACAATACCCTGAAAATGGTATTTGGGGTGGGGTAACTTTGAATAATGATCACTCTTTAAATACCCAGCACGCTTGGTCCAAGCCAGACTTTTTATCACTACTTTTCAGCGCAATGGGACTCAGTAAGGCATTCAATCAAAGCTGCTTTTTCAACCATGCGAATTATGGTTGCTGGAAACGCGATAGCATTAAGGAAGTCGACATTATTTCAGGCTGTTTCTTTTTGACCACTCGATACATTTGGGATCAAGTAGGCGGTTTAGATCCCGACTTTTTTATGTACGCTGAAGAAGCTGATTTTTGTCTACGCGCCCGCCAATACGGCTACCGACCGATTGTGACACCCGATGCGCGCATCGTGCATCATGGCGGCATCAGTCATACCCGCTTTTCTAACAAACTGATCAAGTTACTTAAAGGTAAAGTAGAACTTATTGAGCGGCATGTACCTAGCTGGAAACGCCCTATTTATAAATTCCTACTTTACTTTTATGTGCTAAACAAACACGTTTCCCACCTATTACTAAAACCTAGCTCCGAACAAACCCGTGAATGGCAACAGGTCTATGCCGAGCGCTCAAACTGGCTTAAAGGGTATCATTAATGGCAAGCATTATTGTTCCCGCCCATAATGAAGCAACTGTTATTCGTGATTGTCTGAATAGCCTTAAAAATCAAGCAGGCATCAGTAATATTATCGTGGCCTGCAATGGTTGCTCTGACAATACAGCACAGATAGTCAGGGAGGAATACCCTGAGCTAACTTGCCTAGATATTGCGACACCTTCCAAAGTTAATGCGCTCAATGAAGCCGAAAAGTATATACAGTCATGGCCTGTTTTTTATATTGATGCTGATACCCGTTTATCGGATCAAGCCATTTCGACGATTTGCACTGCAATGCAAGACAGCAAGTTGCTGTTAGCAGCCCCAGAACCTGTCATAGATACCTCACGTTCTTCTTGGTGGGTAAAACAATATTATCATATCTGGTTATCACTGCCCTATATTCAAGAGGGTGTAGTCGCCACGTGCAGCTTTGTTATTTCTGAGCAAGGACGCAAGCGCTTCTCACATTTTCCTGAAGTCATCAATGATGATGGCTTTGTACGTTGCCAGTTTGCATCCGACGAACGTGGCAATATCTCAGGTAGCAAAGTGTATATCAGCGCACCGCTTACCTTATATGCCTTAATTAAGATTAAAACGCGAGCGCGTTTGGGTAATATGCAACTAGCTGCATCAGGTTTATGCAGCAAAACAGAAAAAAAACCATACACTAATATTATGCTCAACAAGTTACTCAGTCGTGACTTTATTCCAGCCAGTATTTACCTATTGATAGCTACGCTAATCCGCTTAAGAGCTAAGCGACAATTCAAGGAGATAGCAAGCTATCGCTGGGAAATTGATGAAACATCTAGGCAAAACCGGATAGGCTAAAAATGACAGCGATTATCCTAAAATCTACTACTCTTGTATTTTTTTTGCGACAAAGTAAGCTAACTTACGCTATAGTAAGTGTAGAAATACCAGACAGCATGAGTGTCAAGTCAGTAAATAAGCTGTCTTATTTGAAATAACAATTAGTTAGCATAATTTCAACTGGCGTGGAAAGACAACAATGCAGGGTGTAGCTTGTTGTTTTTCTACCATTGAGACGGATGGCTATCGAAACAACAGCTTAATCTTGCTTATTCTATAAGCAAAATCGGCGGGTTTCGCGGTTCGAAATATGGTCTCTTTTTTGGTGGATTATCCGATGGTAGAGAAAAAAATTAGCTCTGAACTGGTGTATCGTGCTACTGATACGCTGCTTATTTTGAGCATTGTATTAATAGCCTCAGTTTACTCCAGCAGTTACAAGCTCGCAGGCTACCTCGCCGTCGGACTAGGAGCTGCGCTTATTTTTGGCTTAGTCGGTCGATTTACCGACATCTATACCTCATGGAGTGGGCGTCCTTTTTTCCGCGATGAAGCCATACGAGCTATTGTTACTTGGCTGACCACCTTCTTCATTCTAATTTTCATCATTTTCCTAACCAAAACATCAGGTGAATTCTCAAGAACAGTTTTGCTAAGCTGGTTGATCATCACCCCTGTTTTGTTAGTAAGTTCACGCTATGTGCTCAGACGACTGCAAGCGCACTTAAAGCGTCTTGGCATTCAAAACCGTAATATTGCCATAGCTGGTATAAACTCATGTGGTTTGCGCTTTGCTCAATCCATTCATAATCAGCCCGAATCAGGCCTTCAGGTTGCAGGCTTTTACACCGTTGGCCAGGAAAAAGAAAACTTACCCAAGCAATATGCTCATATGGGCGATTTCAATGATCTGCTGGATGCCGCCAAACAAGGTACATGGGATCAAATTTACTTGTCTTTTCCTGAAGAACAAAAAGAACAGTACGGTCATCTGATTAGCAAATTATCAGAAACCATAACGCCTGTACGCTTAATTCCTGATAATTTTACTAGTTCCCTGTTGCATGCTCGCTACATAGAGATAGCCAATACACCCGTTTTATGTATTTACGATGCACCATTATCCACTCAGAATGCCCTGATCAAACGCATGGAGGATTTACTGATCGGTTCACTGCTACTATTGCTAATTTTGCCTGTCATGATCATCATTGCTATAGCCATTAAATTGACTTCCCCAGGTCCAATTCTGTTTAAACAATCACGTCATGGCTTACGTGGTGAAACTTTCCAAGTTTGGAAGTTTCGAACTATGACAGTTTGTGAAAATGGCGATATTATTCGCCAAGCTACACGCAACGACATGCGTGTTACGCGTGTAGGTGCTTTTCTACGCAAGACTTCACTGGATGAATTACCGCAGTTCTTTAATGTGATCCGAGGACATATGTCAATTGTAGGCCCACGCCCTCATGCAGTCGCTCACAATGAGACTTATAAAGAACTGATTCCAGGTTATATGATGCGCCACCTCATGAAGCCTGGTATTACAGGTTGGGCTCAAGTCAATGGCTGGCGTGGCGAAACAGATACACTGTATAAAATGCAAAAGCGCGTAGAATGTGATATGGAATATATACGCTCATGGACACTATGGTTGGATTTACGCATCATTTTAATTACAGCTTTCAAAACACTGTATGATAGAAATGCTTATTAAAACAATGCTACAAAGGCAAGACTAATTTTGAAGCTAGAACAACTTACTTTTACTCGCTATCTGGCTGCTCTAACTGTTCTTTTTTTTCATTTCGGCACACATGTTTACCTTGCCAGTGAAAGCTGGTGGAGTACAATCGTTACAGCCGGACCAGCGGGCGTCAGCTATTTTTTTCTGCTATCAGGCTTTGTCATGGCCATTGCTTACTATGACCCCAATAAAGCGCTGAATCAGAAACGTTACTGGCTGGCACGTATTGCCCGTATTTATCCAGTTTATCTATTAGCTTTGAGCTTAGTGTTAGCTGCTAATTTGCACTCAGTCATGGATGACCCGCTCATATTACTGTTGAATTTAAGCATGTTGCAGGCTTGGATACCCGGCTATGCCATGACCTTGAACTCCCCGGGCTGGTCTTTATCGGTAGAGACTTTCTTTTATCTTTCTTTACCTTTTTTACTGTTGTTCATCCAGCACGGTCATTTTCGCAAATTATTGATAGCTGGGCTATTTTTTTGGTTTAGCACACAATTACTACAAACTATCTTACAACATTTGCCTAGTTATGCGCCACGAACCCCTTTGCATGAATTCATTTTCTATCATCCTTTGATGCACTGGAGTACTTTTATTCTTGGTTTAATCAGTGGCATTTGGTACAAAGAGGGTAAACTTACAAGTTTACAAAGCAAATGGAACGGGGTTTTCTTGTTCCTAGTCAGCGCTTTGCTGGTGCTTTTGATTACTTACAAAGAACAGTGGCTGGGAAAAGGTGAATACTTCAATAATGGACTATTAGTACCTTTGTTTGGTGTATTGATTGTCTTATTGGCAAGCAATACTGGCTGGGTAGCACGACTTTTTAGCTGGTCCTTTTTTGTGTTACTGGGCGAAGCAAGTTACTCGCTTTATATTTTGCAGCGCCCCGTCTATGGTATCTATGAGCGCCTCGTTGGTAAGTATCTGACAACTATGCCGGAGCTACACTTTTATTTATTTGTCATTATACTCACTGGCTTAGCTATTATGTCATTCAAGTATTTTGAATCGCCATTGAGACAATTTATCAACTCATTCTACGTTTCATCCGGTAAAGGTAGTCAGCATCGAGTAGAATAGACAGACTAGGGCGACGTAACAATACGCTTAAGTTGGCCACAACCGGAATCATTGAACCCGAACCCTCAAGAATATGCTTATGTCAAAAACGCACTATCAAACCTCTGAATCGTCAGTAAAAGGCTACTTGCCCAAATATGCCAAAGCTCAGGACAATCTGGACTTGAGGGAATTTTGGAGGATACTGACCAGACGTAAAAAAACCATCCTGTCTATACTCGGGCTTAGTTTATTACTGGCATTATTACTCAGTCTGTTAAGCAGCCCGGTCTACAGAGCAACAGCCACCTTGCAAGTAGAACGTGAGAATAGCCAGATTTTCGAGAATGGGCTGCTATTCAATAGCGATGATATCCGTGACCCACGTAACTTTTACGATACCCAGTTTGAGCTATTAAAAAGTTACAACTTGATTGAGCGTGTAGTCGATAAATTACAATTAAACGAAGACGCTATCCGTCACTCGTTGTTTGGACGTCTCAAAAATCTACTAACCCCCAACTCAGGCACACCTGAAGAAAAAAAAGTTGCCCTAGTTCATTCAGTCATCGACAATCTTTACATTGAGCCGGTAAGAAACTCTAGGCTAGTAGCAATCAATATGGATGCTGCAACACCAAAGCAAGCAGCACAAATAGCTAATACCATTGTTAATAGCTTTGTTGAAATGAATCTGGAGCGCAGATACCAAAACTCCAATCAAGCCCAAACTGTACTGCAAAGAAGCATTACTGATGTCAAACAAAAGCTGGAAGAATCTGAAAAGAGATTAGCTGAATACGCTCGTGAAAAAAATATTATTAATCTCGACAATAAAGATAACAGCAGTAACTCTCACGCCATTATGCGCTTATCTGAAGAACTCGTTAAAGCTGAACGTGAAGTCATTTTGATTGAAACAGAAGCAGGCCATTCAGCCGCAGAACTGAGAACATCTAAAGAACGTGCTGAGAAGTTACGGGATATTTTAAGCCGCGAAGAACAAAAAGCGTTGGCCTTGCAGGATAGCATGATCACCTACAACACACTCAAACGTGAAGTAGAAACCAATCAAGGCATGTATCAAAACTTGTTACAACGCTTGAAAGAAGTGGATGTAGCCGGTGAAGAAAGTAACAACAACCTCGTAATGGTGGATGAAGCACAAGTTCCGTTGCAAAAGTTCAAACCTAATATTCCAACTAACTTAGCCTTTGCAGGTATTTTTGGCCTGATTTTAGGTATTGCAGCCGCTTTCTTGCGGGAGTTTCTGGATGATCGGGTTAATGATATTAATGAATTGGAAAAACAGACACACTTACCTGTAATAGGTCTAGTACCTGCTGCAAAAGATACCGAGCCACGTAAACTGGCACAATTAGCCTTAAGCTCGCCCAAGTCACCAGTGGCTGAATCTTTTCGCTCCTTAGCCACCACGCTACGTTTCAAGCTCAAGGAGCAAGGCAAAACTGGCATATTATTCATTACCAGCGCCCGCGCTAATGAAGGCAAAACCACTGTGGCGATGAATATGGCAAATACCTTTGCCCAAGCAGGCAAGCATGTCCTACTCATAGATGCTGATCTCCGTAATCCTTCTTTACATCAATTGCTGGGCGCTAAAACCCAAGAAGGTGGCTTAGCCGCTTACCTCACAAACCAAACCAGTATTGAAGGTCTGATTCAAGCCTCTACTGTTCCTAATTTGGATATTATTTTAGCTGGAAAACCACCCCAAACACCGGCTGAAATATTGGCCAGCCCCAAAATGGAAGTATTGCTACAAGTCGCTATACAACATCATGATGTGGTGATTATAGATGGCCCTCCTATTTTGGGCCTGGCTGACTCCATGATTTTAGCCGCGCTCGCTGATATGACCATTCTGGTGGTGGAAGCAGGTAAAACTCGCTTACCTACTGTGAATAATTCAATCAAACGTTTATGGGATGCTGGGGCAAATGTTAGTGGCATCTTATTAAATAGAGTGACTGATCCTAGTCGCTTAGGCTACGGTAGCGATTACTACCACTACCCTTCACGTAGTTAATCTTGCTGTTGCTATGTCTTTGACTGCCACCGAGGTCATGAGCTTTGCAGAATTGTCGGGTGATACAGCCCGACAATTGCTTTTGCGGTACGGATTGACACTAGAATGCCTGCCTTTACATACCACGATTCCTGGCAGCTATTGGGGAGAAACAGAAGCTGGTTTAATCGGTACAACGGTTTATGTTCGTCCTGATACACCACTGCATTCACTACTGCACGAAAGCTGCCATCTTATTTGCATGGATCAAAAGCGTCGTGCAGTACTTCATACGAACGCAGGAGGGGAAGCACTGGAAGAAAACGCTGTTTGCTATTTACAGATTGTACTAGCTGATTATTTGCCCGACTTTGGACGGGAACGAGCATTGTTAGATATGGATCGTTGGGGTTATAGCTTTCGGCTGGGATCGGCCAAACGTTGGTTTGAAGAAGATGCAGAAGATGCGCGGCAATGGCTATGCCATCATGGTTTGCTTGATGCAGATAACCATTCGCCTATTTTTCAATTAAGACAATAAAACCAAAGATAAAACTAGGTAATGGAGTCGCATCCGCGACCCCACTTTAATAAACAACAACTTATAGATGCAACGAAGCTGAACCGCGCGCAATTCCCATGCTGCCAGAGCGAACAACTTCCAGTATGCGAGCCTCATGCAAAGCCTGTAAAAAAGCATCTAACTTGCTACGATTGCCTGTCGCCTCAATCGTATAAGTCTTTTCACTGACATCAATAATACGTGCACGAAAAATATCCGCTAAACGCTTCACCTGATCACGAGCACCCTGTTTTTGTACATCGACTTTAACCAGCATCATTTCTCGTTCAATGTGCGAATAATCACTCAAGTCCATCAGCTTAACCACATCAATCAGCTTATGCAGTTGCTTAATGATCTGCTCGACAATTTCATCACTACCACAAGTCACCATGGTCAGACGTGATAGGGTAGGATTTTCCGTTGGCGCAACGGTTAATGATTCAATATTGTAACCCCGCGCTGAAAACAGGCCAGATACCCGTGACAAGGCGCCTGCTTCGTTTTCCATTAGAATGGAAAGCACATGCCGTTTAATCTTGCTCATCGCTTACACCAGTATCATTTCATTGTGGCCTGCATTGGCCGGAACCATCGGATAAACATTACTTTCAGCTTTGGTCATGAAATCCATGAACACCAGTCGATTTTTCATCGCCATGGCTTCTTTTAAAGCAGCTTCGACATCACTCGGCTTTTTAATACGCATGCCGATATGACCATAAGCCTCAGCCAACTTAACGAAGTCAGGCTGTGTATCCATATAAGACATTGCATAACGCTTCTGATAGAAGAACTCCTGCCACTGACGTACCATGCCTAAATAGCCATTATTCAAGGTAATAATCTTAATAGGTAATTGATATTGCAGGCAGGTCGCTAGCTCCTGAATGCACATCTGAATACTGCCATCACCTGTCACACAAGCGACCGTGGCATCGGGGTGGGCAATTTGCACGCCCATTGCAGCAGGTAAACCAAAACCCATTGTTCCCAATCCACCTGAATTAATCCAACGGTTTGGCTTATCGAACTTGTAGAATTGCGCAGTCCACATTTGATGCTGCCCTACATCGGAAGCAATGTAAGCATCTCCGCCCGTGACTTCCCAGAGCTTTTCCAAAACATATTGAGCACGAATAGATTCAGCATCTTGCTCATACTTTAGACAGTCTGTTTTGCGCCAGTCATTAATCTGTTGCCACCAACTTGCCAAACTGCCCTTATCAGGTCGCTCTGAACGGCTACGTATTTCTTCCAATAAATCCTGCAAAACATTTTTGACATCACCCACAATAGGCACATCAACCTTTACATTCTTGGAAATGGAAGCAGGATCAATATCAACATGGATAACGCGCGCAGACGGGCAGAACTTTTCGACATTGCCAGTGACACGGTCATCAAAACGCGCCCCAATTGCAACGACTAAATCCGCTTGGTGCATAGCAGTATTTGCCTCAAACGTACCATGCATGCCCAACATACCTACGAACTGTTTATCGGTTGCAGGATAAGAGCCCAAGCCCATTAAGGTATTGGTAATTGGGAAATTTAACTCGCGTGTCAACGCTGTTAATGTCTCGGAAGCCCCAGCAAGAATAACACCACCGCCGGTATACAAAATTGGCTTTTTTGCTTCCAGCATCAAGTCAACCGCACGGCGAATTTGCCGTTTATTGCCCTTAACCGTTGGGTTATAAGAGCGAATACTGATTGTTTCCGGGTAGGAAAACTCATGGCGTGTCATGGTAATATCTTTAGGAATATCGACCAATACCGGCCCAGGTCTGCCCGTACTGGCAATATAAAACGCCTTTTTAATGGTTTCAGCCAGATCAGCAACATTGGTGACAAGAAAATTATGCTTTACACAGGGGCGAGTAATTCCAACAATATCTACTTCCTGAAACGCATCATTGCCAATTAGAGCGCGTGGCACTTGTCCGGTAAACACTACCAGCGGTACCGAGTCCATATAAGCATCTGCAATCCCGGTCACCGCATTGGTTGCACCAGGGCCAGATGTCACCACTACCACACCTGGTTTGTTGGTCGATTTGGCGTAACCTTCGGCTGCGTGTACAGCCCCTTGCTCATGTCTTACCAGAATATGGTTGATCTTATCCGCTTCCTTGTACAATGCGTCGTAAATGTACAAGACAGCACCACCCGGATACCCGAAAACGGTATCAACCCCTTCTGCCTTTAGACACTCAACGAATATCTCGGCACCGGTCAATTCCACACTAAACTCCTGAGTTAGGGTTCAAAAAGAAAAGAGACGAATCATAATACGATTTTGCCCGCAATTCATCCTAGAAAAACAGAGATCACTAATATTCTGGCAAAATCGCGCTATAAAGCGACTAAAAGCGGATAGTTTCAACCACGAGCATCACCTCGCTGATAATCTTGCTGATAATATTGAGTATATGACAGGGTAAGCATCTAGCTTTATACTCTTTAGTCTTGCTTATTGTCTCTTAAAACTCATACCCCTAATAAACCATGCAACTACAAGCGCGTCCCTGCCCCAATCCTGCTATTCTCAACACAAATAGCCTCCACCCTACGCCGCTCATTCACCGTATTCTTGCTACGCGCGGCCTACAAAGCAGTGATGACTTACAGTTCAGTTTACGCCAACTCCATCCAGTCAGCACCTTAGCGGGCGTACAGCAAGCTGCACAATTATTAGCACAAGCGATTACTGAACAACGCACTATTTTAATCGTCGGTGACTATGATGCAGATGGTGCAACAGCAACGGCTGTGACAGTACGTGCTTTACGCATGATGGGGCATCAAGCCGTTCACTTTTTAGTGCCTGACCGCTTCAAATATGGCTATGGTTTAACCCCCGATATTGTAAAGCTGGCAGAAGCCTTCCAACCCTGGCTATTAATGACTGTAGATAATGGTGTGTCCAGTATCGAAGGCGTAGCAGCAGCCAAAGCTTTAGGTTACAAAACACTGATTACTGATCATCATTTACCCGGTGAACACTTGCCAGATAGCGATGTTATGGTCAACCCCAATCAACCCGGTGATACTTTTCCTTCCAAAATGCTGGCTGGTGTCGGTGTCGTGTTTTATGTCATGCTGGCACTGAAGCAAGCGCTACTCAAACGCAATTACTTTGCACAAAATGGCCTGGCTGAACCCAATCTTACCCGCTTACTGGGTTTGGTCGCACTTGGCACAGTCGCCGATGTAGTACCTTTAGATGCTAATAATCGTATTTTGGTCGAACAAGGCTTGCGTCGTATTCGTGCCGGACAATGCCAAGCAGGTATTCAAGCTTTGCTACAATCAGCCGGACGCAAGCCACAGCGCGTTGTCAGCAATGATTTTGGCTATGCGTGCGGCCCTAGGCTGAATGCAGCAGGACGCTTATCAGATATGTCCATAGGCATACGCTGTTTACTGACAGACGACTGGCAGGAAGCGCTGCAACTGGCAACACAACTGAATCAGTTAAACAATGAACGCAAGCGCATTGAAGCGGATATGAAAGACGATGCCGAACAGATTATTCTGTCTTTAGGCTTTGACAATCACAGTAGCGATTTACCGCCTATTATGTGTTTGCATCAAGCGGACTGGCATGAAGGCGTGATAGGCATACTCGCCTCGCGTATCAAAGAACGTTATTACCGCCCCACTATTGTCTTTGCCAATGCAGAAGATGGACTGGTAAAAGGTTCAGCGCGCTGTATTGAAGGCTTACACATGCGCGACCTCATTGATGAGGTGGCTACACTTAATCCAGGTATGATTTCCCGTTTTGGCGGTCATGCTATGGCAGCCGGTTTAAGCTTACCTGCTCATCGACTCGATGACTTTAGTAAGGCGATTACCCATGCCGTTAAACGCCACCTTAAACCAGATACCTTTAACGAAGTGCTGTTTACCGATGGCGAATTAAGTCCAGAAGACATGACATTAGAAATAGCTGAACAATTACGCGATATAGCACCTTGGGGACAATGGTTTCCAGAGCCGCAATTCAGCGGCTACTTTCGTATTCATCAACTGCGTATTCTCAAAGATGTGCATGTCAAAGCTGAGCTGTTCCCCCTAAAGCAGGTAAATGGCCTTACTGGCAATATGAGCAACACTATTAGCCATATCGACGGCAATATTGATGCTATTGATTTTTTCGCAGATTTAGCTAGCTGGCCTGCGATGGGTGAAGTAGTGCATTTATTATATCGATTAAATGTCAATGAATTTCGTGGCAAGCGCTCCTTGCAATTAATGGTGGAACAAGTACTGGAACCCCACTAAAACCACAGACTGCTCAGCATGAACTCGCACACCAATAAATTAGGGTTTTGGACACGCCTAAAAAATTGGCTCTTGCCGCCGTTGCTTTTATTTTGGCTGATTTGTCTGCCATTGGCTCTGCTTGTTTATACCCCTTGGGCTTATCAGGTGAATTGTCATTGGAACAAGCGTTGTGAACGCTTGGGAACTGAGCTAAGCAAACGCAGTATGCTTGAAATCAGCCAATTTTTCCGTCATCAGTATCAACTGCAATCACCTTGGTCAGAAACAGAACAACTGCATATGCAGGAAGTGCGTGTCATATATGACAGCAGCTTTTTAGTGTTTGCACTGATCAGCCTGCTATTGTTGCTAGAATGGCGCTTTGGAGGTGGCGTCGCACAACTAGGTCGTCATGCTAAAGGCAGCTTGTGGTTAATCGGTATTTTGTCGGCTGCTATTGCACTGCTTAGCCCCTTTTTTAGTTACTTTTGGATGGAAATCTTTCATCCACTGGTGTTTGATAATGAACGCTGGCGTACCACGCCTCAGGATATTTCCTGGTATCTTATGCCCAAAAATTTCTTTTTGCGTGTGTCTATTTTTATAGCTTTGAGCGCTTTACTGCTCAATCTATTACTAATACGTTTACTGCCGTCTCATCATAAATAGGTTTAGTCATTTACATTGGAATTGCGTATGATTAGCAGCCCTTGGAGCATAAGCTAAGCACACTGGTTAAAAATCACCCTTAAAAATACCCCATGACATTCAATACAACTGAAGACATTATTGCAGACCTTGCTGCCGGTAAAATGGTCATCATTGTGGATGATGAAGGCCGCGAAAATGAAGGTGATCTTGTTATGATTGCCTCAATGGTACGCCCGGAAAATATTAATTTCATGGTGACACAGGCGCGTGGACTAGTTTGCCTGACCCTGACACGCGAACGCTGCAAACAACTAAATCTGCCATTGATGGTTTCTACTACTGATCAATATCTCACGACTAATTTTACGCTATCGATTGAAGCAGCCGAAGGCGTCACAACCGGCATTTCAGCTTATGACCGTGCACATACTGTACGCACTGCGGTAGCGCCAAACGCCACCGCCACCGACATTCGGCAACCAGGACATATTTTCCCGATTATGGCGCAGCCCGGAGGTGTATTGACCCGTGCCGGACACACTGAGGCAGGTTGCGACCTTGCTCAATTGTCAGGCTTTGAACCCGCCGCAGTCATTGTCGAAATTATGAATGAAGACGGTACGATGGCGCGCCGTCCTGATCTGGAAAAATTTGCCCAAAAACACCAGTTAAAAATGGGCAGCATAGAAGATCTGATTCGCTACCGACTGGAAAACGAAAAAACGACTGAACGTGTTTTTGAACGCGAAGTACAAAGTGAACTGGGACGCTTCAAACTATATGCCTACCAAGAAGTTACCCGCAATGATATTCATCTGGCTTTGGTAAAAGGTGAAATTAAACCAGACCAAGCAACACTGGTGCGTGTACACCTAGAAAATGAATTATGCGACTTGCTGGCGTTGCAAGAAAAGGCATGCGGTTGGCCTTTGCGTGATACTATGCACCGCATTAATGCAGAAGGGAATGGCGTGATTGTGGTTTTACGCCGCCCTATGGACGGCAATGAATTGTTAAAACAGTTAAAAGCATTTGAATCACAAGCCACGCTACAGGACAATAAAGACAATAGTGTTCAGGAAAACAGCAGCGCCTCGCCCGCCGACCTAAAAACCTATGGCATAGGTGCACAAATTCTTGCTGACTTGGGTGTACAGCGCATGCGCGTCATGAGCGCCCCCAAACGTTTCCTCGGCATTGGCGGCTTCGGGCTGGAAGTCGTGGACTATATACACGACTAAACCCACTACGACTGAAGGATAGATTAATGACATGAGTACAATTAAAACCATTGAAGGTAATTTTGCTCCCCTAAAAGCACGCTATGGCATAGTAGTAGCACGCTTTAATAGTTTTATTGTGGAAAGCCTATTGTCCGGCGCATTGGATGCGCTGCATCGTCATGGCATTGCGGACGAAGATATTGAAATCGTGCGCGTTCCTGGGGCGTATGAATTACCACTCGTTACACAGTCTATGGCTGTCAATGGTGATTATGATGCCATTATTGCACTCGGTGCTATTATTCGTGGCGGCACGCCCCACTTTGATTATGTAGCAGGAGAAACTGCCAAAGGCTTGGCGAGTGTTAGCCTGCACCACGATATTCCAGTGATTTTGGGTGTTTTAACCACCGATACGATTGAACAAGCCATTGAACGGGCAGGCACTAAAGCCGGTAATAAAGGTGCTGAAGCAGCTTTGGGGGCAATAGAAATGGTTTCACTATTGGATAAACTGCGTAACTAATATGGCTCGACGACCCAACGAAATGCAACAATTGATTGCACGGCGACGTGTCGCTCGGAAGCTTGCCATGATGGGTACTTACCAATGGCTGATCACAGGTAACTCCTTTCAAGACATCTATCACTATTTTCAACAAGATCTTGATTTAGCTAAAGATTTTCGCAAAAGTGATGCCGCTTTTTTTCACCAGCTCTTGCGTTGCGCCATTGATAATAAAGCGCAATTAAGCGCTACCATTGAACCTTATATCCATCGTAAACTGCATCAAATTGACATGATTGAACATGCAGTCTTACGCATTGCCACCTGTGAGCTATTAAATCACCCCGAAACACCTTATAAAGTGGTCGTGAATGAAGCAGTCAATCTGACTAAAAAGTTCGGCGCAGAACAGGCACATAAATTCGTTAATGGCGTATTGGATAAAATAGCTAGTCAGACACGCCCATTGGAAGTACCTAGCCGCCATCCACCAGATTAAACGCGACCACCGCCACTAGTTGACTTTTTCAAACTACGAAAACCTTTCACCGCAACTGCAAAGATTTTGCATAAAAAGGGCGTAGCATGGTTGCTATTCCATACAAAACAATAAGGAATCAACAATATGCAAGCAGTTGCTCAAGTACATCCAAAAAATTCAGAAAAAACACCTTCTCCACAAATGTGCACATACACGCTGAAAAAAATTCAACGCACCAAAGATTGGCACAAACGCATGGAAAAGTTATTTGCTCAACAAAGTTATTAAAAACTAATAGCGTTTTAAACTAGCCATATTCCAAAGGCCATTAAAATCCAAGCTAATAACGTACAAGAATGCCGCGACCATAAAAAAGATTATTCCCCATAAAATAACCTTAACATAGCGCATCTGCCTGATCAGGGAGTGCTCTTTATATTGCCGTAAAGGTTGGCGCGGCTCATAACGATTTTTAGCGTTAAAAGCAGAAAAATCAATTTCTAGCTCGTCACCTGCAAAATGGTAAATCAATGCCTCTACCAAAGGCGTTTCCCGCGAGTAAACCGCATGAATCGCATTGACCACACCATCCTTATCTAAATCAGCAATTGCATTAACCTTACGCGGGATACCCTTTTCATCGCTTAATAACCAAATCATTGAACCTTTACCCGGAGAAATTTCTTTGCGAGAGACCTCATGAATCGTAAATTTTTTTTTCATTATCATTAAAACTGGAGAATGGTTTTATTAATTTTTTTATTATCGGCACAGAGCCTTCTACAAGGCTCTGTTACACAAGCATCATTTCAGAAAGCTATGAACTGGCCTTTTGATTATTTAAAAACTGCTTGATCAAGGCTTCAGCCGTCGGACTTTTGGAAACGACACCTTCAATGGATTTACCCAACGACAATGAGCGGGCAAAGGCATTAAAAAAGTCGCCATCACCCCCCACCAAGTCAATCTTGGCATTAGCCAAGGCACTCGCCATGGCTTTGGCATTTTCAATTGACATTTTTTCTCGTGCAGCAATATCCGCCATTGCCTGCTCGTAATCTTTTTCCAGCTTGAGGCGGAATTCCTCGTGAGTGCGCGCTTCCTCAGACATTTGTGCCATAGCCTTGAATTTCTCAATAAGACCATCAGCCTCAGCTTGAAAACGAGTGCGAATAACCTCTGCTTCCGCCAGACCTTTCTCCTTATTGCCGCGTGCTTCCGCCAAAGCAATCTGTTCTTGTCCTTTGGCTTCAGCCTCCAATCTTTCTTCCAATATCTTAGCCTGCATCAGGCCTTCTTTTTCGCGGGCAACGGCTTGCACTTCAATAATACGCGCCTCAGCCAAGCCTTCTTGTTCACGAGCAGCCGCTTCAGCTTCACGTACCTGTGCTTTTGCCAAACCAGGAGCCGCTTGCTCAGCTTGTAAACCTTCAGCCAACTGCTTCTTAGCATCAGCCTGTTTTGCTGAAGCTTCCAGCTCAGCCGCCGCCAAAGTATTAATCTCCTGCGCCTTAAATTTGGCTTTCGCTTCATCCGCTTCAGCTTGCTTGACTTGTTTAACCAATTCTTCTTCAGCTTCAGCTTGTGCATTGAGGATAGTCGTCTGCTTGAGACGTTCGGCCTCGGACACCTCACGTACTGCTTTAATCTTTTCTTCTTGCTCAGCGACTGTACGTTCAACAGCAATACGCTCTCGAATCGTATTCGCAATTTCAGCTTTTTGTTCTTCCAGCGCTTTTTCTTTTTCAATACGCTGTAATTCTACTTCACGCTCACGCGCCACCACTTCCAAATCACGGGCACGATTCACCTTTTCTGACTCAATCGCCACGGCACGCAAGCGATTATGTGAAGCAACCTCTACTTCACGCTTGCGATTTTCCTCCAGAATATCCACTTGCTGTGCTGTCGCAATACGTGCCTGTTCGGAGCGCAAGCGCTCTTCTTCACGAATTTTTGCCGCTTCCGCTTCTTCGCGTGCCTGAATAGACTCAATTTCACGTTTTTGCCGTGCGGTAGCATCAGCTTCCTGACGCTCTAATGCCAACATCGCTTCTTGGGTTTCGACATCTTTTTTCTTAATCGCCAGTTGTTCATTGCGCTCTAGCTCATTGGTGTACACATTCTGGCTAGCTGTCAGCTCAGTAATCTTACGAATCCCTTCAGCATCCAAAATATTATTCGAGTCCAGTGCAGATTTAGGGGTTTGTTCTAAATAATCAATGGCAACATCTTCTAATGAATAGCCATTTAAATCATCGCCAATTACTTCTTTTATTTTGTCACGGAAATTAATACGATTCTCAAACAGTTCAACAAAATCCATTTGCTTACCAACTGTTTTTAAAGCTTCAGCAAACTTGGCATTAAACAACTCATTGACAGCCGATTTGTCTGATGCACGATCTACTCCAATGGACTTAGCCACTTTCAATACACTTTGCGCAGTTTCTTCGACCCGTAAGTAAAAAGCTACACTAATATCAGCGCGAATATTATCACGACAAATTAGCCCTTCTTTATTCATACGATCCAATTGCAAAGTCACCAAGGAAATTCGCATTAATTCCTTTTTATTAATAATCGGCCAGACAATGCCTCCGGTAAATTTAACTTTAGGTGTGTCACTCGTATCATTAATAATCAGCGCCCAGCCTTGTGGCACTTTGACATAAAAGCGGGTCACGGCAATAATCAGGCCAACAAAAATAATGACCGCAACCACTACTAAAACCATAAATGTAATGGATAAAGTTTCCATACTGGACTCCTGTAAGTTTTTATTTTGTAATTTGATTTAGGGTGCAGCAAGCACTTGATAACTATGAGTGACTGGATCAAAACTTATCAAACGCACCTGAGCCCCTGGACGCAAATCATTCGGTTCTTCAGCGCGAATTTTCAATAACATGCCCGCACCACCATCCTCAAATGTTGCCTCTCCAAAGCTAGCACTTACTTTGCCGCTGCGTACAGTCGCGTATTCTCCCAGAAGTGACTCCGGTGAAAAAACAGCAGTTTCCCTAAACAAAGGCCTCAAGGGCTGCATCAGTGGCGCAACAATCTGAATCCCAACCACCGGCGCTAACACCCATAACCAAAAGCCAATCAAGATTTGCAGCCACTCCTCTTGTACTCGTGGATAGATGAAATAAGCACCGACAAAACAAAGCGCCCAAGAAAACAGAATAAGCAACGACAAACTGACCGTTAAGGGTATGCCTTCTACTTTGAAACGGCTTAACCAGCTAGCACCTGCTGAGCTGGACACATCAGCATCAAACTCCACATCACCATCCAGCATATCGATATCCATGATGCCGAGAATATTGCTCAACCAGAACAACACCACCAACACCAATAAGCCACCATAAAAAACTACGGGAAACATCAGATTATAATGCAAAAAAGCATCCATAAGCGCCTCAACAGCCAAGTGTTATTGTTATCTATAGCTATAATAGGCCATAGATATTAGGGTTTTTATGACCAACTTGCTACATTTATCGCTTAAATGTAGCTGCCATGCTGTCACACTAACACCGAACCCAACAGAAGACCATTAAGCCAAGTTTGATCCCTGCCTATTCCTCTAGCTATTTTGGAACAAATTTTTGCATTTATGACAGTATGATATTGTGATCTGCCAATTGCTCGACATCTTCATTCTGATGCGTTACCACTAACAATGTCTTGTGATGTTGGCGCGCGGTTTGTTTCACCCATGCCAGTGCCAAACTGCGAGTCACAGCATCTAACTCAGCAAAAGGCTCATCCAATAAAATCAAAGGCTCAGGGCGCAATAAAGTGCGTAAAATCGCTACTCGTTGCCGTTGCCCACCAGATAAATCAGCAGGCTGACTATCCAATTTATCCTCAATCTCTAATGCAGCCGCACCGGCTTGTACGGCTGCAAGCCAAGCCTGCCCAGACCCAAAGTTTAACCCTAACTTTAAATTATTACGCACACTTAAATGCTCAAATAGATTGTGCTCTTGAAACAACATGCTGACTGGTCGTTGTTCAATAGGCAAAGGCAATAGCGAAATATTCTGCCAACGAATATCACCACTGACGGCTTGCTCCAAACCTGCTATTGCCCATAATAAAGCCGATTTTCCTGCACCACTGCGCCCTTGCAGCGTCAGTATAGTTCCGGTCGCCACTTGTAAATCATAATGGCGCTGCCAGTCACCTCGGCGCAAACTTAAGTGTTCAATCTTTAACATGCTGTCGACTCCGTTCGAACCAAGCAACAACTACAGCAAATATAAGCAATAATACGAATGAAGCCAGCGAAGCCTCCGCCATACGATAAGTACTGGCATAACTATAAATCAGCCAAGGTAAAGTCATCCAATCGCGTTGACCAAAAATAGAAAAAATCGCCACATCCCCCATTGCCAACAAAAACACTAACACAAATGCAGCCTGCGAAGCCGTGCGCAGCCAAGGCAACTCAATACGCAGTCGCTGCCAAGGATTCAGCTTCAGCATCCGTACTAAAGGGCGGTATTGATCATCAAATTGAAATAAACGAGGGCGCAATTGCTGTAGCGCAAAAGGTAACACCATCAAGGTATTCAAACCCGCGACAACCGCCATTCCCCAATGATCCAGATCAATACGTGTTAATAGAAAAATATATAAACCGACTGACAATACCATTGCTGGCGCCACTAGTGTATGAATACTGAGCCATTCCAATAGCCATTGACGTCTTATTTTTTTCTGATAACGTGCCGCTCGAATAGGCAAGAGTATAATATATGCCATAAACAGCGCGGCTAATGCACAGAATAATCCCAAACCTAAGCTCACCAAGCTTGGCTTAATAAATACCATCCAGTTCAATTGATTAATATCCAAAACCAGCAAGCCAGGAAACAAGGCCAATAAGGGTAATAATAAAAAAAGCCAAGCTATACTATAAATCATATAATTTAATAGTGAAAAGTATCGACTCGGTAACCCTAGCCAGCGCTGTCTACCCGTATCGGCTGATAGCCAACTCAAACTGCCAAAACGAGATAGCAACAAAAATAAACCACCAGCAATCACAAACTGTAACCAAGCTAATACCAATGCTTCAGGAATATTAAAGTCATATTTTAGGGCTTGATAAATGGCGACTTCCAAAGTGGTTGACTGCGGACCGCCGCCCAAAGCCAAAACAACAGCAAAGCTATTAAAGCAAAGCACAAAAATAAAACCACCTAGCACCCCTAAACGACCACGCAAAACCGGCCACTCTACCATTTTCCAGCGTTGCCAAGGCGACATTTTAAGCTGACGTGCCAAACGCCAACTGGTTTCAGGAATTGCTTGTAGCTGTAAATACAGGGCACGAATGGCAAAGGGCATATTCAAATAAATATGTGCTAATAAAATACCTTGCAAACCGTACAGATTCCAATGTTCACCTAGCCAAGATACCAGCCAGCCAGACCGCCCCAGTGCAGCGACCAGTCCTGTCACCAATACCAACGTAGGCAAAACAAAACCTAGCAAACATAAAGTCAAAAAAGCCTGCTTAGCAAACAGCGGCTGGTAATACAAAGCACGTGCAATAGGCAAGGCCAATAAAACAGACCCTATTGCGCTGAATAGAGCCTGCTTAATAGAAAACCACAAAATACCTTGCAAATAAGTGTCGCCTAATAGCTCCCAAGCCACTTCACCGCCTGCAAATCCAGCCAAGCCATAAAAGGCTAAAACCGTTACAGCAGCGACGCCAGCCAGTAATAAATAAGCGAGTTTCACTTAGCCGCCGCGCTACGCCATTCTTTAATCCAGTCTTGACGAGATTGGGCAATGTCTTCCGAGCTAAAACCAATAGGCTCGGGCTGAATCAATTCAGAAAATACATCCGGCAGAGATATATTTTGTGCGACTGGCAACATCCAGTTCGTCACTGGAATAATAGCCTGCGCCTCTGGCGAAATCAGAAAGGCCAAAAAAGATTTGGCCAATTCAGGTTTCCTCGTTGTATTAAGCATAGCAGCCACCTCAATTTGTGCTACATGCCCTTCTGTAAATAAAGCAGCTTTGTATTTAGTTTCATTTTCGCTAATTACATGATAAGCTGGCGACGTATTATAGCTTAATACATAATCACTTCCCCCTTCCAAAAACATGCTATAAGCTTCCCACCAACCTTTACTAACCGTCACAGTATGCTGTGCCAATTGCTGCCAAGCGCTTGCAGCCTCATCATCATAGACCGCTTTCATCCACAGCATTAAACCTTGTCCTGGCGTACTCGTACGTGGGTCTTGATAAATAACACTGGCCGAGGAATTAACCAATTCTTTTAAAGATTTTACAGGCTGATCTATTTGGCTACTATCATAAATAAAAGCAAAGTAACCAAAATCAAATGGCACAAACTGTTCATCATTCCAGTGTAATTCAGGCAATAAATGTTCCAAATTTAAATCATGTTTAGCAATCAAACCTGTTTTGCGAGTTTCTTCCAATAAAGCATTATCAATACCCAAGATCACATCAGCCTTGGTTTTATCTTTTTCAATACGCAGCCGATTAAGAATACTGACACCATCCTCAATGCCCACAAATTCAATATCACAAGCGCATTGCTCCTCAAACAGCTTTTCCAGTTGCGGACCAGGCCCCCATTCAGATACAAAGGAATCGTAAGTGTAAATGGTCAAGTCAGCCGCTTGTGCCGAAGCAAACAATCCCGTGCAAAGAGCAAAGCTGCCAGCAATAGCATAAAAAGTAATAGCCGATTTCATACGATGGTTACCTCGTTATCACCAGAAAATAACGGCGGACACAATGGAGTACAAGAAGGGTTTGGGACAGGACTCTTCCCTACGCCGGTATCAGCCGGATCAGGTTCTACGGGTCTGTCAAATGACATCTCAGCCTAAAAGGCTCCCCGAGAGCATGAAACCACTATAACAAACTTGCAGAAACGATGACACTATAAGCGCAGCACCTTAGCACAAACCGATACTTTTTTAAGCTTATTGACTGAACTACCCAAACTAGAGCCGACCTAGGTTCATAACTTGCGAGCGCCTGACACACCAATAGCGCATCCATCAATACGTGAACTCATCGCCCAACCAACGACCATACGTGAATACAGGTCAATAACTACCGCTAAATATAACCAACCCTTAATCGTGATACGCTATTTATGCTTGTGCCACACCTGGTTGTTTAGAATAAAACACTTCTAGGTGTCCGTCTTTCATGGGTAGGATCATTATTATAACCAACGGGAATAACTATTCGAAATTCCAACCATTTGGAAAATGGGTTAGCATATAATTCTCGAAAGGGTCGTGATTTAGATGCGTTGAAAACTCTATTGTTGTACACTTTCAAATTTTACACTTAATTGAGGTTTTCTAATGGCCAGCGTACTCGTCAGTT
>PDPH01000070.1 GCA_002747435.1 Pseudomonadota bacterium
TCAACATGGCGGCCAGTTACGACTTGCCAGTAAACAATACGCTATCCCGCTGGAACAGTGGCTGGATTTATCCACCGGCATCAGCCCCTTCACTTACCCTTTACCCGAGGTGCCCCAGGCTTGCTGGCGGCGTTTGCCGGAAACCCATGACGGGCTGGAAGTCGCCGCTGCCGATTATTATGGCAGTGAATACCTGTTGCCGGTCTCCGGTTCACAGGAAGCCATACAGCGACTACCCCGCCTACGCCCGGCCTCACGGGTCGGTATCATCAGCCCGGCTTATCACAGCCACCGGCAGGCCTGGGAGCAGACCGGACATCAGGTCATTGAGCTGACTGGCACGAAGGTGGCCGCATCTCTGGGCGAGCTGGATGTGCTGTTACTGGTCAATCCGAATAATCCAACCACAGAACGCTTTTCCCCGACACAATTACGCAACTGGCATGAGCAATTGGCAAAGCGTCATGGCTGCTTAGTGGTCGATGAGGCTTATATCGACTGCACACCGGAGGATAGCCTGATTCAAGCGCAGCCATTAGCCGGAATGATCGTACTGCGCTCGGTGGGTAAATTTTTCGGGCTGGCCGGTATCAGACTGGGCTTTGTCTGGGCCGAGGAAGCATTGCTGCAACGCCTTGCTGCTTTACAGGATGACTGGTCAGTCAGCCACCCGGCACGCTGGGCAGGCAAACTGGCACTGACGGATACGGCGTGGCAGAAACAGCAGCGGGCGCGGCTGATCACAGCCGGAGCTCGGTTGCGGGACTGTCTGCAAACGGCCTATCCCCATACTGAGATCCAGTCTTCCGCTTTATTTGCCTACGGTGCAATGGCGAATGCTAGAGAGGAATACGAACGGCTGGCACGGCAGGGGGTTTTGGTGCGTTACTTCTCGGGGCCGGAGGCACTGCGGTTCGGTTTGCCACAGGAAGAGCCGGATTGGCAGCACCTGGAATATGCGCTGGGTAATCGTGGTTAGGATCGTATTCACGGCTTGTACAAATTGCCAGCTTTTTTAAGTATTTCTGAGCAATGCCTTATTTTTAAAGAAAAGAGTATGGTTATCCCAGAAATTCTGATAATACAGAATTTGTGGGGCGCTGTAGGAAGATTGGTAGTGCGAATTTATGAAGTAGTGCGGTATTTTTGTTAGGCTAACATAATCGGAGCTATACGGAAGGGCTGTGTTGTTCTGGATAAACGGAATCTGTTTCGTTCAATCAACGTGGCCTTCTGTATAGCATACGGTTATACCATACACATCAATGGAGGAAGGCAACATGAAAAAAGCGATTTGGCTATCTTATGATTTAGGAGTTAGGGGTGACTACGAAGGGCTTTATGCATGGCTTGATGATCATCAAGCCATTGAGTGCGGAGATAGTGTCGCTTTTTTAAATTTTAATGTAAAAGATACAGAAAATATAATCGAAGAACTAAAAAGAGATCTACAAAAGAGTGTCAATTTTAACAAGAGAGACAGAATTTACATAATTTGGAAAATCCATAAAAAAATAAAAGGGAGGTTTATATTTGGAAAAAGAAAAGCATCTCCTTGGGAAGGTTATGGTTCACAAGAAAGCGAAACAGAAGAAGTAGAATAAATGGCAAAAAAAATAATAATAGATACTGGATTCTGGATTGGTTTTTTTGAAGAAAGGGATCCACATCATAAAAAAGCTTTACTTATTTCAGAACAGCTTCACCTTTATGAATGGGTTATTCCTTGGCCATCTTTATACGAGACATTGAATACAAGATTTGTCAGAAGGAAAAATTGGCTAATTTCATTTGAAAAAATGATTAACAAAGAAAATACAGTTCAGCTTTCTGACGATAAATACAAAGAAACTATCATGAGGTCATTGTTTATTCAAACAAAAAGTCATGAAAAATTCAGTCTTGTTGATTTGGTTATAAGAGAAATGCTGCTTGATGTAAACGTTAACATTAATGCAATTACTACGTTCAATAGCCGTGATTTTCAGGATATTTGTTGTAAGAGAAATATCGAAATATTAGGTGACTAACAAGTCGTTTCAAGGGATGGTGGAAGGCTTGCGGTATTTTTAACGTCCTTGGCTCGTACCAACTTTACAGGCATCTAGTAGCTCATTGCTGTAAATCTCCCACCGCCCCTGAACTCACCATTAGCCTGTCTGTAAACGATCAAGTGAACTGTACAGCCCATTGGAGTCATGTATTATGAGAGAAAGTAAAAAAAGTATCTCTTATTTCTTATAGTTATCTGCCAAGTATCTATATTTATTTTTTCTGTCTCAGTATAGGCAGAAGACACCTCTGTGCCAGTTTTGCCAATTCAGATATTTGAGAAATTTTGGCAAGAAGCAAAGCCAAACATCTATTCTCTTGAACGCGAAAAAAAGTTTTTCACTGAAAAAAACCACCAGATTCTCAAGAAAAAAGCTGAACAGACCAAGAATATTTATAAACTTACGCCAGTTATCAATAGTTTTCTAAAGAGGTTGCAGATTTCACACACAGTTTTATGATAATCACTTAATAGATTTTTAAATGATCGTACTGCGCTCGGTGGGTAAATTTTTCGGGCTGGCCGGTATCAGACTGGGCTTTGTCTGGGCGGAGGAAGCACTACTGCAACGCCTTGCTGTTTTACAGGATGACTGGTCAGTCAGCCACCCTGCACGCTGGGCAGGAAAACTGGCGTTGGCGGATACGGCGTGGCAGAAACAGCAACGGGCGCGGCTGATCACAGCCGGAGCGCGACTGCGGAATTGCCTGCAAACGGCTTATCCCCGGACTGAGATCCAGTCCTCCGCTTTATTTGCCTACAGTGCGATGGCGAATGCCAGAGAGGAATACGAACGGCTGGCGCGGCAGGGGGTTTTGGTGCGTTACTTCTCGGGGCAGGAGACACTACGGTTCGGTTTGCCACAGGAAGAATCGGACTGGCAGCGCCTGGAATATGCGCTGGGTAATCGTGGTTTTGTGGGTCGCTGTAGGAAGCTTGGTAGTGTGAATTTATGAAGTAGTGCGGTATTTTTGTTAGGCTAACATAATCGGAGCTATACGGAAGGGCTGTGTTGTTCTGGATAAACGGAATTTGTGTAGCTCAATCAGTGTGGCCTTCCGTATGGCATACTGTTAGCCGTCTTACGAGTTTGAAAGTATGAAACAATATTTGGCATCTTCAGAATACATTGACTGGAAAACAACCGAAGTCATGGCGCATGCAAAAGAACTTGCATACGGGTTTTCTGAGCCAGCAAAAATTGCTCGTAGATGTTTTGAATTCGTGCGCGATGAAATTAAGCATAGTTGGGATTACAAACAAAACCCCGTAACTTGCAAAGCATCAGATGTTCTAAAATATCGTACAGGTTATTGCTATGCCAAAAGTCATTTATTGGCAGCGTTATTACGTGCAAACGAAATTCCAGCGGGTTTATGCTACCAGCGTTTAACTATTACAGACTCACCTCCGTTTTGCCTTCATGGTTTAAACGCCATTTATTTAGATAGCTATGGTTGGTATCGCATAGATGCTCGTGGTAACAAACTAGGGGTTTCTGCTGAATTCTGCCCACCTACAGAGAAGCTTGCTTTTCCAATCGTAACACGTGGTGAAGCTGACTTACTCGAAATCTGGGCTGAGCCGTTGCCTGTCGTAACGGATATTCTTATCAACTGTAAAACTTACAAAGAAGTCGCAGACAAGTTGCCAGACATCGAGCTGGTCACGACTAATCACGACTAACAAGTTAATGACCCAAGAGACACTGGTAAATCAACAAAGGTTGACTTTTCAGTTAACCCGTACACGGTTGAAACATTAGCTGAAGATGTTGTAGCGGTTGACCAATATGGGTGGTAGCAGCTTGGTGGCTAAGTATCAAGGGCTATCCAGTGATCACTTGGAACAGCTACGCGAAGATGATATTAAGCAAATGGCAAACCGTGATACGGTTGCCGTGCTGCTACCTGGGGCATTTTATACCTTGCGCGATGAAACCGTGCCGCCGATTGATTTATTACGTAAACATCAAGTGGCAATGGCAGTTTCCACCGACAGTAATCCCGGCACATCACCAGTGACCTCGTTATTATTGATGATGAATATGGCCTGTACCTTATTTAACTTAACCCCTGAAGAGGCGTTGGCGGGAACTACCCGCAACAGTGCCAAAGCCTTGGGAATGAGCCATAAAGGGCAGATTAACGCGGGAATGGATGCCGATTTACTGGTGTGGGATATCGAGCGCCCTGCTGATTTAAGCTATTTGGTGGGTTCAAATCCACTGCAAAAAGTGATGATTAACGGGCAGTGGACAAGTGCAAATAGCAAACGCGGAGAAAGCCTTGACCTGCGATAGGACTTCAGTCGTTATTAAAAAAGAGCCAACCGCATGGAAATGGAAAATTTAAATCAGTTAAGTTTGGAGGATATTGTGCTGCGCTTGCGCCAATCAGATCCGCACACCATCCTTTACGCACCTTTTGACCTTGATAGCAGCAAACATTGTCGGGAGGCAGCGGTACTCATTCCTTTGTTACGCATTGGCGGTGAATGGCATTTATTATACATCCGCCGTTCTACTTCCCCGCACGACCGTCATAGTGGTCAAGTGGCTTTTGCAGGTGGCAAACGGGAAGCTAATGATCGTAGCTTGATTGACACAGCCCTGCGTGAAGCTGAAGAAGAAATTGGCCTGATGCGCCAAGATGTGCAAGTATTGGGTCAACTCGAAAACCATTATAGCGTGAGTTTGTTCAATATTACCCCTGTCATAGCAACGGTCAACTGGCCTTATCATTTGCGTTTGCAAGAAGCGGAAGTGAGTCGCGCGTTTACCATGCCATTGCAATGGTTAGCAGTACCGGATAATCATGAAATTCGCTATCTGGAAAGGCAAGGCAAACGTATACCTGTTGCTTATTTTCGTGAATACGATGGTGAATTATTATGGGGAGCGACAGCCCGTATGACCTTGAGCCTGACCCAAATACTGGCAAGGTCTACCCATACAACTAGGGCAGACTATGGTACAAATCATAGGATCAGGCAAGGCGTCTGACCCTAAAACGGGTGCAAAGCAAACACGATGGATTTATTCATTTAATAAACGACTGACTAACTCTTCACCAAAGGCAAATCCTGTTGATGTACCTGTCCCTCCGGTTACAACACCAATAATACTATCGGTGCTGGGTTGCCAAGCTAGTACCGGCTCGGGCGCTGAAGCGTAGCTACCTGACCAACGCTCAATCACACGACGTTTAGGTAAATCCAATACTGCATCAAATGCTTCCAGAACCAATTGATCATAATGTTCTCGTGAAAATGGCACTTCTGCATGACTGTACACATGACTATTGCCAACAACCAGTGAACCATTAGCTGAGCGCGCTGCAATCAAATGAATGCCTGCATCACGAGAGGCTTCCATTTCTTCATCCAAACGTTGTTCCAATGCTTTCGCTTCAGGTAAGGCAGTAAAACCTTCATAACGTGCCAAACTTAAATCAGACATGACAGCAGCATTGAGCGTATCTTCTGCTTCAGGCTTCAGCCTTAGCATTTGCGCAGTACAAATACGCACTTCAGCCTTATCAATAACCTCTTTTGGTAGTTGGGATAAGTCATGTCCAGGACAACCTACAAAATAACGCGCTTCCAAAGAGCCAGTGCTGGTATGGATATGAGGCAAATCAACGGCACAAACCGTTGTTGAGTAATGAAAAGCTACCTGGTACTCCTCAGTGAGCCAAGCAGCTAATTGGGGAATGGCTGTGTGTGACTCGACGCGCAACTCGTGCGGACTCCATAAATAACGTTGTGCCCCTGTTCTAACGGCAGGCACAATCTGTAAGGCTTGTTCTTCGTCCAGCAGACGACACATTTCACCCATTTCAGTTTCTAAAAAAGCATCCACGACAGCCGCTGCTTCTGGACGATAAGCCGGTATTAATAAGCCAGTATGCAGGACTTTAATATCGGCACGTTGGCTGAGCTTTGACCAAATATCCCTTGATTGCATTGCACGTTGCCAGTGTGACCCAGCACGTTGTCCAGTCACGCTGACAAAGCCAAAACCACGCATCGAAGCACTAAGGCATTGGCTATTCTTTTCAATCACTGCGACTTGCAAACCGCGCTTGGCGGCTGCATAAGCAGCGGCCAAACCAACAATTCCTGCTCCCATTACTGCAAGGTCATACTGCTTCATAAGCTTAATCATCTCTCCATACGTTTTGCATCGTAATCGTAGATGCTCTGTCTACCATAAATAGTTATTTAATGCTAAGCCTAAATGCACTTGCACGAGCCAGCATCTGCTTAATAATTACAAATTATGCAATAAAGACTTAAGTACCAAGATTGACAAGAAAAGTACAAACTGATGCTCTATAATGCGCGCTCACATTTGTCACATTTCAGACTACCGAATACCAGAGAAGGCTAATGCAACAACTTGAAGCGGAATCCATAGAAATTATTCGTGAAGCAGTGGCTAATGCGCGTAAACCTGTGATGATGTATTCCATAGGCAAAGACTCTTCTGTCATGCTACATCTGGCACGTAAAGCCTTTTACCCTGCCCCGCCCCCTTTTCCATTGCTACATGTCGATACCGGCTGGAAATTTCGGGAAATGTATAGCCATCGGGATCGCATGGCGCAGGAAAGTGGTATGAAACTATTAATCCATACCAACCCAGAAGGTTTGGCCGCAGGTGTAGGCCCTTTTACTCACGGCAGCAGTTACCACACTGATGTCATGAAAACACAAGCCTTAAAACAAGCACTGGATCAGCATGGTTTTGACCTTGTCTTTGGTGGTGCGCGCCGTGATGAAGAAAAAAGCCGTGCTAAAGAACGGGTATTTTCATTCCGCGCAGCCGGGCATCGTTGGCAACCTAATGCACAGCGTCCTGAGTTATGGAATCTTTATAATACACATATTCGCCCCGGAGAAAGTATTCGCGTTTTTCCACTTAGCAACTGGACTGAATTAGCTATTTGGCAATATATCTATGCTGAAAACATTCCTATTGTTCCTTTATACCTAGCCGCAGAACGTCCTGTCGTGCAGCGTGGTGGACAGTGGATTATGGTCGATGATGAACGCTTCCCCTTTGCTGAAGGCGAACAAGCAGAAATGCGCCGAATCCGGTTTCGTACTTTAGGTTGTTGGCCCTTGACTGCGGCAATTGAAAGCGATGCCGATACCTTGGAAGCTATTATTGCTGAAACCTTTACAGCACGCAGTTCTGAACGTCAGGGACGTCTAATTGACAATGACACACCCGGCTCCATGGAAAAGAAAAAACAAGAGGGATACTTTTAATGACATCAGCCACTGCCTCCTCAAATATTACGGCTTATCTGGAAGAACAAAAGAACAAACAGACACTGCGCTTTATTACCTGTGGTAGTGTGGACGATGGCAAAAGTACCTTAATTGGCCGTTTACTGTATGAAAGTAAAAATATTTTCGACGATCAATTACAATCCCTAGAAAGTGATTCACGTCAATACGGTACGCAAGGCGAGAAACTTGATTTGGCTTTATTAGTGGATGGTCTTCAAGCTGAGCGTGAACAGGGTATTACGATTGATGTTGCCTACCGTTTTTTTACAACTGACAAGCGCCGCTATATTGTAGCAGACACCCCAGGGCACGAGCAGTACACCCGCAATATGGCAACGGGTGCGTCTACTGCTGATGTAGCAGTAATTCTGATTGATGCGCGCAAAGGCGTGCTCACCCAAACCCGCCGTCATAGCCGCATTGTGGCACTCATGGGAATACGTCATATTGTGCTGGCCTTGAACAAAATGGACTTGATCGGTTTTGATGAAGCAGCTTTTAATAACATTAGCGCTGACTACAGCGAATTTATAGCCCCATTTGGCTTTAGCTCGATTCAGATTATTCCTGTTTCTGGCTTAGGAGGTGACAATATCTTTGTAAAAAGTCAGCGCACACCGTGGTATCAAGGCCCAAGCCTGATGGATTACCTAGATACACTTGATACTCATCAGACAGCCGAACTTCAGCCTTTCCGCTTGCCCGTACAATACGTTAATCGCCCCAATCTAGACTTCCGAGGCTATTGTGGTCGTCTGGTGGAAGGTAAAGTATGTCCTGGCGATAGTGTGCGTGTATTGCCATCTGGGGTTCAATCACGAGTCAAGCAAGTTATTCGCGGTATGGAGAGCGTTGACCAAGCCCGTTTAGGGGATTCTATCACCTTAACCTTGGAAAATGAGATAGATATTAGCCGTGGCGATGTCCTAGTAGCTGCGGATCACCCGCCTGAAGTGGCTGACCAATTTGAAGTGCGTTTACTATGGATGGGAGAACATGCACTATCACCCGGTCGCCAATACATATTAAAGCTAGCCTGCAAGGAAGTCACTGCGACCGTTACTGAGATTAAGTTCCGCGAAGATGTTAATACCGGCGCCCACCTCTCCGCCAAAAACCTAGACCTCAATGAAATCGCAACGGTCAATATTTCCACCAGCACCCCCTTGGTCTTTGAGCCTTATCAGCAAAACCGCCACTTAGGCAGTTTTATACTCATCGACAAATTCAGCTTGCAAACCGTAGCAGCAGGCATGATTGAGTTTGCCTTGCGTCGCGCCAGTAATATTCATTGGCAAGCATTGGAAATCAATAAAACTTCGCGTGCTGCACAAAAACACCAAGCGCCTTGTTGCTTATGGTTTACAGGCTTATCAGGTTCAGGCAAATCCACCATAGCCAATCTACTGGAAAAACGCTTGCACGCAGAAGGACGACATACTTATATTTTGGATGGTGATAATGTAAGACACGGCTTGAACCGCAATTTAGGCTTTACCGAAGCAGACCGGGTAGAAAATATACGCCGCGTCGCGGAAGTGGCTAAACTGATGGTTGATGCCGGGCTGATTGTGCTGGTCAGCTTTATCTCACCCTTCCGTAATGAGCGTCGTATGGCACGTGAACTTTTTGAGGCGGGCGAATTTATGGAAATTTTTGTCGATACCCCCTTAGCGGTTTGCGAAGCACGGGATGTAAAAGGCTTGTACGCCAAAGCACGGCGCGGTGAACTGCAAAACTTTACCGGTATAGACAGTCCTTACGAAATACCTGAAACAGCGGAAGTTCATATTAAAACCGATCAAATGGATCTGGGTCATTGTGTTGAACAGATTTTAAAAAGTTTGTTAAAGTGAGCGGTGTTTAGCTAATTTATTTACTACCGTTTAGCAGAAAAATATTGTGACAAACGGTTATTTCGCTTAAATTCTACCCACTGAAAAGTCTAGCGTTTGATCTCACGATCCGGTTGGCGTTGCGCCACCTGTGAAACATAACTTGACATTGCAACACAAGGAAGACTGTTTCAGCCTCGCTAATGCCCCGTAGGGTATTATCTAAAGATAGCGAGCTGGCACAATCGCGCTGACGCTATTTCGCTATCTTTAGATAATACCCTACGGGGCGCGAGTCAGTGAGTCTTCCATGTACCAGGTCTTAAGGTAGATTTTTCATGCCAAGGGGGTCTCATGATCCCCTTGTTCTTATGGGCCAATCAACCAGCAAACGAATAGCCCTACGCTACTACGCTAAAAGCGACTCTCTTAACTAGCCAGAAAAGGGTTTCTGTCCATGCAATTCACCCTCTCCATGATTGAACGCGCCTGGGAAGCGAAAGACCCTGCCTTAGTGGATTATATCGTCACCTTGGCCTGTCAAGCCGAGCCTCCCCCCGACAAACCTATCCGTCAGGAAGCACTCACTTGGCAAAGCTTTATTCATCATATTATGAGCCGTGAGTTTCAGCAAAAACCCAAGTCAGAGCAAATGGCTTATCGCATAGAACAATTGCGCTTGCTGGAGGCTGATAATGCGGAAGTACCCTTACCAGAGCAGCTAAAACTGCATAAAATCATCTTATTATTATGGTCAGATGAGAGTTTTTATGCGCGTAGTGTCTTAATCGAAACCATTCGCCGCGTGCCATTGGTCTATGGCCCTTGGCGTGCTTTAAAGCATATTTTCAAAGCTGCCGAAGCCGCTAATGACTATCAGCTACTGGCAGAAATTAGTGCACGTTTGGACAGTAACAACACACAGGCGTTCAGCCATCCCACACTCATCTATATGCGCCGCCGTGCTTGGCGCTACCTGCGCCAATTGGGACAGAACTTACCCGCTTGTTATCCTGAAGCTGCTTGTCAATTCCTAGCCGCTTATACAGACGATACCCGTTGGGCGCAATGTTGGGTCGCCAATCATATCCTGTATCACCAAAGCAAAAGCTATGGCATCAGTCACTTTGGCCTTATTCACAACAAAGATGCACTCAAACAACGGGCTTATACAAAGACTTGGCAGCGTTCTCCTGAGCCTCTATTGCGTTTACTCAGTCAGGCACGTGCAGAAAACATACGCCGCTATGCTTGTGATGCGCTCAAACATGATTTTCACTTAATATTACGCGATGTAGAACCACAGTGGATTATTGAGTTAGCTGCACTACCGATTCGTAGCAGCGCAATAGATCATTTTATTGTCTGGCTCTTACAAAATTCCCCCAAGCTTGAACAACATCGCTTCAAAGCTTTGGGTTTGCACCAAGCGGTATTAGCCCTGTTAGAGTCTGAAGAAAGCACCGCACAACGCTATGCGATTCAATATGTCGCAGCTCATGCACGCGACCTTCCATTAAAGGCGTTATTAAGCCTTGCCCACATTGGCAAGAAAGAACTGAATACGCTGATCCAGCAATTACTAGGTGAACGTGATGCACGCCAACAGATAGGCTTGGATGCTTGGGCAGAATTGCTAGACATTGATGCGTTTTATGATTTCGCCGCCAAAGCTTTACAGCAGCATTTTGGCCGCAAAGCCTTAAGCCCTGAGTGGTTTCAGCGCTTAATACTAGGTCGGCGTGGTCAAGCCTACCGTTTCGCAAAACACTACTTACTGGAATTACACCCCGCCAAAACCTTAGGCGTGAGTTATTTTCAGCATTTAATGGAGCAGCTAAATCCCAATCAGGCTTATGCTGATCAGATTAATCACTTTTTGCTAACACAACTGCAACAACTTGATCTCAATGCGCTCGAACCCGAATTTGTACAAATGGCACTGTTGCACCCTGCCCTTCAATCCTATGCCTTAGAGTGGCTAGCCCATGAAAACTATAAAACCAAACAATTGCCGCTGGATTTTTATAAAGCCTTGGCCTATGAACCTGATTTCTATGCGCACCCCTTTATACAAAAACTCCAACACACCGCCGCCAGCACGTGGGATCATACGATTCACTTTAACCCAGAAATAGCAGAACAAGTCAGAGAGTGGCTTGCTGATGTAAGGCGCTTTTCACCCGCAGACTTAGGTTTTGAGTGGTTAATGGGTCTGGTACAACGTGAGGAAGCCGAATATCACGACTTTGCAAGCCAGCTTATGATCAAAGCCTTCCAGCCTGCTGATTTTGCCCCCAGCAATCAACAAGCAGCACCCGCTACTACCGAAAAGCAAGCCATAGACCTTATAGACCTGCAACAGCAAAGCTTTCTATTCACAGGCAAACTCAAAACCATGACGCGCAGTGAAGCTGAAAATAAAGTCACCGCTGTCAATGGTAAAAATGCCAATGCCGTCACGCAAAAACTGGATTATCTCGTGATTGGTGACGAAGGTTCGCCCTTATACGGCAACGGACGCAAAGGCAGTAAACAAGTCAAAGCCGAAAAACTAATGGCAAAAGGAGCCAGTCTGAAAATCATTTCAGAAACCGCTTTTTTGCAAATGCTAGCAGGTGAACAGCGTGAGCACAGTGATGATACTGTCTTGCTGGGCTGTGAAAACTTATGGTCTATGGCCATCAATAAACCAGACACGCCCACCAGCAAGTTTGCCCTTCACTATCTGCGTCATCATCACCCTGAACTGTGCCTCAAACTCACGGATCGTCCAGTTGACCCGGGGGCTGAATTACCGCTCAGTTTTCTCCAATTTGAACGCTTTGCACCATTTTTTCAACACGCCCACAGCGCTTTGCGCACGCTCGCACTGGAATTTGCCGAATATGAATTTGCACGCTGGTCGCCGCCTGCGGCAGAGCTGATTAAACTGAGTGAATCCAAATACGAAGCGGTGCGTGAATTTGTCAGTAAAGCCTTATTAAGTGAACCTGAAGCTGCCAATAAACGCTTTAGATTGGATGCCAGTCAACTCGAACCGAGCGCAGTATATAGTTTTTGTGAATCCAGACAGGCGCAAACTCGTCAATTGGGCATGCGCATGATTCAACAGCATGAATGCTTCCAATTACCTGAGTCATTGTTTCAACTAACCGAAAGCCCCGATCGAGAATTACGCTATTTGGTCGTGCGTATACTGTGGTCACTGTATAAACGTTATGACACCACACGTCATTGGAAACCAAGCTTGCCACTGATGCCTCATTTAAGCAAAGCGGATCAGGCAAAACGCGAAGCAGCAGAACAAAAATTAGGCTCAGGCTTGCCGCAGCGCCCTAAAAACCTACCCGCCGACTTAGCTGCCTTACAATTACTGCTAAAGCGTTGGCTGTATGAACTGCCACCGGGACGTTTGAATAATAAACGCCTAGGCCAGCAACTCAAGCCACTCCCCGCCAGCCAAGCTAAAAAAGCCTTGATTGAAACCTTCCGCGACATTGCCTTAGAAGACAGGGAGTTTGCAGCATTGATCTTGCCTTTATTCCAACAATTTTCTCGCTCACGCGGTGCGATGGAACAAGCGGCTTGTTTAGTAGCCGCAACCCGCCTGCAATATACCCATCCCGAGCTGACAGGAGTGGCCTAATATGCTGAGTTACTTATTACCTTATCGTGGCAAGTTACAAGCGCTGGTGAGTGCGGGCACATGGTCAGCCTTTACGACGACACACCCTGAAGGACAAGCAACAGAATTGTATCGCTTAGATAGCAGTGCTGAACAACCTATACTATACAGAGATCCCTTAACTTGTGGTGCAACATCCCTACTGCTAGATAAAGACACACTCTGGCTGGCTGGTAGCGATGGGAAGCTTTATAGTGCCAGTTTAAGCAAAGGCAAACCTAAAGCGCTCAAGGGACTGAGCGTAGGGACTAATCCAGTCTTAGCTATGGCAGCGTTGGCCGGGAACAAACTTGCAGTATTGCAAGCACAGCAATTACAGATTATCGATCTGAAACAAGCCACAATTGTACAACACTTTGCTTTGGATAATCCTGCAAGCACGCTCTCAGCTCACTATGAGGGCCTATGGCTGGTAGTGGGTGATGGTAGTGGTGTCGTCTCAGTGTATCAAAGCGAGTGCGCAGACCGTCCTTTCCAGTTAGTCAGCCAAGCACAACTGCATCAAGGTGCTGTCACCGCCTTACAATTCGCACAACATGAATTAAGTTTTTATTCAGCCGGTCGTGATCGCAAGTTACTTTACACCCATGCACGCGGCACTTTGCAACCCTTGGATAAAGGCCGCTCCAGCAACCACGAGGCCGCCATTAAGGCGATTCATTTAGGCCAAGAACGCTTCTTTACAGGCTCTTTGGATAAAACAGTCAAAGCCTGGGCTTATGCGGGTGGGCAACCTGTCACCTTTAAACAAAACCTGCCACAAGTGACTGCCATGAGCACGGCTTTGTATCAAGACAAGCCCGTATTGATTATTGCAGGGGATCATAATCGCTTAGCTTTTTTAAAACTGACACCCAACGAAAAATTTGCTGAATTAGCCTTTGTCGTTAATGACGGCTATCAGCTCGCTCAACATTTACAAAAAAGCCCCCATCCCCAAGAACGGGAACAAGCCTTGAGTTTGTTAGCCGCTTATGATGACCAGCAAGCCCTAAAATTGCTCATCGCCCATTTAGACAAAGAGCAAGATAAAAGCTTACGCGAAAAAATCATTCAGATTGCCGCCAAGGCGAAACACGCCAAGGCAATCGATCTACTAGAAACAGCGCTTAAAGACAAACGCCATGAAAGCGTACGTCAGCAAGCCTTTACTGCGTTGGTGGCACGCGCTAAAGCAAACGACTTACGGCCTTATGAGCTTGCTTTAAATAGCCAACACCTTGATATTGGCACAGAAGCCCTTCAGCAACTGAGCAAGTATGCCCATCAGCAAGCACGTGCCGAACAATTACTAATTCAGGCACTACAACACAAACGAGCCCCTTTGCGCTTACTGGCATTGAGCTTGCTGGAGCAACATTATAGTCAACACTCACCCAAAGCTTCTTTACAAGCACTCGCCACACCGTATCCTGACTTGCAGCGAGCCGCTCTGATCCGCTTATATCAGCGTGATTTATTAGATGAGATTGAAGTCAAACAGGCTATTCTACTCGCACAAAGCCACACCGATGCCAGCTTGCGCCACACCGCTTTTTTGGTCAGCATCCTCAGCCGCAAACCGTTAACAGAAGCCTTAAAAACACTGGAACCTGAGCTTGCTCGACAATTACAAGAATTGCAGGACTTTGAATTACTCGGCAATAGCAAAGCGTCGCAAAGCAGTAACAAAGGCGCTTCCGCTTCTGATACAGCAACCACTAAGCCCACGAAAGCTGTTAAAACAAACCCAGCTAAACCGGCAAAAAACTTACAGATCGAAGATTATCAGCCATTACTACAAGGCATGAGCAATCAGCATGCAGATATTAGCTTTACTGCGGCACTGGCTTTATCAGTCTTACAAGACCAACGTGCATTTGGCTTATTGCTGCTGCTCAGTCAAGAACAAGATGAGGCTATTCGCGCGGGTGTTTGCCATGCCTTTGCACGTTTGGGACAAATAGAGAGTTTGCCCACGCTTGAAATTCTATTGAATGATAGCGCTGCGACGGTACGCGATGCGGCTTTCAATACCTTACAAAACTTACAAGCCGATGATTTGCTCAGCACTCAAAAAGGCTTTGCTTCACAACAAGCGGATATTCATGCACGTAGCTTAAAAGTTTTACTGGATTATTTTGGCTCTCACACTGCACAGCATGAGCCAGCCTTACTGCAACTCAAAGCGGCTTTGAATGATCCGTTTACCAGAGTGCGCCATGAAGCTATGAAAGCCAGCTTAAACCGCCAATTAGGGGGTAGTGAACGCGCAACACTGCAATTATTACTGAACAGTCGTTTTGAGGATGTGCATCACGAAGTACTGAATGAACTCATGGCAAAAAGCCGCCTACTACCTCGGGTCGATTGGGTAGAGCCTGATTTATTAGCTTTACTGAATGATGACTTCGCCAGTATACGCCAAGCGGCCATGCAGTTTGCACTACAAGAACATAAACGCTTTGATACACTCCATATCCTAGAAAAAGCCAGCCAAAGTCCTTATTTGGACAGGCGCGAAGCGGTACTGGAACACATCCAGAAACACCCTGCCCAAAGTAAACAAGACTTTATTCAAAACTTGGTCAATGATGAGAATGAAGCCTTACGTAATAAAGCATTAGCGCTGCTCATGTCTGGCAATCGCCGTGATGAACTGAAAGCAGCTTTGCACAGTCCTCATGATGATGTGCAAGTCATGGTCGCCAGTGCCTTGGCTACTTGGGGAGATGAGGAGGTCTATGGCGTATTAGAGGCTTTGCTGGCACGCGATGAACCACATAATAAGCATGAATTAGCTCATTGGAAGCGTATTGCCGAAGCAGCTCTCAAGGGACTCGCTCGCTTAGGCGACCCCCGCAGCTTTGCCACTATTCAACGCTTTTTGAAACACAATGATAAGGAGTTGCTTAAGGCCGCTGCTATTGCTTTGCCTTGGATCAGCACGACAGATCAGCTCGCTGAATTACAGGCCTTACAAGCGGATGAGCGCCAACCTGTACGTGCCCATGCCAGTTTTGCACTCGCCTTACAAGGAAAACCAGAGGGGCGACTGCTGTTTCAACAAGTGGAATTACTCAGTCAGATTGAGCCGCCTTTTCAGATGGCGGCAGCCATTTGTCTGGAAGGGGCTACCCCCATACGCGCCAACTTAAGCAGTTAACTATCTGAGCAGCCTTGAAAAAAGGGGTTGTGGCAACCACATGAGCATCTTTTACCGACGAAAGTGAAAGC
>PDPH01000055.1 GCA_002747435.1 Pseudomonadota bacterium
GGTCGCCTACAACAGATTAATAGTTTGATCTTTAAATTCCACCATTTCTATTTCACTCAGCTTGTCCGTGCCATCTCGACCGCTCACTTTATCAGTAATAGTCGTTACGCCACTATTGGCATCCGTATTGATGGTGTAATCCGACAAGTTACCACTGAATTTTGCAGTATCGATACCAGCACCACCGACCAGCACATCATTGCCCTTGCCACCAGTCAAGGTGTTATTACCGTTGTTGCCGGTCAAGCGGTTGTTTTGGTCATTGCCGGTCAGGCCGGAATGCAGATTACCCAACAACTGTGCATTCAACAGGTACTGTGACTTGTGCGTATAAGGCTGAGCAGCATTAAAGGCCAGTGAGAACGTATCATTAAATGTCGGATCAATACGTGCCGTATAGGTTATCCAGGGACTAAAAAATTTCAGATTGGATGGATCAACCAGCTTCCAGCCCTCAGGGTCTTTGGTCTTTATCTCATCACGGGTTTTAGCCACATACATTCCCCACATGCCGCCCGTGCCACCTGTCCATGCCCCCCAGTAACCGTAGTAACTGTCGATGACGGATGCTAGGTACTCCTGGGTCAGGCTGTTTTCCGCTTTCAGTTCGTTATACCAGTTGGTTGAGTTCTGTGCCCACAGCCCCTTGCCACTATCCCAGGTCGGCTTCGCATTATTGGTTGCGCGGCGTATTTCCTTTTGATAAGTCGTTTTCAACACGCCAGGCAGGGTATTCGCACCATCAACGCCTATCCCGGTATCATGCACCATATGCAGGATTTCCTCGAAAGCCGCATCCCGGTGGTTGTCATAATCGTTGTTAATGTAAGCCGTGCTACCTTCAACCACATTTTCGGTCTGGTAGAGTGGTTGTCCTCCATTGACCGCCGGAGTTCCGGTATCCGAGCCGTTTAGCAGTACCAGCTCGGCATTATTATTCGCCATCTGATTGGCAATCGCTGTTTTATCCGCACCGTACTGAGAACCCGGTACATTGGTCAGGTAGAACTCCAGAATGCTGCGCGCCCGAATCATCTGCTCGTTGGTGATTTTATCCTGAGCGTAAATATGAATCGGTTTGCCATTGGGAGCGGTGACTTTCGTGTATTTACACAGTGCTTTTTTATAGGCACTGCTGGCTGAAGAGGGCAGAGCAGTAATACCCAGAGCTGCTCCCTTAGTAATGTCTTTTGCACAGGCAGATGTTCCTGTGCCTGTCCCGGTATTGGTGCCCGTTCCGGTATTGGAGCCTGAGTCGTTTGAATCAGAACAGCCAAATACCAACAGGCTGCTCAGGAGTAATGCGTATAAAGGGTTCAGTTGCATAGTGTGAGTCTCATTCGATTAGTCGTGGGTCGTGATGATAGCAAATTATTGTTTAATTTTCTGTCTGGGCATTGTCAGCGCTTGCCGAGTTTTGTCAGGGAATGTCAGCAACTGTAGAGGATAAGGAATGCTTGACCAAGCTATTGAGAAAGCAATCATTTTGCTTGAATCATGACTAGAACAGAGCAAAATAACTTTAAGAAACGTAATATTAGCACCTTGCATTAGGTAAAGTGAGGTATGAGCAAATGATTCCGAAAACTGAGAATCAGTATATCGAGTTCAAATGCGAAGAGACTTCTGCGCAAGCCTTGGCAGAGGAAGTGGTTGCCTTTGCTAATGGCGAAGGGGGGGATATTTGGCTAGGTGTTGATGATGACGGTAACGCGGTGGGATTATCCCGTAGTTATGAGGAAGATGTAATGAATATCTGCCGGACAGTTGTGATCCCACCTATACGTCCGGCTTACACAAGTATAGAGCTTGTGAATAGTGACGGAAAATCTGTGCAGGTGGCGCGCGTTAGTATTCCAAAAGGGGCTGATCGTCCTTATTACACGTCTAAGAACCGTTACTTTATCCGAGTCGGATCAACCAAACGAATCGCCTCCCGTGAAGAACTGACTCGGCTGTTCCAAGCCGCCGGATTGTTTCACTATGACCTTGTGGAGGTAGGTGGTGCTCAGCTTAAGCATCTGAACCAATCGGCTATCGGTGATTATTTCTCCCGCTATCGGATTGATTTTCTCAATGAAGAGGAAGAAGAAAGAAACAGATTGATTAGTGCCAGTGATATTGCCAGTGAAAATCTCATCCCTACGGTGGGTGGCTTATTGGTTTTTGGAATTACCCCTGAATATCATTTGAGGCAATCCGGTATCTCTTTGGCTGTCTTTGAAGGGACTAAAATTAATTCAGCTTTGAGAGATAAAAAAACATTCTTAGGCCCACTGCCAATGCAAATTGATAATACTTTATCTGCCCTTAAAGCGAATATTCCGATACCATCGGATATAATAGGTGCAAAAAGGGTTAACCAGCCTAATTACCCTGATAAGGTTCTGAGAGAATTGTTAGTTAATGCTTGTGTTCATCGAAACTACAGCATCGTAGGTTCACAGATAAGAGTATTCCTGTTTGATGACCGTATTGAGTTTATTAGCCCCGGACGTTTACCCAACACGGTTAAAATATCTAAATTGACGACAGGCACCAGCTTTGCCCGTAATCCTTTGTTGGTAAAATTAATGGAGAATTTGGGGTATATGGATAGATTGGGTCGTGGCTTGCCAATGGTCTATCAAGAGGCAAAACAGTTGGGTAAATCAGTCAATTTTCTAGATGAGGGTGAGGAATTCAGTGTTATTCTGGAGCTTTAAGGTGTGAGCACGCTGTCGAATTTCTAACTTTATCTTGTATGAAGGTTTTTTTAGGGTACTGTTTATACAGTTTTCTCTCTATGTCTAGTAGGTCATCATACCCATACTGATTATTTTCCAGCCCATGAAATAAGGCCGGTGATAAATCATGCTCAAACTGGCTGCTGGTGTTCACAATGCCTAGAGAAATAGCCGCTACTGTGTCAGTATCTCCACCGAAAGCAACACAATTCACTAATAACTCAGTAAGGGTGTTGCTTTGTTGTATGGCTGTGAGTGCTGCTTGTATGCAGTCCATTCCTTCCACGCTCACCGCACCACGCCAAGGGGTGAACCAGTCGCCGGATACAAAGCCGCTCAGAAAATGGGGGAGGTCTTTTTTATCTCCAAGCTCATGATAAAAATAATAACTGGCAAGCGCGGTAGCAGTAGCAGAAGTCAACCCTTCTTGTGTATTGTGAGTAATGGAAGCTTGCAGATAGCTTTTGCCTATTACCGCATCCACATTAGCAATTACGCCTAAAGGTGCTGCGCGCATGGCCGCGCCGCTTTTTGTACTGTTTTGGCGGATAGTAGCTAAGAAGTTTTCAGCACTATGGGTACGTTGCAGAAAGTTATAAAAGCCACTGGCATAACCGAGGCGCGGATCACGTTTAAACACTTCAAGAAATTTTCCGGCAATGTCAAAGCGCGACCATTGTTCTTTTTCAAGCAATAATTCAGCTAGGGCAAGACTCATTTGGGTGTCGTCAGTATAAGCCCCCTTATCCAGCCCTCTTTTGCCTACTGCATAGCTGCTGCCTGTATTGTGAGCATCTACAAAGTCCTGACCCTGAAACTCAAAACTAGCGCCGTAAGTATCAGCAATCGCCATTTGAACCAGCATAACAATAAGCCCTCAGTCATTAGCCAAAAATTTGTATTAGAAATCCCAACGAGGCACCAACAAAAGAAACCATTCCAAACATCCGGTTTATTTGGCAAACTGCACTGTCAGCTTTTATCGGGTGTGATGGGTAAGCTCTTTGGTGTGCCAAGCCGCAAAAACTGCTAAACTCAAACCAACTGCTTAAAGGATAGCGCCATGCAAGCCGTCTACCTCAACCCACTCACCGACTTTGGCTTTAAGAAACTATTTGGTGAAGACATCTTCCAGCGTACTTTTGCTATTGCACAACTGGCACAATTCACCCCTGGCGAGCGTAAAGCCTATGAGGACAGCATTAAATATTATCGAGATTTAAAGAATGCTTATGACACGGCACATCAAGAGGGCTTGGAGGAAGGTTTGGAGATCGGACGGCAAGAGGGTGAGGAAATAGGCATAACTAAAGGCATGGCGACCGTTGTCCAAAATCTACACGCGAATGGCTTAAACCTAAAGACTATTGCACAAATGACCAGATTAGATTTAGCGCAAGTGAAGACCTTAGTGAAAAAGTAAGATGATGCACGCTTTATCAGAGATAAGCTGACTTTCATCAGCGTATTAGTTTTGTCAGATTCTGGATAGCTCGGACAAATAGTATGCAATCGGCTAAACTAGGCTCATACCTTCTCTAAATGACAATGATAACTATGCTAAAAACTGGACTAGATCGCCTTTTGGCATCACCTGCATTACGTGCTCCTTTAAAAGGTCAGCGGGTAGCTTTATTGGCTCATCCTGCTTCTGTCACACACACGCTTGAGCATGCACTAGACGCTTTGGCCGCTCTGCCTGATATTAAGCTCAGCGCTGCTTTTGGGCCACAGCATGGTATTCGCGGTGACAAGCAGGACAATATGGTGGAGTCTGCTGATTATATTGATCCCCTTTATCAGATTCCTGTTTTCAGCTTGTATGGCGAAGTGCGCCGTCCTACTGCGGCCATGTTGGATACATTTGATGTCTTATTGGTCGATATACAAGATTTGGGCTGCCGTATTTATACTTTTATTACGACTTTGCGCTATGTACTGGAAGCTGCTGCGGCACAGGGTAAAACGGTATGGGTATTGGATAGACCTAATCCCGTTGGTCGCCCAGTCGAAGGTTTAAGCTTGCGGACAGGTTGGGAAAGTTTTGTCGGTGCGGGGGCTATGCCAATGCGGCATGGCCTGACTATGGGGGAAATAGGGCAGTGGTTTGTGAAAACCTTGAACCTGAATCTGGATTATCAAGTCATCAGTATGCAAGCTTGGCGACCTGTTGATGCGCCTGGCTATGGCTGGCCTTTGTTGCAGCGTAATTGGATTAATCCTAGCCCAAACGCACCTAATTTGTTTATGGCACGCTGTTATGCCGGTACGGTCATGTTGGAAGGAACGACATGGTCAGAAGGTCGTGGTACAACCCGCCCTTTGGAATTATTTGGTGCGCCTGATTTGGCACCGCGTAAGTTAATTCAGCAAATGAATGCTTTGGCACCACAGTGGTTACAAGGCTGTCGTTTACGTGAATGTTGGTTCGAACCCACTTTTCACAAGCATCAAGGGCAATTATGCGCAGGCATACAGATTCATGTAGAAAATGAGGCTTATCAACATGAATACTTCCGTCCTTGGCGTTTGCAGCTATTAGCTTTTAAAGCTTGGCGTCAGTTGCAGCCTGATTATGTATTGTGGCGAAATTTTCCGTATGAGTACGAATTTAACAGACTGGCAATTGATGTTATTAATGGTTCGCCGCTCTTGCGAGAGTGGGTTGATGATCAACAAGCTGAGATTGGTGACATGGAACAGCTAGCTACTCAGGATGAGCAAGCTTGGCTAAAGGAGCGTAAGGACTATCTTTTATATGCGTAGTTCCGCTATCACTTCCCTCATTCTCTTTTAAAAGTTGGAGATGAGGGAGGTGGCGGATGTAAAGAGAAATAAAGGCTTATTTCTTGGCAAGCATTTCTTCACATTCAGCTATTAAGTCGTCTAGCACCTTGACCGCAGTTTTTGCTTCGGCTTTGATTTCTTTGAGGAAGTTTAATTCGCTCTGGCTAACGTCGCCATCTTTCAGAACCAGTTCACGCAACATATCGACTTCTTTAGTGCTAATGTGTCCGTCGCCTAATGCGAAACCTTTTGCTACTTTGCGCCACTCGGCCATATTTGTTTCTCCTTTGTTTTTAATTGAAGTTAATGCGTTGCCTGACAAACATTCAGTCAAGCATTATGCTTGAATTAAACTGGGCAAACAATAGGCAGCGCTAGCTTGTCTATAAGCTAAACTGGATAGCGCCGTGTGACGCTTTGCATTTGTGTGGAAATTGACTATGATCCAAAGCGATCACAGTGGACGAGCGTGTTTGGCTGCACTTGCAGTTGATTTTGAATCACTTGAATAGGGATATTGGTTTATGCAAACCCACACAGTATGGATGCCTAGTAAATTTGGCAAGGCAGTGTATCAATCAAGCGATGAGGTCAGTGGTGGCGGTGCAATACAGCCCGGGCAACAGAGCGCATCCAAAGTAAAAAAAGTGAAAGAGGACAGTCAAGGCATAGCGCTTGTTGTGGATGACTCACAGACAGAGCGTATTCATTTGGAACATATCCTCAAAGACGCGGGTTTTGAGGTGTTGTTAGCCAATTCAGGTAATAAGGCCAAAAAGCTAGCTGTGCTACACCTGCCGTCCATTATTTTTCTGGATATTATTATGGAAGATGGTGATGGCTATCAAACTTGCCGTTATCTGCGTCGTCATCCTGCTACTCAACATATCCCGATTATTATGGTTTCCAGTAAGGCGAATCCGGTTGATATTCAGTGGGCTGAAAAACTAGGGGCGAATGCTTATATAGTCAAGCCTTTTTCAGCAGACACGGTTTTGCAAAAACTGGCTACACTAAGACAATAAATCAAGTCAATTTTATTAAGAAACCTTATGGACAGCTCTGCATATCCCACGTCTTCATCCAATCTGCGTTTTAGTTACCGTGTCGGGCAGTATCGTCTATTGTTAGAGCCTGGCGTGCGTTCTGAGTTATTAACCCGTAAGGATATTCAGCGACTTCCCTTTGCGCCCTCTTGGTGTGCGGGTTTAGTAGGTGTGCGCGGTGATTTATTTCCAGTCATCAATATGCACCAAGTTTTGCTGGGTAGCCCTGCCCAAGGTAAGCAACAGTTATTATGGCTACACCCGGAACAGTTTGTACCGGCGGTGGTTTCTTGTGATGAATTGCCTAAACAGCTTGCAATGCCCGGCAGTGATCGTCCTTATGAATCATTACAAGATTTGCCCGGTTGGGTGCATCGTGCTTGGCAAGATGAAGAACAAGGCTTGGTATTAGAGCTTGATCATGTGCGCCTTTTTCAATTAATTAGCCGCAGCAGAAAATGAAATTGAGTGCTACCTAACAGACTCAAATCAAAAGGATAGAAGGAATGAATGAGGTAAACCTAGAAACACAAAAAGCGGGCTGGTTGGATAATTTATCCGTTGCTCAGCGTATTTATGTGTTGGTATTGGTTCCCCTGATGTTGCTAATGCTGATTGGTAGTGGTGCTATTTTTGCCTTGAACAAGAATCAACTGGTCTTGAATGACTTACGCAATCGTTTGGCATTGATAGAAACAGGTAATACGGTCATCTTACGCACCCAACAGGATTATTTATTGCTTTTGCACAAGGTGACACAAGGTTCACTGGAATGGGAACAGGGTTTGGAGACCTTGAAAATTTCTGAGCAAGGTTTGCGAGAAGTGTTATTGCCACATTATCGGGAAGCCAGTCAGCAATTGTTGGAAACCGTCGATAGCGAAGCAGAGCGTGAGCGCATTAAGCTAACTTTAGAAAGAACAGCAGCGCTTGATGCGATGTTGCGTGAAGGCATTCGCTTATTGGAACGGGGTGAACCGGAAGCTTTGGAGACCTATCTGAAAGAACAGTTGGGGGAGGCTGTTCTACCGCTACAAGAAGGTTTGCAACAACAAGTCGATGAGGATCTGCGCCGCACCCACACCATATTTGATTTGGCCAATCAAGATGCGCGGCGCTTTTTAGTGAGCGCGGTGGTGTTGATTTTGGTAGGTATGACCTTAGCAGCATTATTGGGTTTACTGATTTATCGTTCTATCGCTCATCATATTAACCGTCTCATAGGCACGATTCGGGATATTTCTGCCGGTGATTTGAATGCGCGGGTACAACTGTCAGGGCGTAATGAGCTGGCCGAATTGGGAATGGCATTTGATAGTATGGTTGAGGATCGTATTGCAACGCAACGGCGTATTAATACCGAACACCAACGTTTAAATGAATCCGTATTTGCTCTATTGGAAGCAGTGGCTGATTTGAGCGAACGTAATTTGACCGTGCGAGCTAAGGTCACTGAGGATGCCACTGGGCCTTTGGCAGACGCGATTAATCAATTGGCGGAAGATACCGCAGATGTCTTGCTGCAAGTGCGTGAGGTGGCTGTATCAGTGGAAAAATCTTCGCAGGAAGTGAATCGTTATGCTGTGTCCGTGAATGAGTTGGCCGCTTTGGAACAACATGAGGCGCAGGAAACAGCACAGCAATTAGCCGTCATCGTTAAGCGCTTAGACTCTATTGCAGCATCAGCACAGCAGGCGAATACTGTCGCTGATTCGACTTCAGTGGCAACTCGGCAAGCACGAGCATCGGTCAGCCGAACATTGGACAGCATGGCTGGTATTCGTGACACAGTGCAGGAAACGGCGAAACGTCTGAAGCGTTTGGGTGAGCGTTCTCAGGAGATTTCCCGCATTATAGACATAATTAATAATGTATCGGAACGCACGACCGTTTTGGCCTTGAATGCCAATATGCAAGCCACTGCTGCGGGTGAGGCTGGACGTGGTTTCTCTGTGATTGCTGAAGAAATTCAACAGCTCGCTGAAAACTCACGGGAATCTACCGATCAGATTAGTGTGTTGGTGCGCAATATCCAGCAGGAAGCGAATACAACCATTGCGAATATGGATCAAACCATTGCTGAGGTGGTCAGCGGTTCACAACTAGCTGAGGAGGCCGCCCAGCAAATGCAGGCTAGCTTGACAGCGACCATTGAACTCGTTAAAGCCGTGGAGCAAATAGCCGCTGATTCCGTAGAGCAAGTGCATATTAGTCAAGAGTTGCAAGACCGAGCCAAGCGTATTTTAGAGGCAACACAAACCACCGGACGGGAGCTGGAAGCATTAACTTCCCTGACAGGCAACATGGCTAAATACGGTCAACAACTGGTCAGTTCAGTGAATGTTTTTAAGCTGGATACCTAAATCAGTCAAGTCTGCCAACAGGGGAATAACGTATGGATATGCGTATTGAAGAAGAACGCCTGGGCTTTGCTGAAGAGTTGGAAGAAGCTGCCTTACAACTCTTTCAAATCAATTCAAGCTTGACTGAGACCGAGCGTTTACAGTTGGCAGATGAGGAGTATGGACGTTTGCAGGCAACGGCAGCAATGTTGGGTTGGCCTGAATTATCGGCGTTGATAAGCAGTCGGCGCAAGCTTTTCAAGCATACAGACAGCGTCCGCTTATTAGCAGAGGGATGCTTAAGCAATTGGTTGGAATTAACCGCGCTGGTTTTGCGTGATTCAGGTGATGCTGAGCATTTACCCTTATTAAGTGCGGCGCTATTAGATGATGCTTGGCCTGAAGCTGTATCGATGCCGATTTTGCAAGACTTTCTGTTGAGTTTGCGTTTGCCAGCAGATGAGATAGATAACAGTGATGCAGTGCAAACAGTGGCAGCCTTGCAAACTGACGCAGCAGATAATCAGGAAACCCAAGAAACCCAGACAGTCTTGCAGTTTGCGGATGATATTCACCCGGAATTATTAGCCGCTTATCTAGAGGAAACGCCGGGACATATTACCGAAGCAGCTCATTTAATTCGTTTGTTAGCGAAAGGCTCATTAGCGCCAGAGCAAAAAAATCAAGCCAGTCGCTTGTTACATACCCTGAAAGGTTCCAGCGGCGTTGTGGGAGCAGAGGCCTTGGCTGCTTTTGCGCATGATTTAGAGGACTTGCTCGCTTATCCATTGCAGCTTGTACCAGAAGGTCTGAGCGCTTTACTGGAATCGTCTGCTGACTGTTTGGAAAGCTTATTTGAGCATTTACAAGCCAAGCTGCCCTTGCCAGCAGTCTATTGGCCTTTACGCCATGAGTTGCAGCAGTGGCATCAACGTTTGAGCGAACAACAGGAGGCTGAAGTGCCGCCTGTCGCCATGAAAGCACCACTGTCTTTACAACAGTTAACCGGATTGTTGGAAAAAGTGGGTCATCATGCTGACTCGTCTGACGAGTTTACTGCTGATCAAGCTGTAACGCAGGCGTTTGCTGCGCCACTGTCACAAGGCGTGACGGAATCACGCATGCGACACTTACTGAATTTGACGGGTGAATTGATTGCTTCGATGAGCCAGACGGCAGAACTATTAAATCAGGGGCTACAGTTAGGGCGGCAATTGTACCGGCAGGATGAACAAGTCCGTTCACGCCTAGATGAACTGGAAGCCTTATTGGAGCAACAAAATGCGCCCAGCCAACGCCAGCCTCAACTGGATACCACTGCGTTTGATGCTTTGGAAATGGATTCCTATAACGATGTGCAAAGTACAGTATCTTTGTTGGCCGAGTCTATGACGGACAGCCGTGAAATGGCGGCAAACTTGCAGCAATGTGTACAACAAATGCGTGACGAGTTCTATCAGCAGCAGCGCGTGCAGCGCCAGCTTAGTGAAGCCATACTAGGCATGCGGATGATGCCTGTGAGTACACTGATCCCGCGTTTAGAGCGAATAGTGCGTGAAACTTGTCGTGTGACCGGCAAAAAGGCTGAAATCACAGTCGAAGGCCGACAGTTACAGGTGGATAGCGATATTCTTAAAGGCATTACCGATCCTTTATTGCATTTATTGCGCAATGCCGTTGATCATGGCATTGAAACACCAGCAGTCAGATTAGAGCAGGGTAAGGCAGAAACGGGTATAATTAGTCTAAAATTTAGTCATTTAGGTAATTATATCCAATTGTCTCTGCAAGATGATGGCGCAGGAATGGATAAAACGCTTATTCGCCAACGCGCTATAGCGTGTGGTTTGATACAGGAAGAGGCTGAGTTGGATGACAGTGCTTTATTACGTTTGACCTTACAGCCTGGCTTTAGCACGCGGGATCATGTGAATGCGGTGTCTGGACGTGGTGTTGGTATGGATGTCGTACAGGCTGCGGTTAGCCGATTGCGTGGTCACTTGGCCATAAGTAGCCAAGCGGGACAGGGTAGTTGTTTTACCATAGAGCTGCCACAAACACTGATGGCAACCCATGCTTTGGTCGTGCGCGCTGCGGGACAGTTATTAGCTATTCCAGCCGATAGAATTGAGCAATTATTGTATGTATCTGCCGACCAGCAGATATTGGACGAGCAGGGCTGGCGTATAGAAACAGAACGCTATCAATTGCCCATCATGCAATTGGCGCATGTATTGCGGTGGGTGGGGCAGCCTATTGAGGAAGTTAAAGATTGTACTTTCTTGATTGTGCGTCACGAGCCGCAGCCGTATGCCTTTTATGTTGAAGATATTTTGCCTTCACGCGATATTGTGATCAAGACTCTAGCGCCTTGGTTAGATTATATTCCTGGCCTACAAGGCGCTTGTGTATTGGTAAATGGTAAGGTAGCGCCTGTATTGGATATGGTGCGTTTATTACAAGATATGGACAGCGGTGAGCTAGTACCGTTTGATGCGCAAGATGATCATAATGCTTTATTGGCCAGAGAGCGACCTAATGTAGCAACGCTATTGGTGGTTGATGATTCACTTAGTAATCGCAAATCTATGCGATTAATGCTGGAAAGCATGGGCTATGCCGTACATACAGCCGTTGATGGTCTGGATGCACTGCAAGTTTTGAACCATACTGAAGTGGATATGGTGTTGACTGACTTGGAGATGCCACGCATGAATGGTTTGGAAATGACCCAGGCTATTCGTATCTGGCCCGAGCGTAAGCATTTGCCTGTGCTGATGATTACCTCGCGTAGTACGCGCAAACACCGAGAACAAGCCGCTCAAGTAGGAGTCGATGGTTATCTAACTAAGCCAGTACAACTCAATGAATTGCAAGCGCATTTACAAAAATGGTTGCTGCGAGCACCTACAACATTTACTTGATTGTCGCACGGGTTTTAAATAAGGAGAATACGGCCTCATGCCGCAAACAGTACAAACTGTACAAACCATAGCTATTTGTCTGTTTGATTTACCCCCTAAGGATGAGGCGGTGATCAAACGGGTGATGGCATTTAGTCAGACACAGGGGTTGCACTTTCAAGAGCAGGAAGCAACTGCGGCCAGTTTGCTGGTAGTAGGGGATCAAACTGAGCTTCCAGTACTTAGGCTACCCGCTGACTGGAGGGGGGTGCTGATTCGCATTGCTGATCCGGGCAATACTTTAGCTTGTGATGTGTTATTGCAACGTCCTTTATTGGTCACGCGGGTCATGCGGACTCTGGATGAAGCCTTGCGCCTGCTTCAAGCACAACAAGCTGTACAGCAGACCGCAATTAGCCATACTGAAGCAACAATAGCAATACAAACTACTGCTTCGACAGTCGGGCTAACTAATGAGCACAATGATGGACACAATAAACAAACAGGGGTGCAGCCTGCTAGTGAGCCAGCGCTTCTTCCCAACAATACACAGAACGCTCTCAGCTACCATCATTATGCTTTAGTGGTTGATGACAGTGCGCCGATCCGTAAACAACTTGAGCTTGAGCTGCGTCAGGCCGGTATAGGGACTGATTTTGCAGAAACGGGCGAAGAAGCTTTATTAAAAGTGGCAGCACAGCGTTATGATTTGGTTTTTCTGGATATTATTATGCCTGGAATGGATGGTTTTGAAACTTGCAAGTTAATGCGTCAGCGCCCTGATTTAAAGAAAACACCGATTATTATGCTGAGTGCTAAAACCTCACCATTGGACGAAGTACAAGGTGTTATTGCCGGAGCTTCAACTTATTTGACCAAGCCCGTCAAGAGTGAACAATTGCAAAAAACTTTGCACCGTGTTTCAAAGTGGTTAGATAACTTTCAGAAAGTCTAGGCTACTATTTTAACCGCTACTTGTTCAGTCAAAGTTTAGTGCCTTGGCGTTATAAACACGATAAAAACAATGCTAATGCTATAGTTTTTGCTATTACTTGGGGCGAATAATGATAATAATAAAATGCAAACGGCTCATGGCAGCAGGTGCTGGTCTGTTGCTATTTTCTTTATTTTGGGGCAATACAGCCTGGGCAGTTGATACAACTTTACCTTTCCGTTTGCAAGAGCAAGCTCCGCCTTGGGCAGCGCGCTCGGACGCTCATCCTAGTAAACCACTCCCACCCGTTAATCATGCGGTGCAGCCCTCTGGCATAGCGTCTTGGTATCGCAACCGGCAAAATCGCATTGATTATCTCAGTAGCCAAGCAGGAACTTTACAAGAGAAGGCACAGCAAGGTGATATTGAAGCGCAATATGAGCTAGGTCTGATGTATCAGGGAGGTCGAGGTGTTTCTCAAAATGATACTCGTGCAATGGCTTGGCTACAGAAAGCTGCCGAAGCGGGGCATGATAAGGCGCAGTATGCTTTAGCTTTATTGTTGCGCAAGAATGAAGCAGGAGGCGACTTGCCCGTGTCATTGCGTTGGCAAGAGCAAGCAGCTCAAAAAGGTAATACGGAAGCGCAATATGGCTTGGGCTTGATGTATGCCAATGGGCAATATGTACCACAGGATCAGGAGCGTGCCCGTTTTTGGTATGGTCAGGCGGCTTCGCGGGGGCATTTAGCAGCTCGTTTAGCCTTGGGTAATATGCAATTACAAGCAGCCCCCTCAAGGTCGAATATTAGCCCCACTCATCCAGTGACACCTGCCAGCTATACTCAAACAGAGCAGCCAGCGTGGCAAAGCTTGGATTTAGCAAAAGATGCTTCTGAGACAGCGGGTGTATCTATCAAACCTGCCGTCGAGAAACTGACTGCCCAAGCACCTGATATGTCGCATTTATCTGCCAAGCAGTTAAGACAAGCTGCTTTTCAAGGTGATGTTTATGCCCAATTCACGCTGGGCATTATGTATGAAGATGGCACGGGAGAATTGAGGCGGGATTTAAGCCAAGCGGCTACATGGTATTTAAAAGCAGCGCGGCAAGGCTATCCCAAAGCCCAACATAATTTGGCGCTCTTGTATGAAGACGGGCGTGGTTTGCCGCAGAGCTACAAGCAAGCCGCTATCTGGTATCAGAAAGCGGCTGACAGTGGCTTTTCGGAAGCACAAAATAATTTAGCTGTATTGTATATTATGGGCTCAGGCGTGCCAGAAAATAAGTTCAAAGCAGAGCAGTTATTGCGTGCAGCCGTTCAACAAGGTAATGAAAATGCGCAACGCAATTTGCAGATGTTATTAGATGGCATGGGGTGAGTGCTGTCTTGGACTCAACAGACTTAACGGACTCAACCCAGCTTTGCCAGCTTAGCAGAATCCTCTTTTAATTGGCTGATCCGCCCAGACATTGTGGTGAGTCGGCTAGCTTGCCTGCGCGCTCGAAATACTCATCAGGCGTGAGTGTGTGCAGTGCCAGTGCATGTATTTTTCCATTCAATTCTTCCGCCAGTAACTGATTGACCATACGATGCCGAGCAACAAGGCGCTTGTCGGCGAACTGTTCACTGACTACAGTTACTTTGAAATGTGATTCTGAGCCGGTTGGCACCTTATGTAGATGGCTTTCATTAAGAACTTCCAGTATTTCGGGAGACAGGGAATGTTGCAGTTTTTGCTCAATTTGTGCTTGTAGTGTCATATCATTAACCTTTAGTAACTTGAATCTGGGTCAATACTGCGTATATTTACTGTACACTTCTAACCAAACGCTATTGAGCATGAACCAAAAAGAAAATTTTGACAAATTAGCGCGTTATCTTGAACGTAAAATCGTAGGACAGAAAGGGCTGATCAATCGTTTGCTAATAGCGCTATTAGCCGATGGTCATTTATTGGTAGAGGGAGCGCCTGGTTTGGCAAAAACCCGTGCCATACAAATGCTAGGGCAGGGCATTGAAGGTGATTTTCATCGTGTACAGTTTACCCCTGACTTACTGCCTGCTGATATTACCGGCACGGAAGTCTTTCATCCCAATGACGGTACTTTCCAGTTTCAGAAAGGACCTTTGTTTCATAATCTGATTTTGGCTGATGAGATTAATCGTGCGCCTGCTAAAGTGCAGTCAGCCCTATTGGAAGCAATGGCAGAACGTCAGATTACGGTGGCCGGTACAACCTGGAAACTTCCTGATCCCTTTTTAGTCATGGCCACCCAAAATCCTATAGAGCAAGAGGGGACTTATCACTTGCCTGAAGCCCAATTGGATCGTTTTTTAATGCACGTAGTGGTGGATTATCCTGATGCTGAAGAAGAGCGTTTGATTTTGCTATTGGGGCGTAAAGAAGCCATGCAGGCCATACATCATGAAAACCAGCTTGAAGCTCCTGTAGTGAGCCGTGAAGCTATTCGTGCGGCACGCAGGGAAGTGCTTGAAGTGTATATGGCGGAAAATGTGGAGCAATATTTATTGCAATTGGTATTGGCTACTCGTCAACCAGAGCGTTATGGCAAAGCACTGACAGGTAGCATTGCGTATGGTGCCAGTCCACGTGCCAGTTTAGGCTTAGATCGTTGTGCACGGGCGCATGCTTGGTTACGCGGTCGTGATTTTGTCAGTCCTGAAGATGTACAAAATGTTGCACATGATGTCTTACGTCATCGTCTGTTGCTAACATTTGAGGCTGAAGCGGATGGTATGACCTCTAATCATGTGATTGATGAGTTATTGTCTTTGGTGGCTGTACCCTGATGCGTGCTGGCGACGGTCTGGTTTTTAGCTCCTTACAATCCTTGCTGCGTTTACAGTCACAGGTTCATACCCTGAATCTGGCCAAGCGGCATGCTCAAGCCCGTTATGTTGGTCAGCATCGCTCCGTTTTCAAAGGACGTGGTATGGATTTTGCCGAGTCTCGTCTTTATCAGGCGGGCGATGATGTTCGCACCATTGATTGGCGTGTAACAGCGCGTAGCGGCAAGGTGCATACCAAGGTATTCCAAGAAGAGCGTGAAAAGCCTGTATTAGTCTGGATTGATTTGCGTGCTTCTATGTTTTTTGCCACGCGAGGACGGTTTAAGACCGTGCTTGCTGCTGAGTTGGCGAGTATTCTGGCGTGGAAAACCTTGGCTGATGGTGATCGAGTGGGGGCTTTGTTGCAGTTGGCAAATGGTGAACATTTGGAATTCAAGCCAACACGTAGTCGTTCTAAAGTGTTGGAATTTTTGCGTGCCTTGGCCGATGCCACAAGCAATGAGCCTTTTATGACTGCTGCACCGAATAAGCGCTCCCAGCGATCTCTGTTTGAAAGTTGGCAGCGTTTGCAGCGCGTCACGGATGTGGGTACGCAAGTTTATGTGATGAGTGACTTTCGCGCAGTAGATGAGCAGGCTTTACAGCAACTGGCGATGATTAATCGGCAATCCAGCCTTACCTTATTGAGTATACGTGATCCTTTTGAAGAGCATTTACCAGAGCAGGGACATTTACAGGTAACCGATGGAGAGCGTAGCTTGTGGCTGAATTTAAAACAGCGTGTATGGCGGGAGCGTTATCAACAGCGTCAACAAGGTATGCAGACGTTGTTACAGGATTTTTCGCGCAAGCATCGTATCCCTTTGATCAATCTATCTACGCAGGATAGTCATATCAGCAGATTGCGTAAATTGAGTAGGGGGATAGCTCATTGAATCCAGAAAATTTGCCTTTACGTGATATTCATTTACCCCCAGAAATTGGTTTCTGGCCGCCTGCATTGGGTTGGTGGTTGCTGGCATTCAGTATTTTATTATTGCTGGCTTGGTGGGTACATCGTATGTGGAGACAGTCTACTGGCTCAGGAAACCAGTTATTAAGTCCGGCATGGCGTGAGTTAGAGCGGATTGAAACGCATTATAGGGATGATCAAGCAGCTCTGATCAAAGCCTTATCCGTTTTATTGCGGCGAGTGGCGATGACTCATTACGGTCGTAGCAAGACGGCTGGTTTAACGGGTGATGCTTGGTTACAGTTGTTGGATGAGGGGAAGCATAGAGGTGTATTTGCTGGACGTTTTCGGCAAGCACTCACCGAAATGCCTTATCAGGCTGCGGGACAAACCAATGTGGGCGAGCTGCTGGCTGAAGTACGTCACTGGTTGAAAGGCTTACCGGAGTAGCGCCATGTATGAGTTTACTTGGTGGTGGATGTTTCTGTTATTGCCTTTGCCTTTATTGGTTTGGCGGCTGATGAAACCTGCACAGCGCCAAGCGGGTGTGGCGCTAAAAGTACCTTTTTTGCAAGATTTTATGTTGGCGGAAAGCAAAGTGACCGATCGCTGGCTAATACGTTGGGTGTTATCGTTGGCTGTTTTGGCGTGGATCGCTTTGCTAGTTGCCGCAGCGCGGCCTGTTTGGATTGGTGAAAATGTCGCTTTGCCTGTTTCGGGGCGTGATTTGATGTTGGCGGTGGATTTGTCTGGCAGTATGCAGGAGCAGGATTTTCGCATACAAAACCGTACGGTGGATCGCTTGATGGCGAGTAAGTTAGTCGCAGGTGAATTTATTGAACGACGCACCGGGGATCGTTTAGGGCTGGTTTTATTCGGTGATCAGGCTTATTTGCAGGCACCGTTAACCTTCGATCGTACGACCGTGCGTGCTTTGCTGAATGAATCTGCGATTGGCTTGGCGGGTGAACGCACGGCGATTGGTGATGCTATTGGTTTATCGCTGAAGCAATTACAAGACAGTCCTGAAAAGAATCGTGTTTTGATTCTAATGACGGATGGTGCTAATACGGCGGGTACGGTGAGTCCGCTGGCTGCGGCTGAAATGGCCGCGTCACTGGGCTTAAAAATTTATACCGTGGGCATTGGTTCGGAAAATCAGCAAGCGCGCAGTATGTTTGGTTTTCAATTGATTAATCCAACGGCTGAGTTGGATGAAGCATTATTAAAAGCGATTGCTAAAAAGACGGGTGGGCTTTATTTCCGTGCGCGTAATACGGCTGAGTTTCAGCGTATTTATGCTGAATTGGATCGGTTGGAGCCAGTCGAGCAGGAAGCTGAAAATTGGCGTCCAAAACAAGAGTTATTCCGTTGGCCTTTGGCAGTGGCTTTATTGTCGGCGACTTTGGCCTTTTTATTACGCTGGGAGGCAGAGTAAATGATGACTTTGCACTTTCTGCATCCTGCTTGGTTGTGGTTATTAATATTGTTGCCTTTATTATGGCTCGTACGTTTATGGTCTAAGCCCAATAATACACATTGGCACTCAATTGTTGATCCTGAGTTAGCACCTTTTGTTTTGAGTGGTCAGGAAAAACGTGGACGTATTTTACCGCTGCTGGTTTTTAGTTTGATTGCTGCTTTGGCTATTATTGCTATGGCTGGTCCTGCTTGGCAAAAAGCAGCAATGCCTGTGTTTAGGCAACAACAAGCTGTAGTAGTTGCATTGGATTTGTCCAGCTCTATGTATGCACGTGATTTGAAGCCTAGTCGTTTGGATAGAGCCCGTTTTAAATTGATTGATTTTTTGCAATTACGCAAAGACGGTCAAACAGGTTTAGTGGTGTTTGCTGGCGATACTTTTATTGTTTCTCCCTTGAGCGATGATATACGCACTATTGAAGCGCAGATGAAGGGTTTGTCGCCTGATATTATGCCAGTGCAAGGGAGTTCCTTGCAGAGTGCAGTGCTCAAGTCCTTGAATCTGTTGCAACAAGCGGGGGTTTCCCAAGGCACTATTTTGGCATTTACGGATGGTGCTGAAGATATGGCTGCCTCACGCAAAGCAGTTCAGCAAGCAAAACAAGCCGGTTTCAATGTTTCTATACTGGCATTTGGAACAGCAGAGGGAGCACCCATTCCTTTGCGTCATGGTGGTTTTTTAAAAGATAGTCAAGGCCAAGTCGTAATGCCCAAGCTGGATAGTGCTGCTCTGAGCTCGCTAGCGCAGTTAGGGGGTGGGCAGTTTATGGAAGCGACACTGGATGATCAGGATATTCAAGTGCTTAACCGTCGTTTGCAAAGTATGGGTAGTGCCGCCGATCAATTACAAGATGGCGCCGGTCGCAAGATTGATCATTGGGTCAATGAGGGAATTTGGTTGGTGGTATTGATTTTGCCACTTGCCTTGCTGTTATTTAGACGCGGTTGGCTAGCTGTTTTGGCCGTATTTGTTTTATTGCCACAGACACAAACGGTAGAAGCTTCCATCTGGACTAATCTTTGGTATACCTCGGATCAGCAAGGACAAGCTGCTATGGCAAACGGTGATGTAGAACAGGCTCAACACTTGTTTAAAGATAAGGACTGGCGTGCTGCCGCCGCTTATAAGGCAGGTAATTATGAATTGGCCGCTGAATTGTACTCCCAAAGTGAAAACCCGGAGAGTCTTTATAATTATGGCAATGTCTTGGCTCGACAAGGTAAGTATCCCTTGGCTATCTCGGTTTATGAACGAGTATTAATGCACGATCCTCAGCATGAAGATGCACGTTACAATCTAGAATTACTTAAAAAACAACAAGAACAGCAGCAAGAACAGCAAAAAGCACAACAACAAGCATCTTCTTCCGAATCCAGTCAGCAGCAAAACCAGTCCTCTGGTGAGAATGAGCAAACGGGCGAATCCAACCAAGGTGATCATCAGCAACAGGAACCTGAAACGAACACATCTGAAGCTGAACAGGCGCAAAAACAAGAGCAAGCTTTAGAAGAACAACAGCCAGCAGAGCAAAACAATGCAGAGCAGTCGTCTGAAGAAGCAGAAACACCCCAAAAAGCTGAAGCACAAGCAATGAGTCAACAAGAACTAGAAAAACAACAGGCCACAGAGCAATGGTTAAGGCGGATTCCCGATGATCCCGCTGGCTTATGGCGCCGCAAATTTTTATACCAGTATCGCCAAAAGGGTGGTTCTCAGCCATCAGGAGGGCAGGCATGGTAAGGCGTTTTGTGAAACTTCCATTATGCTACTTAGTTTGGGTTTACTTGATTTGGAGCTGTGTAGGTCTGGCGCTGGCTGAAGTGACGGTCACAGCGGATCGTAACCCTGTGATTGTGGGAGAGCCTTTTACGCTGACTTTTTCAAGTGATGGGATTATTAGTGCTAGTCCAGATTTGTCTCCTTTAAAAAAAGATTTTCGCATTATGGGTACAGGGCAAAGCACCCATATGCAGTTTATTAATGGGCAGATGAGCCAGAGTAGTAGCTGGCAAGTAACTTTGTTTGCCCGAAATACGGGGGAATTTGAAATTCCTGCGATCCGTATCGGTAATGAGTCCAGTCCAGTTTTGAAAATTCGCTCAGAAGAAACGCCTACAACATCTAGTGCGAATGGTAAGGCGCAAGAAATTATTGTCGAGCTAGATTTAGACACGACCACGCCTTATGTACAGCAACAAGTGATTCTGACACAACGCCTGCTGTATTCAGTGCCATTGATGGCTAGTCAAGCTAGTATGACGCACCCTGATTGGACGCCGGGTCAAGGGCAGGGCGAAATTATGCAATTAGGCAATGCGCGTAATTTAACCACAGTGCGTAATGGGATGGATTATCAGGTAATTGAGCGCCGTTATGCTGTTTTTCCGCAGCATAGTGGTGAAATGGAAATTGATCGTACCATTTTTACAGGTGTGATTGATGATCCAGCCAGCCGTTTTCGTGATCCGTTTGGACTCAGTGGGCAACGGGTACGTCGTTCTTCTGCGCCCTTAAAGCTTACGGTACAAGCGAACCCTCAAACTGCGGCTAATGATTGGCTACCCGCTAAAAATCTTACCCTGAATGCTTATTGGCAACCGGCTAATGGCAAGCTGAAAGCAGGCGAGCCTGCTCATTTGACCTTGGCGATTATGGCGGAAGGTTTGCTGGCAGAGCAATTACCGCCACTGACACTGAATCCGCCAACTGGTATTAAGGCTTATTCTAATGATCCGGTGTTTCGTAATGATTTCAGTGGTAATACCGCCTTGGGCATACGCGAAGAACAGTGGGTCATCATGGGTACAGCGGATGGCAATTTCACCTTGCCGGAAATCAGTTTGCAATGGTGGAATGTGGCTGAGAACCGTCTGGAAACGGCACTCGTTCCCGCTAAAACTTTAAGTGTGAGTGGTGCCGGAAGCATTGTGGGTGCTTTGAATCCTTCTGAAAGTCAGCGGCAAAGTGAACAACAAGCTCAGCAATTGCTGGAAGACTTAAAAAAACAGCGTGCTGCTAATGATCTAGGCGCGCTGATTCAGCCTGAAGTTTCAGATCAGCCATCAGCTACATCAGCTAATTGGTTGGCCAGTTTTTCCAAACTAGCGTGGTTGCTTGCAGGTTTATTGGCACTATTGTTGATAGGTGTAGCCAGCTTTTATTGGTGGTGGCGACGCTCACTGGACAAGGACTTCCCCCCACCTGTGACTGCTGCTAATAGCGCACATTTACAATTAGCCTGTAAGCAAAATAATGCGTTGCTGACCCACCAGCTTCTTCAAGAGTGGGTGAAGCATGAGTCATGCTTGAGTCCGCCTACCTTAAACCAATTGCGTACCGTAGCGGATTCTGCTTTATTGGCGGCTTTAGAGGAACTGGATGCTGCACTGTATAGTTCTACACACCAATCACAATCATGGCAAGGTGGTGAACGCTTATGGACTGCTTTACAGTTATGGCAAGCTCAGCGTAAGGCTAAGGCTGCGCAAGCCGTCACCAATGACTCAGGTTTGGCACTCATGTATCCAGATTAAAAAATGCAAGCATTGGCTCTGATCTTAAGCAGCGCTAGGAATTATCCAGCCTTTATGGCGTAGCATTTCCATCAGGCGAATCAGGGGAAGGCCAATCAGTGCACTAGGATCATCGCCCTGCATACGCTTAAACAGACTAATGCCCAAGCCTTCTGATTTAAAACTACCTGCACAGTGATAGGGCTGTTCTTTGAGTAAGTAGTTTTCAATTTCAGTGTCGCTTAAATGGCGAAATTCAACTGTAAATGGAATAACATCAAGCTCAAAGGTGTCTGTTTGACTGTCATAAAGACACAAGCCTGTTAAAAATATAACGGAATGGCCTGATAAGGCACGCAATTGTTGTCTAGCAACTTCATGCCTGCCTGGTTTGCCTAATACAGTGTCGCCTAGTACAGCACATTGATCTGATCCAATAATCAAAGCATGAGGGTAATCTTTGGCAATAGCGCGTGCTTTGGCTTCAGATAAGCGTTTAACCATTTCATAAGCAGATTCGTTTGGCAGGCTTTGTTCATCAATGTCCGGTGAAGCGCTCACAAAGGGTAAATGTAAGCGTTCTAGTAATTCACGTCGAAAAGGGGAGCTTGAACCCAATACCAATGGCTGCGGCATTTTTAGGTTTCCATCTGCGAAAGGGGCGTTATCATACGCAATGCCCTGAAATCTAGCTATACCTTAAGGCATAAAGCTGTTATTTTTCTTTACAGCCCATAGGCTTGCTTCATATAATCGCGCGCTTATGTCGAGTAGATTACCTGTCGAAGTTAATCCTTTTCGCCTGATTGAACAAGGTAAAATTTTAAAGGCTCGCCTGCCAATTGAGCAGATGCCGCGTTTGCGCGAGTTACTTGTGGAGTCCGCTAATGCTTTTGAGGTAGAGCTGCATTTTGGGCATTCGGATAGTCGCCGTCCTATGATTACCGGTCATATCCAAGGTGAAGTCAGCTTGCGGTGTCAGCGTTGTCTGGAACCTATAGCCATTGAAATGGATACTTGGTCTGAAGTCGTGTTGACAACTTCACAGACGGATCGTATCCCCGAGGAAGAGGGCTACGAGTTGTATATCATTGACAATGAGCGCCTGTTTTTACAGGATTTCATAGAAGATGAAATTCTGCTGGCGCTGCCAGTGGTTCCCCGACATGAGGATTGTCATCCCATTCGGCCACTGTGCGAAACCGATGCAGATGATGTATGGGTAGAACAAGCAGCGCAAGAGGAAAAAACGAATCCTTTTGCCGTTTTAAAAGATTGGAAGAAAACGGAGTAATAGTCTTATGGCAGTTCAACAAAATCGTAAAACACGCGCTAAGCGCGGTATGCGTCGTGCTCATGACGCATTAAAAGCACCTACCGTATCCGTCGATCCTGTTTCTGGTGAAACACATCTGCGTCATCATATGACGGCGGGTGGTTTTTATCGTGGTCGCCAAATTATCAAGTCTGCTGTCGAAGTAGACGAAGATGACGAAGATTAATACTCTTGTCAGGGCTGTATTTGTCTTGGGGTATGAATTAAAAATCGCGGGCTTGAACCCGCGATTTTTTTTCAGGAGAGCATTAAAAAATGAATACATTGTACCACATTGCCTTGGATGCAATGGGTGGCGATTATGGATTAGGTGTCGTTGTTCCGGCTGCACTCAAGGCACTGGGTCAGTATGCGGACATTAAGCTGATTTTGGTAGGTGATGAAGGGCTAATCAACGCTGAATTGGAGCAACACAAAGCAACGGATCGTGAGCGTTTGCAAATTCAGCATGCCTCACAAGTCATTGGTATGGATGAGTCACCTGCACTGGCTTTGAAAAACAAAAAAGATTCTTCCATGCGTGTAGCCATTAATCTAGTCAAGCAAATGACCGCTGATGCAGTGGTTAGTGCAGGCAATACAGGTGCTTTAATGGCCACCGGGCGTTTTGTGCTGAAAACCTTGCCTGGTATTGACCGACCTGCTATTTGCTCAGTTATGCCACGTATTAGCGGTTATGCCCATATGCTGGATCTGGGGGCAAATGTAGATTCTGCTGCGGAGCATTTATATCAATTCGCTTTGATGGGCTCAGAGTTGAGTAAGGCCATTGATGATACGGCTAACCCTAGTGTGGGTTTGTTAAATATTGGGCAAGAGGCTATCAAGGGCAATGAGCAAGTGAAATCGGCAGATCGTTTGCTTAGATCTTCACCGTTGAATTATATTGGCTATGTCGAAGGCGATGATATTTATCTAGGGAAAGTCGATGTCATTGTTTGTGATGGTTTTGTAGGCAATGTGGCACTCAAAACCAGTGAGGGATTAGCCAAATTGGTCAGTCACAAGTTGAAAGCTTCTTTTTCCCGCTCGCTCCTAACTCGTGTGGCGGGCTTGATTTCATTGCCTGTATTACGCTCTTTTCGTGAGGATATGGATCCGCGTCGCTATAATGGTGCCAGTTTGTTGGGTTTACAGGGTATTGTGATTAAAAGTCATGGTGGGGCGGATAGTCTGGCTTTTGCTAATGCTATTTCCATGGCGCGCAAGGAAATTATCGAAAAAGTTCCACAACGTATAGATAAACAAATCGCTGAGCTGCTGACACAGAGAAAAACGGGATGAGCTTTTCACGTATTATTGGTACAGGCAGTTATTTACCTTCCAAAGTCCTTACTAATTATGATCTGGAAAAAGTACTGGATACCAGTCATGAATGGATAGTAGAACGTACAGGTATTCATCAACGTTATGTTGCTGAGGATGCCAGTGCTTGTGATCTTGCTGAAATGGCGGCATTGCGAGCCTTGGAGGCAGCGGGTAAACAGGCTAATGAGATTGACTTGATTGTTTTGGGAACGTCAACGCCTGATTTAGTGTTTCCAAGCACGGCTTGTTTATTGCAGGGACGTTTGGGTATTACCAATGGGGGAGCTGCGTTTGATGTCAATGCAGCTTGTGCAGGCTTTTCCTTTGCACTGGCGACGGCTGACAACTTTATTCGTAGTGGTGCTAGTCGCTGTGCTTTAGTGGTGGGTAGCGAGGTAATGACTCGTTTAATGGACTGGTCGGATCGAAGCACTTGTGTGCTGTTTGGCGATGGTGCTGGCGCGATGGTGCTGGAAGCCTGTGAAGAGCCTGGTATTCTTTCTACGCATATTCATGCTGATGGGCGTTATGAACACTTGCTGAATGTGTCGGCGGGTGTATCGCGGCATCATGAGCGCTTGCGTGAAGAGGGCGCTTTTTTGCGTATGAAGGGTAATGAAGTATTTCGTATGGCAGTAAATACGTTGGGGCGTATTGTTGATGAAACCTTGGCAGCCAACGGTATGCAAAAGTCGGATGTGAAATGGTTAGTACCCCATCAAGCTAATATTCGCATTATTCAGGCCACCGCTAAAAAGCTAGGCTTACCCATGGAGCAAGTAGTGCTAACGGTCGCTGAGCATGGCAATACGTCTTCGGCTTCTATTCCGCTGGCTTTGGATAAAGCGGTTCGGGATGGGCGCATACAACGCAATGATATTCTTTTGTTGGAAGCCTTTGGTGGTGGTTTTACTTGGGGCTCTGCCCTGATTCGTTACTGAGTAAAACAAGGTTTAAAGTCTGGTTGATGGTATTTTTATGGCGCTGGAGATTGAACACAAGTTTTTAGTGCGCTGTGATGCCTGGCGCGAGCAAGTCCGTTATGCTGAAGTGTTTCGTCAAGGCTATTTAAGTAATAATCCCCATGCTTCAGTGAGAGTACGGATCGCCGGTGATAAAGCGACCTTAAACATTAAGGGCATGAGCATTGGTACGCAACGCCCTGAATATGAATATGCCATTCCTGTGGCGGATGCGGCTGAAATGCTGATGCAATTATGTGAGTCGCCGCTCATTGAAAAGACACGGCATTTTGTTCACTATGCGGGCAAGCTCTGGGAAATTGATGAATTTGCCGGAGATAATGCCGGTTTGATTGTGGCGGAGGTCGAATTGAATCAAGCGGGTGAGCGCTTTGAGCGACCTTTGTGGGCAGGTGAGGATGTTTCTGGCGTGGAGCGCTATTACAATGTTAGCTTGCTAAAACATCCTTATTGCAATTGGTCTCTCGCAGAAAAAGAGGCTTGTGACGTTAAAAGCGGTACTTTGATCAATGACTCTCAATGATCATTAATCAACCATTCCAGACGCCATTGAGCGTATTGATCGACTTGTAAAGCGGTACACAAACGCGCTAGCCATGTTTTTATTTGTGTATCCAGTTGCCAAGGTGCATTAATAATAGCCACCCCCGAGCCATACATACCGAGTTCCATTGGCTGACTTGCTACACTTAATTCTATGCGTAATAGATTTTTGCAGCTTAGGGTTTGTAGTGATTGCAATAAAGACTGACTAGCATCACGATTTTTTGCAAGTAAAGGATACCAGACCATATAAATGCCATTATTCCAACGTTGTAAAGCTCTTTTCAGAGCTGTGCTGACTAATACATAGTCTTCGCGGCGTTCATAAGGTGGATCAATTAATACTAAACCCCGACGTGGGTGCGGCGGTAATAAAGCGGGTAGTGCTTCAAAACCATCGCGCTGATGTAAAGCAACACGTTTATCTTGCCCTAAGTGTTGGCGCAAAGCTTGGAATTCATTCGGGTGTAGTTCACATAAAATCAGTTTGTCCTGTGCGCGGCTTAGTTGGCTGGCAATGGCGGGTGAACCGGGGTAATAAGCTAAGCTGCTATTTGGGTTATAGCGCTGAATAGTTTGAACATAAGTGTTTAGTTCAGGCCAAGCTGATGGCTCCTTCCATAAACGTATAATGCCTTGTTCAGCCTCATTCGTTTTTTGTGACCAAGCCGATTGCAAATGATATAAGCCTCCGCCTGCATGAGTGTCCAGATAAGTAAACGGTTTATCTTTTTGACATAGACGCTTTAATAACTGGCTAAGTGTGGCATGTTTGAGTACATCGGCATGATTACCAGCATGAAAGGCGTGGCGATAGCTGAGCATATCATTTGGCTTCGGTTAATGGGTAGGCTATTTATTCTATCAGCGATTTAATTTTGGGTTTGATGTGTTTTCTGGCTCAGCTCGCACAATGCTTATGTTATCAAACCAAAGTGTGCCTTTGAATGAATGCTCATGAGTATAACGGCTGCTTGCTTCTAAGCGTAGCAATTGAGCTGGGCAATCAGAAGTCGGTACAGTAAATGGGGTAATCATGGTTTGCCATGCACTTTGTTTGAAAATAGAGTCGGATTCTGCAATGATTTTTTTATTGTTGGGGTGGCAACGAATACGCCAACTTAAGCCAGCGGCTGTTGCTGTCTCCAGACGATCCACTCTGTAATCAAACTTTAAGTCATAACTTTCACCCGGGGTAAGATTGAGAAACTGGGAAACGTGTCTAAAATTAATTCGCTTTCTACCATTAAATGATACGCGCAATGCCCTCCGCCCTTTAGCACCAATAGTTTGATCCAACTGAATATTCATACCTTTGGCTTTAGCGAACCGCCAGTCAAAGCCAGTATTTTTTAAGTTACTTTCAAAGCCACCGTCAAATACTGTGCCACTGAGTAATAAAGCTTTAGCGTCAAGTCCAGACAGCCAAGCAAAATAAGCTTCTGTCCACAGTTTTTCTTTCATTAAACGCCTAACATAAGCACGCCGCTCGCTATTACTGAGTGGCACTTCAGAATCTACCCGTGCTTGATATAGCATGCGTATGGTATCTAGATTCTCATTTTTAGCAGCCATAAAATTAAAGAACCCATTCCACCAATTAGGTGGCACTTTAGCATAAGGCTTAAGCAAAACCGCTATATCTGGCGTATTAGCCACTTCTTGTAAAACAGGGTAAACCGATCGTCTTAGCGTAGCATTATGAATCATTAAAACGTGCCATTCCTCCAATAATTTCGGCAAATTGTCACGTCTCAGCCAGTACTCTGCCAATTTAGTACGTACAGCCGCATGAGCAGGCCATAATTGCTCAGCTATTTCTGCCAGCTTATCAGCTTCTTCAGGGAAGCCTTGTTTTTCATAAACCAACATTAGTTGAGCGGTGGCATTACCATTGGTAATGTTTTTGCTTAATGCCCTTAAAGCCAATGCTTTGGCTTCATCTAGGTCACCTGCATCCATCGCTTTCATGGAGAGAGCAATATCTGTATCAGGATGTGATGTCTGCCACCAAGCAGGCTCTTCGATAGGCGCTGTGTCAATAAAGTCACTAGGCCCTACGCCCCCCAAACGCAAGGACAAGCTGGCATAAGCTAATATTAAACAGAATGAAATTAAAACAATACGCCATGCCCAAATCATTAATCTTTAGCCTTACTTTATTTCTATTGACATAAATAGCCGCCATTTGGCATGGCGCGTCCGTTTTCATCGTAGGCTTTGGGATGATAACCTACTGCTATACTAAAGCCAGAGCCTTGGCAAATCCTATTACCACGTGCCTGCAACGAGCTAGGAACGCTACCAAATGCAGCGGGCTTATCCCAAGCCAATTGAGTTTTCTTGCTTAAGCGTGGTGCGGTTGACGAAGGCTGGCTACCGATTAAGCTGGCTGCATTCGCTGGGGAATCAGCAAACTGGCAATAATAAGCGCCACCCGGAAAGGCTAAGCCATTCTCTTGCAAGGCGTGCGGGTGATAACCTAAAGCTCTGATGCCACCGATGCTGCGACAAGCACTGTCAGCCTGAGCTTGTTTATTGACACTGACAGGGCCAAACAGGCGCGGGTTAGTAAAGCGTAATTTGCTGGAGGTTTCAATCATGCGTGGAGAATAAGCAGAGGGTTGCTTAGCTAGGGTTTCTTGGCTTTGTGCCTCTGTTTGTTGGCGATGGCGCTTTTTTTCTTCTTGTTGACGTAACCAAGCAGCACGCTTTTTTGCTGCTTCGCGTTTTTTTGCCAGTTTGCGTTTTTCCTCTTCTTGTTGTCGTTCTAATTCCAAAGCTTTTGCGCGCTGCTCTGCTTCGCGGCGGCGTTGTTCGCGCAATTGGCTTAAACGTTCTGCTTCGGCGGCCTTTTCAGCTTGTTTTTGCCGCTCAGCCGCTAAGCGTTGCAAACGCGCTTGTTCAAGACGCTCAGCTTCAGCGGCTTCTTCAGCTTGTTTTTGCCGTTCAGCCGCCAAGCGTTTTTGCTCAGCCTCCCAAGCTTGTTGATGATGTAAGCGTACCTGCTCAAGACGCTCAGCTTCAGCTTTTTCTTCAGCCTGTTTTTGTCGTTCAGCCGCTAAACGCTGTAAACGCGCTTGCTCAAGACGTTCTGCTTCAGCTTTCTCTTCTTTTTCACGCTGTTGTTCAGCTAATCGCTTGGCTTCTGCTTCTTGCTGCTCGCGTAATAGTTGCGTTTGTCTAAGTTGTTCTGCTTGTTCTTGTTTTTCTTGCTCTAGTTGCCTTTGCCGTTCTGTTTCTTTTTGGGCTTGAAGTGCGCCTTCATTTTTCGATGCTTTGCTTTCTTCAGAGGCTGGTTGGGGGATAAGCGCAGTTTCCAATTGCTGCTTATCAGCATTAAACATATTTTGCTGAGAAGGTTTTATTTTTGTTTCATCTGAGTGGTTTTGTATCTGTTCTCTACGTTGGCGCTCTGCTTCTTTTACTACGCTTTCAATAGCTTCATCACCTTTGATCACGATGACGACTGATGATTCTTTGGATACGGAGGGTGGTTCTGTTGTTTGAGTTGTTGCAGAAGCTGTCTGTAGCGTATTTTCGACAGTACCTTGACCTTGGGTGGCAGAGACTGTTGAGTTGTGGGCTAGCTTTTGTTCTGTCGCCGTATTAGGTTGCTGTACTAATGTAGCCGTTGCTTTAGTTTGTTTTTTAGCTTGACTCAAGGTGCTTTGATAAAACGCAAAAGTACCATAAGCGATTAACAGTACGGCGAAGGACAGGCAAGCGAATAGCACTTTTCCCCGTAAAAAAAGAGGGCGCTTTTCTTCTGCATTGTTTAGCTGGTAAAGCAATTCATCCGGGTTGGTTTGACGCGCTTCTCGGGTAAAAGACATACCACGCTGTAAAGCTTTCCAGCGAGCATTGGGTAATTTGGCGACAGTGGCAGGTTCTGTATGCTTGAAAGCAGCTTCTATACTGCTATCCATGACAAAAGGTAAATGCCCATTGAGCATGTAATAAATAATACAAGCAAAAGAGAAGGTATCATCACGACTAGCTGGAGCATTGCCCATCGCTGCTTCAGGGCTAATAAAGCTTGAGTGAAGCGTGAGGCGGCCTTTGTTATTTCTATTACCCAAGCTTAGAAGCTTTAAGGTTGTTGCCACAGGCGCGCTCAGCAAAATAACTTGATTGCTATTAGCCAGCCAAATGGTTTCAGGCTCTAAGTAAGCATAGGCATCTTTTAATGGGCTATGTTTGATAGTACGCAAAAGATGTTCAGCTATTTCCAATGATGTAGCGACATCCAGTCCATTGCGTCCCAAAGCAGCAACTTTTTGACTGAGTAATTCGCCCGGATATTGATAGGCTGCGTACCAATGCTGGCCTTTGTCAGTTATACCGTTGTTAAGAATGCTCGGATCAAGATGCTTGTTAACAAATTCAGTTAAAACCCTCTGGAAAGAGTCGCTAAAGCCAGTGAGTTCGTTTAAGCGCAAATCGACGAGGAACAATAATATTAAGGTAGCGTGACCTTCACCCTCTAAGGTTTGCTCATCTTGAGCAATATAAAGTTCTCCTAAGCTGCTTTTAGATAAAAGACTTTGTATTGTGTAACGCCCGTCGACCTGCTGACCCTGCGCGCAATAGCCAGCAGGGTTTTTGTGTTTCGATAAGTAATTAGACATGAATTATCATCTGCTAGAGTCGTTTTTTGTTTCCCTCAGGCGCTATTATAAAACGATTAAGCTGCATCTAGCATTTTTTTGTCTTGTCCATAATTGTAATAGTTATAGTCATAATGATAACCATACCCACTACCTTGTTTGGCTTTGACCAGTACGACACCAATCAGATTGGCACGTGCTTGGCGTAAACGTTTGTATGCATTACTTAAAGCTTGCTTTTTAGTCTCACCCATAGAAACGCTTAAGATAGTGGCATCTACGCGACTGGAAATAATTAAAGCATCCGCCAAACCCAACACCGGTGGCATATCCATAATGACCATATCAAAAGTACCATCATGTGCCAGCGCCATAATATGATCCATTTGTTCACTGGATAATAGCTCAACCGGATTGGGCGACAGTGGTCCTGCGGTAACAACATAAACTTCTGGAATTTGACAGCTTTGGGTAACCGCTTCTAATAAATGCTCTTGGCCTGTTAGGTAATTCGTTAAGCCTTTGGAATTATCTAAGCTCAAGCGCTTGTGAATGGATGGATTGCGCAAGTCAGTGTCAACCAATAAAACAGTTTTTCCAACTTGGGAGGCAACAGTTGCTAAATTAATCGCTGTTGTTGTCTTACCCTCAGAAGGTGCTGCACTGGTGATGGATAATACTTTAGGCATGCCATGTCTGGTTGAGAACATCAGGTTGGTGCGTAGCGAACGGAATGCTTCTGCAAAAGACGAACGCGGATCGCTTTGGGACATAATGGCTAAGCGCTTGTTATCTTTGTTTTTAGAACGTGGAACAATACCTAAAGTAGGTAAGCCTAATAACTTCTCTAATTCGTCACTGCCTTTGACTCGGTCATCTAGAAATTCTAATAAAAATGCCAATACCAAGCCTAAGAAAAGACCCAATACTGCGCCCAAGGCAAGGTTTAATTTAAGTTTGGGTTTGAATATATTAAATGGAATAACCGCTTCATCAACCATTAGTATGTTATTGCTCATAACATCAGCAGCGGCAGCTACTTCTTCTTTACGTTTGAGCAATCCTTCATAGTTAGCACGTACAGTGTCGACTCGGCGCTTGAGGTCATTAAACCCGACACTTTTGTCGCGTAACTCAATATAGTCTTGCTGAGCTTGATCATATTGAGCTTGTAATTCATCTTCACGTTGCTTGGCTGCTTGATATTGTGCGTGTATATCAGCTGATACTGTTTGGGCGACTCTAGCCGTTTCTTGAGCAATTTCGTTCTGCAATGTAGCAATTCGTTGCGATAGATTAGAACGCGTGTTGCGGTCCAAATCTACAGAGGCCACTTTAATCTGCGCATCTAGCTCTGCTATTTTGCGTTGTAAATTGCTTTGTGTATCACGAGTAATAGCGGACGTTTCTCGAGTGATTTGAGCATTTAACTCTTGAATTCGTTGGCGTAGATTTGCCTGATTATCGCGTGTAATCAGTGATGACTCTCTGGCAATTTGAGTATTCAGCTCTTGAATCTGCTGACGTAGATTGGTTTGGGTATCTTTTTGTATATTCGTGCTTTCTGTCACAATATCACGCCGAATACTATCCATTCTTTGTTTTAATTGCTGCATTTCAGGGTAATCAGGCTTAAAAATCCGAGATTTTTCTTGATATTGCCCTTGAAGTTGAGAGAGTTCCCGTTTCATAGCCTGAACCGTTGGATTATTGGCTGCTTCAACACCGCTATTGCTAGCACTGAGTTTGCCCTGTAGTTCCGCCACTTGACGTCTCAAGTTTTGGATAGTGGGATTATTAGTTGCTTCAACGCCCGTGGCACTACCGCTTAGTTTGCTTTGGAGATCAGCTAGTTGGCGCTTCATAGCTTGAATGGCTGAATTATTAAAGGACTGCAAGGACGCTGCACTACCCTTGAGTTGACTCTCCAATTCAGCTTTTTGTCTTCTGAGACTTTGAATCATGGGATCTTGGAAAGAACGCGATGAGCGTTGTTCTGCCTGATATTCGCTTTGTAATTTAGCTAAATTTTTCTTTAACTCTTGCAAGGTCGAATTTTTCAAAGCCGCTGCATCTGAGGTTGATTGTATAGCTTGTTCAAGTTCGCTTTCGGCTTTTACCCTGTCTTTCTGAGCCTCTAATAAAGCTTTATTAAGGCTGCGTAAATTTTGCGAAGCGATAGATTCTTTGTCATCGGTTGAAAGTATGCCTTGCTGTTTGGCGTAATCATTCAGTTCGGTTTCAAGTTTTAATAGCTCAGATTGAGTTACAATGATTGCATCATTAATGGAGCTCTCAGAAGTCAAAGCAGCCTTACGGCGACGCTCCAAGTTTAATTCAGTATAATTTTTTGCAAACGCATTGGCTATGATGGCAGAACGTTCAGGATCGGGATCATCATAATGGATGGTTACAATTTGTGAGTTTTTAACTGGGGAAATAGTAACATTCTTCAGCAGCTTTTGACTTAAAGGTTCTTCACCTTTACTGCTGGTAAGTATTTCTTCCTCTTCGCTAGTCTTATCACTATCTTCTTGCGGTAGAATGCCAGTTACACTTTCTTTAAGGCTATCGAGCGTTTCGGCAAAAAAGGGCTTGGCTAGTTGCTCGCCCTGTAAGACTCGCTCCATTTCAGGGTGATCACTGAGGACACGCTCCGCTAATAAACTACTTTTTAGTAGTTCATATTGAGTTTGATAAAAATCTTTGTCATTAATTGCGCGTGCCTGATCAATATCATACTCCAGAATACGAGAGCTATCCTCAGGTTTAATCTGAAGTGTTGTGCTGGCTCTGTAAATCGGTGTTTGCATTAAGGTAAACAACAAGGTAGCCAGAAAAATTAATAAAGCTATGCTCAGTATCAGCCATTTCCGGCGTTGAATGACTTGCCAAAGCTCGCGTAAGTCAATTTCATCGTCATCCCCTTCGCCTTCCTCACGTAACTCACGGTATTCATAGGGTTTAAGTGCTTGCTGTTGCTCATGCAAGGCAAGTTGGTTACCGTGGCGCTCAGGTAAATTATGGATATTATGGCTTTCTGGATTCATTGTCTCAATTACTTCTTCTAGCTATCTAAGTTGAATAATCTTGCGTAAAGCTTAGGCTTTGGCGCAGTTTAAAAGATTCTGAATGGATTGAGTAGTGTGCCAACTTCACGAATCCAAAAACGAGAGTCTGAACGGTGCACAACAATACGGTCATCATTGCGCACATAGGGGTCTCGCATTTTGCCTGAGCGTATAGCACTAACATCAATATTGTAGGCTTTGAGCTTATTACCTTGTTTACGGAAAAGCACCGTTTTGGATGGGGAAGCCAAGCTAGTCATACCATCCGCCAGTGCAATGGCTTGAAGAACGGTTATGTCACCCTGTATAGGGAAAACGCCTGATTTTTTGACTTCACCTTCAACCGTAACACGTTGCGTGGTAAATTCCTTGATGAAAACAGTCACTTGCGGATTTCGTAAGTATTTTGCACCTAATAAGCCAGCCAGTTTTTTCTCAAGTTCAACTTGTGTTAGACCCAGTACTTGGACTGTACCCAATAATGGCAACGAGATATTACCGCGCGGATCAACACGTACAGACTGGGAGAGTTCGTCTACTTGAAAGACCTTGATCTCAAGCAGATCATCACTGCCGATTCGATATTCTTGTTGGGGAGGTGTGAAATCAAGTTCATTGACATTGGAAAAAATATCACCGGCGGCTACCATTGCACCAGGTGAGCCGCTAGCACTTGCATCCCCGCTAGTACGGGCAGAGCTACAAGCTGTGATCGATAGACTGATAGACAGGATAATAGCAAGTTTTGGGTAGTGGTGGTTTTCCATGGCTGACTCTATATTATTCAAGGTTTCCGGGATCGAGGCTCGAAGTCTAGCATGTTTTTATGCAGGTGTTCACACCTGTCTGTGTTTGGCTGATACAGCTTTTTGCTTAATGCGTTGCGAAAGCAGATTCATAAACCCCAGCGTGTGTCACTTTAGTGTAATTTACACAAGTTTTGGTTCATAAGCAGTTCATAAGTATTTTGATGCAAGTCTATTATATTGATTTTTGAGTCGTTCAATCTTTTTCCCATAACACTTCTCCTTTTGCCTAAAAATTTACTAGAATCGCTGAAAAGCGAGGGATTCTTTAAATGAAAGGTTTATTTTGTCTATGGATGGGGCTATGTGCAGCGTTACAGCCACCGCCTACGGTAGCTGCTGCCTATTATCCACCTTTTCAGAAGGGGCAGAAGATTTTTATTTCGCAAGGGTTTGGTGGTTCTAAGACGCACTATGAGCAGCCTAATTATTATGCCGTTGATTTATTGCTCAAGGAGGGTGCTTGGGTTTGTGCTGCTTGGTCGGGAAAAGTAGTGGGGCTGCGCTATGTGCCAGATGCTAAGGATGATTCAAACTATGTAAGAATTCTGCATGATACCGGTCAAATAGGTGATTATCAGCATTTAAAAGCGGTTAAAGTCAGTTTGGGGCAGCGAGTTAAATTGGGGGAATGTTTTGCCAAGGTAGGGGTAAATGGCTATACAACAGGTCCTCATTTGCATTTTGCTATCTTGGTTCCTAATGAGCGAGGAACGCTGTTGTCTATACCGTTTTATTTTTTGGATGTTGATAATAAAGCTTATACCCCGGTGGAATTGCAGTGGATTAATTACTAGGCTACTATCGCGTATCGACAAAGGTATCTCGCAGGAGAGTGCTGGCTCGGCAAGAGTGCAGCCGCCGAAGGCGCATGGCCCGTAAACGCTCAGGCAAAAGGACTGTGGGTATGGTTGACTCTGGAGAGTGGTGTTTTTACACCCACCGAAGGGTAGTAACCGTTTAAAGCTTAGTACACCTTAACTGAAGTGTTTAAACGGAAATCTCTCAGGTTTTAAGGACAGAGGGGCGGCAGCTAGTATTATCTGCCGCCCTTTTTTATGCCTTGCAATGACTAAATGACTACCGGGAGAGCTTTATGCAACGAACCCCTTTCTATGACAGACACATCCAGGCCACCGCTAAAATGGTGGATTTTGCCGGATGGGAAATGCCCATTCACTATGGCTCTCAGCTCAATGAACACAAACAAGTGCGTGCCGATGCGGGCATGTTTGATGTATCACATATGGTGGTGTTGGATCTTAAAGGGGCTGAGGTCAGACCCTTTTTACAAAAACTTCTGGCTAATGATGTCGCTAAACTGACAACGCCTGGTAAAGCATTGTACAGTTGTATGTTGAATGGGCAGGGTGGGGTGATTGATGATCTGATTGTTTATTTTCTGGATGATACTTTTTACCGCATGGTGGTCAATGCTGCAACGCGCGAGAAGGATATTGCGTGGATGCAACAGCAGTTACAGAGCTTTGATGCAACACTGACAGTAAGGGATGATTTGGCGATGTTAGCTGTGCAAGGGCCTAAGGCACGCGCCAAAGTCCTAGCGATGCTGTCAGCACATGAGCTTGAGATAGCTGAGCCTTTAAAGCCTTTTACCGGTGCATTTGTGGGTGATTGGTTTATTGCACGTACCGGCTATACCGGTGAAGATGGTTTTGAGATGATGTTCCCCGCTGAGCAGGCTGAAAAAGTCTGGGATGCTTTATTGGAAGCAGGGGTTCCACCCATTGGCTTGGGGGCGCGGGATACTTTGCGTCTGGAAGCGGGCATGAATCTATATGGTACAGATATGGATGAAACGACTTCGCCTTTAACATCAGGTCTGGGTTGGACGATTGCTTGGGAACCAGCCAGCCGTGATTTTATCGGGCGTAAAGCCTTGGAGGCTGAAAAAGCAGCCGGTGTACAGCAAAAGTTTGTAGGTTTGGTGTTGGAAGGTAAGGGGGTATTGCGTAGTCATATGAAAGTGATCTGTGCAGCCGGTGAGGGCGAAACCACCAGTGGTACTTTTTCACCTACACTGGGGCAAGCGATTGCCTTCGCACGGGTTCCGGCTGCTTGTGGTGATAGCTGTGAGATTGAAATTCGTGGAAAATTATATCCAGCGAAGGTGGTGAAACCTTCGTTTGTACGCAATGGTCAGTCATTGCTTTAAGCATAATTGAATCAAGGGGTTTTTAAGGTTATGAGTCATATTCCAGCAGAACTGAAGTACACCACATCGCATGAATGGGTGCGGGATAATGAAGATGGCACTATTACGGTGGGGATTAGTGATCACGCTCAGGAATTACTGGGTGATTTGGTGCACATTGAACTACCAGAAGTCGATGTTGAGTTGGGTGCTGAGGATGCGATTGCCGTGGCTGAGTCGGTCAAAGCTGCTTCTGATATTTATGCGCCAGTGGCAGGTGTCGTGGTTGAGATAAATGAAGCCGTTTTGGATAATCCTGAATTAGTGAATAGTGATCCGTATGGTGATGGTTGGCTATTTGTTTTGCGTATTGAAAGTGAAGATGCGCTAGAGGATTTAATGGATGCCGAGACTTACAGCAGCACAATTGAAGAAGAGTAATTAGGGCAAAACGCATGAGTACATTGCATAATCTTGAGCAGCATAATGAGTTTATAGCCCGCCATATTGGGCCAGCTATTCATGAAACCAGCGCTATGTTAGCAACATTAGGTACGGCCTCATTGGATGAGCTGATTAGCCAGACTGTTCCAGCCAGTATCCGTCTACACGAGCCGCTGGCCTTAGCTGCACCGCAAACCGAACAAGCTGCTTTGGCTTGTTTGCAGCAGTTGGCGAGCCAGAATCAGGTAAATAAGTCGTATATTGGTATGGGCTATTACGACACGATCGTGCCGCCGGTAATTTTGCGCAATGTATTGGAAAATCCTGGCTGGTATACCGCTTATACGCCGTATCAGCCAGAAATTTCCCAAGGTCGTTTGGAGGGTTTGTTAAACTTCCAGCAAATGGTTATCGACTTGACTGGCATGGATATGGCGAATGCTTCGTTATTGGATGAGGCAACGGCTGCCGCTGAAGCGATGGCACTGTGTAAGCGTTCTAACCGTCTGAAGTCGGATAAATTTTTTGTTGATAGTCAAGTGCATCCACAAACCTTGGCTGTATTGCAAACACGGGCACATTATTTTGGTTTTGATTTGGTAATGGGCAATCCGGCTACAGAGCTAAGCCAATATGAGGTGTTCGGTGTCTTGCTACAATACCCGGATACGACGGGAGCCATCACTGATTTGAGCGCTTTGATTGAGCAAGCTCATCAACAAAAAGCCTTGGTCTGTGTCGCCAGTGATTTAATGGCGTTAGTGCTAATGAAGTCGCCAGGAGAGTTGGGAGCGGATGTTGTCATTGGTTCCGCACAACGTTTTGGTGTACCGATGGGCTACGGTGGGCCACATGCTGCCTTTTTTGCTACGCGCGATGCTTATAAGCGCAGTATGCCCGGGCGTGTGATTGGTGTTTCAGTGGACAGCCGTGGTGAGCAAGCGTTGCGTATGGCTATGCAAACCCGTGAGCAACATATTCGTCGTGAAAAAGCGACTTCTAATATTTGTACTGCGCAAGCTTTACTCGCCAATATGGCTGGTTTCTATGCGGCATTTCATGGCCCAGAAGGCTTAAAACACATTGCTGGGCGTATTCAGCGCTTGACCAGTATTTTAGCTTATGGCTTGCAGCAAAAAGGTATGCAATTGCTGAATAATACTTGGTTTGACACACTGGTTATACAAGCGGGGGAGCAGGCTGATGCTTTGTATCAGGCCGCCTTACAAGCCGGAATTAATTTGCGCAAACTGGAGCAAGGTCAACTGGGGATTAGTCTGGATGAGCGCAAGAGTGCAGCCGATGTCACTGAATTATTTGATATTTTGTTAGGCAGTGGGCATGGCCTAGTTGTGGAAGCGTTGGATAGGGTCGTCGTGAATGCCGGATTTGGCGGTATTCCAGCAGCGTATCAGCGCACTAGTGCCTTTTTAACCCACCCGGTGTTTAATCGCTATCACTCTGAAACCGAAATGCTACGCTACCTCAAGCGTTTGGAAAATAAGGATTATTCATTGGTACACGGCATGATTCCGTTAGGCTCTTGTACCATGAAATTAAATGCGACCAGTGAAATGATGCCAGTAACTTGGTCGGCCTTTGCTGATATTCATCCGTTTGCGCCGGATGAACAAACCGTTGGCTACCGGCAAATGATCAAGGAGTTGGCGGATTGGCTGGCAGAAGTGACAGGGTATGATACTGTCTCCATGCAACCTAATTCGGGGGCGCAGGGTGAATACGCCGGTTTGGTAGCTATTCGGCGCTATCAAGCTAGCCAAGGTCAAGACCATCGCACGATCTGTTTAATTCCTAGCTCTGCTCATGGCACTAATCCTGCGTCTGCTGTGATGGCGGGATTAAAAGTGGTGATCGTGGAATGTGATGATAATGGCAATGTGAATGTAGCAGATTTGCGCGCTAAGGCGGAAAAATATGCGGATCAGCTAGCTTGTATTATGGTGACTTATCCATCAACACATGGGGTATTTGAAGAAGCGATTGTTGAGATTTGTGACATTGTGCACCAATACGGCGGCCAAGTTTATATGGATGGCGCGAATCTCAATGCACAGGTGGGTTTGTCCAAGCCGGGTAAATTGGGTTCGGATGTATCGCATTTGAATTTACATAAAACCTTCTGTATTCCACATGGCGGCGGTGGCCCAGGTATGGGGCCCATTGGGGTGAAGGCACATTTAGCCCCTTTCTTGCCTGGGGAATATTCCACCCTCTCCAATCCCTCTCCTGCGGTATCGGCTGCCCCGTTTGGTAGTGCGGCGATTTTGCCGATTTCATGGATGTATATAAAGCTAATGGGGGCGCAAGGGCTAAGGGATGCAACCGAAGTTGCGATTTTAAATGCCAATTATATTGCGAGCCGTTTGCAAGACCATTATAAGGTGTTATATCGCGGTGCACAGGGTTGGGTTGCCCATGAGTGCATTATTGACATACGTCCTATTAAAGCGGCTTCGGGAATTACGGAAGAAGATATTGCCAAGCGTTTAATGGATTACGGCTTTCATGCGCCTACCATGTCTTTTCCAGTTGCGGGAACATTAATGATTGAGCCAACCGAATCAGAGTCCAAGGAAGAGTTGGATCGTTTCTGTAGTGCCATGATTGCGATTCGGGATGAGATTCGGAAAGTAGAACAAGGTATTTGGCCTTTGGATAATAATCCTTTGGTGCATGCGCCGCATACTTTACGCGACTTAACAGATAAGTGGCAGCGCCCTTATACACAAGCAGAGGCTGTATTACCTTTAGGGGTTGACCCTACTAGTAAATATTGGCCAACGGTGAATCGGGTGGATAATGTGTATGGGGACAGAAACCTGATTTGTTCTTGTCCGACAGTGGAAAGTTATCGGGATTGAGTGAGTGGCTTTATCAAATTCCCAACTTCACGCATCATAATGGCAATAATCATGAAGGGGATACTACTATGACGCAACTCAATCTCGATGCTTATTGGCTGCCATTTACCAGTAACCGTGCTTTCAAAAAAGATCCACGTATTATTGTTGCCGGTGAGGGACGTTATTTTACGGATGATCGTGGTCGTGAAGTATTTGATAGTTTATCCGGTTTGTGGACATGTGGCTTGGGGCATGCTCGGGCTGAAATTGCCGAGGCGATTGGGCAGCAAGCGCGTGAACTGGACTATGCACCAGCGTTTAATGTTGCCCACCCTAAAGCTTTTCAATTGGCTGAGCGCTTAACGACTTTCATGCCTGAAGGCTTGAATCGAGTATTTTTTACTTGTTCTGGCTCTGATGCGGTGGATAGTGCTATGAAAATAGCGCGTGCCTATTGGCGCAAACAAGGCTTGGCGAATAAAACGCGCTTTATTGGTCGAGTCAAAGGCTATCATGGGGTGAATTTTGGTGGGATTAGTGTCGGTGGCATAGTAGGAAATCGCTTGCTGTACGGCCAAGGTGTTGAGGCTGACCATTTGCCACATACCATGACGGCTGAGAATAAGTTTTCGCGTGGTCAGCCTGAGCAAGGCGCTCATCTGGCGGATGAGTTATTGAATCTGATTGCCTTGCATGATGCCTCTACCATTGCTGCGGTTATTGTTGAGCCTATGGCGGGGTCTGCTGGTGTTATTCCACCACCGCAAGGCTATTTGCAGCGTCTGCGCGAGATTTGTACCACACATAATATTTTACTGATTTTTGATGAAGTAATTACCGGCTTGGGACGGCTAGGTGCTAATACAGGTGCGGCAGCCTTTGGTGTTGTACCAGATATGCTCACGCTCGCCAAGCAAATTACCAACGGCTGTCAGCCTATGGGCGCAGTAGTGGCTAAAGAGTCAATTTATCAATGTTTTATGGATAAGTCGGGTGCGGAGCACATGATTGAATTGCCCCATGGCTACACTTATTCAGCACATCCTATCGCCTGTGCAGCAGGCTTGGCCGCCTTGGATATATTGGAGCGTGAGCAAATGCCCGAGCGGGTCAAGGCAATAGCACCGCTATTTGAGAAGACATTACATTCACTGCAAGGTAGTAGTCCCTATATCGTGGATATTCGCAATTGTGGTTTAGCGGGCGGTATTAGTTTGCAAGCAAAAGATGGGGACGCGGTGATTCGTCCTTATCAAGTCGCCTTGAAATGTTGGGAAAAAGGTTTTTATGTGCGCCATGGCGGTGATGTGGTGCAATTGGGTCTACCCTTTACTGTAGAAGCCAGTGAAATTGATGCTGTCATCAATGCTATTGGTGAGGCGATTGCTGAGTTGAACTGAGGCTGGCTCATTGGTGGGAGTCTGGTTGTGCTTGCGGGATATCAACACTTAACATCTCAACAATGTATTTTCGACAACATCATTAGGAGTTCGCATGCCTTTTAAATTCGCAGTTTATGCCACGCTTTTATGCAGTATTGTGCTAGGTTTGTCCAGTTTGTTTGGCTCTGCTTGGGCTGCCAGCCCGGAAGTACGCAATGCTATGTTAAAGGCTGTTGATACTCAGGCAAGTGGTGCTTATGTCCGTGATCGTTTTTTGAAGTTGCTTAAAAAGCCTTTTAATCCTCATGATTCACGCAAGAAAGCGCTTATTGTTGGTGATAGTTTTGCTCAGGATTTTACCAATGTGGTATTGGAAAGCGGAGCTTTGGATGATTATCAACTGGCAGTCCGTTATTTGCCGACTCGCTGTCAAATGTATTTAGGACCAGAAGATATAAGTGCGTTTATTCTGCCTAGTGATCGTCAATTATGTGCTGATGCAGATAACTTGGAACAGGCTAAAGCCCAAATAAAAGCTGCTGATGTCGTCATCCTAGTATCGAATTGGAAAGAATGGTCGGCAAAACGCCTGCCAACGACCATTAAACATTTACAGTTAAGCCCAGAACAGACCTTGCGTGTAATAGGTCGCAAAAGTTTTGGGCGAATTAATGTGCGTCACTATTTGCGTGAGTCAGATGCCGAGCTGGCGAAGGCACGTATTCCGGTGGATGATTATCAGACTAAGATTAATGACTTGATGAAGCGCACACTGAGTCCAAGTATTTTTGTCGATCAACACCAATTGTTGTGCGGTGGCGGTGAAACCTGCCCTGTTTTTACGCCTGATTTACGTTTGATTTCATTTGATGGCTCACATTTGACGCGGGATGGCGCAATCTATGTTGGTGAAAAGCTGTTTCAACATTCCTTACTAAAACAGTTGTAAAGCTCAGTTATAAAATCATTCATAGGGGAAAATAGCTTAAGTTCATGGCTCACTACCGTAGCTGGGGACTAGTTTATTGCCTGCCTGAATGTCCAAAGCCGCCTGCACCACGAGCTGAATTATCGAAAGCTTCGACTTGCTGTAAGCTGGCTTGAACGACGGGTACAAAAACTAGTTGGGCAATACGTTCCCCGGGTTGAATAACAAAACTAGTATTACTGCGATTCCAACAGGATACGAAAAGCTGCCCTTGATAATCTGAATCAATCAAACCGACTAGATTACCCAGAACAATGCCATGCTTATGCCCCAGACCAGAACGCGGTAAGATAACAGCCGCCAAAGTAGGATCAGCAATATGAATGGCAAGCCCGGTGGGCAGGAGTTCTGTTTCACCGGCTTGTAGCCTTAATTCGCTATCCAAACAGGCTCTTAAGTCCATGCCTGCCGAACCTGATGTAGCATAAGCAGGTAGTGGAAATTCCCTACCTATGCGCGGATCAAGAATGCGATATTGTACCTGAGTGAGCGTTGTTGAGTGTGTTGCTGGTATGGCTGTCATAGCGATTGATGGGCTTTCCATTGAGTATAACGTTCAGTAATCAGTGTTAGCAGGGCCTTGGCCAGTGCAGGCTTGGGCATTTCTGGCAGTGATTTTGAGCCTGTTTTCCAGACGACTTCCAGTGCATTGTTGGCGCGGCCAAAGCCTTTGCCATCGGCTACAGAGTTGGCGGCGACCATGTGTATGCCTTTGCGTTCCAGTTTGCCTCGGGCATAGGTTAGCAGGTCATTGGTTTCTGCCGCAAAGCCTACACTAAATAGCTGTGGGTTTTCAGCAGTGACTGTTGCCAGAATATCGACGGTACGTTTCATTTTAATGTGTAATTGATCAAATGATTTTTTAATCTTTTGATCAAAGACCTGTGCAGGCGTGTAGTCAGCTACTGCTGCCGTTGCAATGAATATATCGGTTTGTGTGATGTGTTGGCGGGTGGCTTCCAGCATATCGGCAGCACTCTCCACCATAATACGCTGTATACTAAGCGGTGCTTCTAAGGCAACAGGACCAGAGATTAAGCTAACCGTAGCACCCATATCCCGTGCGGCGGCGGCAATGGCATAGCCCATTTTGCCCGTGCTGCGATTGGTGAGAAAGCGTACTGGGTCAAGTGCTTCGCGGGTTGGGCCAGCGGTGACGAGTAGCTTTATACCACTTAAAGGCTGGGTAGCTTGATTGGATTTGTCTTGCAGCAAAATACTGACTATCTCGCTAGGTTCAAGCATGCGGCCAGGACCTAAATCGCCACAAGCCTGTTCACCCTGTGCAGGGCCTAGCAAGTTGACTCCTCGACTTTGTAGTAAGCTTATATTGGCTTGGGTTGCGGGGTGTTGCCACATTTGCTGATTCATAGCAGGTACAATACTCAGGGGAGCGGCAGAGGCTAAGCATAAAGTGCTTAACAAATCATCTGCGTGTCCGTGGGCGAGGCGGGCTAACAGATCAGCCGTTGCTGGTGCAATGAGGATGTGATCTGCCCAGCGTGCCAGTTCGATGTGTCCCATACCGGCTTCAGCCGCAGGGTCGAGCAAGGCCGTGTGAACCGGATGACCCGACAGTGCTTGTAAGGTCAGAGGAGTAATGAATTTACAGGCAGCCGGTGTCATACAAACGCGCACACTGGCTCCGGCCTTGATGAGTAAACGAGTCAGTTCGGCGGACTTATAGGCAGCAATACCGCCGCTTATCCCTAAAAGTAGGTGTTTACCTTGCAGGAGTGTCATAAATTTGCCTGAAATTATCCATTTAAAAAAAGACGTATGATACCTATAAAACACTGGCCTGCCGATGAGCGCCCGCGTGAAAAACTATTAATTCGAGGTGCACAAGCACTGTCTGATGCAGAATTGCTTGCTATTTTTTTGCGTACTGGCACTCGCGGTAAAACAGCGGTGGATTTGGCGCGGGAATTATTGGATGGGTTTAATGGATTGCGTGCCTTATTTGATGCGGATGAAAAACAATTTTGTCGTGCTAATGGTTTGGGACAGGCAAAATTTGTACAGTTGCAGGCTGTATTGGAAATGTCACGGCGCTATTTACAAGAACGTATGCAGCGTAATGATACCTTGACGGATCCAGAGGCAGTGCGCATTTATTTATTATCCAAGTTGCGCGATGAATGTGCTGAAATTTTTGCATGTGTGTTTTTGGACAATCGCCATCGCGTGATTGCGTATGAAGAGTTGTTTCGCGGCACGATTGATGGAGCCAGTGTTCATCCGCGTGAAGTGGTGCGGCGCGTTTTAAAACATAATGCGGCTGCGGTTATTTTTGCGCACAATCACCCTTCTGGTGTTGCCGAGCCAAGTCAGGCGGATGAACGTATTACCCATAAATTACAAGAAGCTTTGGAGCTAGTGGATGTAAGGGTATTGGATCATTTTATTATTGGTGATGAAGTCACGTCTTTTGCAGAGCGTGGGTTGTTGTAAAGTGAGCCTACAAATTACCAACATTTCTTTGTCCCATCCGAGCCTGATACGGTTTTTGATCCCTCATGATTTAGACTGAGCGTGCCGCAGCCTTGATCGGCAATGGCTTGGGCATTTTGAGGGATTGCATTAACGCGGTAAGTTTGACGTGTTAATTGGTCTACCTTAAAGGTATAGCGGGTATTTAAGGCATTGTCAGTGGCACAGCCGAGGGTTGGGAGGCTAAAAGTATTACCTGACAAGTCCTTGTTATAAGCCATATTCGTCATGTAATAGCGTTCCATAAAATGTGCATACTCCGCCAAGCAGCTTTTGGCTGCTTGACGATGGGAGCGTGTTACAGAATCCATATAGGAAGGAAGGGCAATGGCTGCCAGTACAGCAATAATGGCTACGACGATCATAATTTCTATTAAGGTAAAGCCGGTATTGTTGAGTTTATTTGTATTCATTATTATTTTTTGCCTATTGATTGAATATTTCCCGCCAGGAGGTACGTTGTATAGTCGAGCCTAGTCCCTGGGTTAGAATAGAGTGAGTATTACCATTATCTTCAACAACTTGCATAGTATTACCAATAAATATAGGTGCGTTAGGACTACTTTCAAAGCCAAAGCCAGAAATAGGCAAGGATTCTTCCTGATAAACCAGATTATCCTTATCATCGAATTCCGTATCGTCATTCGTATCAAAGAAAATTCGATCTAGGCGTCCACCAGTAAAGGGTTTTATAGCTATAACAAATCCGCGCCCCGTCGGTTTACAAATATCATCGGTATCAGGAATACGCACGGTACCAATTAATACATCTTGTTGGAAAATATTTTCTACAATCATGCGTTCCCCCTGATCTGGTAAGTTCATATACCAGCCATCTTTACCTTCTAGGTCTTTTTCTGTACCTGATTCTATAACACGTACTGCTAGAGAATCTTTTTCTCCTTCTATTTCTAGCTTGCGTTCTACCATGTTGTCACGATCAGAGCGTCTCTCTTGGATCTTGACACCGTACCAGGTTTGTTTACTTTTATCTGTAAGATCAATCTGGGAAAGGTATTGCCCTGTGCCAAAAAAAGCCCATAGTGCTTGGTTGTCAGGATTTATTCCTATGAGTGGAGCCGCTAGAATGGTTTGTGGCTGATGACTATTGGGTGCTTTAGCTTGAAAGATTTTACGCGGTGATTTATTAAGAGCTATTTCCCATAAGTTTCCTTTGAAATCACCTGCATAAAAAACATCAGTAATAGCATTATTGGTGTTACTCCAAGCTGTTATGCCATTTAAACCATTATTGCCACCTATATTGGTATTGATTTTTTCTACATTTTGATTGGCTAAGTCAATCAAAATAAGTTGGGCATAGCCTGTCTTGCTATTAACGCCATTACCAAAAGCAACTTTCCATTTGCCATCATCCGTTTGGGTGATAATGGGCTTACTTAAAATATAACCCATTTCTGGAATATCGTTTGCGGTTTTCTCCCATAAAAACTTAATATTATCTGGGGCAGTAATATCAAGAGCAAAAATACTTTTACCACCTCTACCCATAGTACCAACCAGAATCGTTTTCCACTGGCCATTCAGATAAGCATCAGCAATAGTTAGCTCTCCATCCACAAAGTATTTATGGCGGTAAGCAGGATGGCTGGTTTTTTTCAAGCCATTACGAATAGCCTCATTGGGAATAAAGGCATAAATTTCCTTACCATCCTGAGCATTGAAACCGTGTAGCATGCCATCGTTGGCACCGACATACAGTACGGAGGGTCTATTGATCTGCGCTTTAGCGAAAGCAGGATAAGCAGATGAACCCGAAAAGCTGTAATTCCTGAATTGATCTGGGTTAGGCTTACTCGCCATAATTGCTTGCGAGTGTACAATATCGCCTAATACGGTTATATAACGATCGCGGAATTTGCCGCCTGAACGCTGTTCATTGCTATTATCGCCACGCAAATAGTTAACTAATGCTTCAGAGTCCAGCAATTGCTTTTGCCAAGTTTCTAGGTTATCCCATTTGAAAGTTTTATCGCCTAGCATAATCTTGCGCTCTTTCCAGTTAGGAATATTTTCAGACGCTAACCAGGCTGGCTTTGGGGAGAGTTTGCCTGTTTTATAGTCAACTTCCAGCGCTTTTAACTCGCCATGCCAACTTTTATTATAGAAAATAGCTTGGTAAACCCTTGCACCGGCTTCAAGGCGGGTAGTATTCGCTGCCAAACCTATCCCGGAGCCATTGACCCGCGCAATAATACGGGCAAATGCTTGTTTTAAACTGTGAGCCATTTGATTGGCCTCACCGGCAGTAAAGTAGTTATCTGGGCGTTTAAAGCTTGCTTGTCCTTTACCCTTCTCACCGAAGGGCGTGATGATTTCATGATTGGTATGCCACCAATCATCTGGTAAGGCCTCACTCCGGGTTGTCGGATTAAAATTTTCTGGGACACGAAAACCACCGTACTTTGCTGCTAGGGCATAGGGATTTTGGGCCATACCCAGTAGGGATTGACCTTCTAAAACATCTACCCAGAAGGTTGCTACAGTTTGTTTTTCTTTCAAGTCGGGGCGAATATCATGAGTGTTGGCATACCAAGCTAATCCTGCTATGTAAGATGAGTTTTTGCGATAGCGATTAGTAAAGGTATCGCCAATATCACCTAAGCCTTCCAGTTGCCCAACCTTGTTTGATAATTTAATGACATTAATAGAGTCAGCCGCAACACTGGCTGGCATGGCAGGCTCGTCAGCTCTATGAGTAGTATTTCCGGGTAGGTTCTTGTCACGGTGGGTAAAGACGTCACCTATACCTAAGAAGGCGCTGGTTTGACAATAAGCGACATAAGGATCTTGCCAATCGGTAATCACAGGAAAACCATCTGCAAATTTTTGCTTATTTTCTTGACTCTGGTCTGACATGTCTGAATAAGCGCGGACATTAGGCAGATTACGCAAGTAACGTGTGCCTGCGTAAAACATTTCGCTGACAGGATCTATGCCTTTATGCTCATTCGTAGTCAACTGACCGAATTTATTGATGTAGTTAATGGCGCCGCTGTCTTGAATGGACAAACCGAACTCTTGATTGGTTTTGTTGGCATCATTTGCATCAGGATTGCGTTTAAGTACCCCTGTATCTGGATCCCATTCTTTATCAGGGTTATCCAGTAAAGCAGTATCTTCACTGGTACTAGCTAATTTGGGACCGATGGATTTTTGTCTGGCTCTTAATACAGCGCCATCCCTTTTTACACGGGTGTCGTTCAGGTAACCGAATACACTGTAACGGAGGCGACTGGCATATTCTTGCATGAGTCCTTCGGGTTTATAAGCAGAGTCATATTGCTTGCAATTGGCTTCTAGTAGTCCATTAACGCAAACTTTTACACGTATAGATAACTCATAAATCGTTTTGGCATAAAACGATTTGCTGTCAGGATTAAATGCTTCGTGTTTACCCAAAGCGACATTATTGCCATTGAAATTGATATACATGCGATTACCCAAACCATGAATACGCATTTGTATGTAGTCGACATCAGCATTTACATTAGTAATTTTTTTTCTGACCTGAAACCTAGGAATCGATTTTGTGAGATTGTCATGTCCTTCAAGTCGTCTATTTGGAAAATAGCCATCACCTCCTTGGCCATCTTGTCGCGCTTTTTCAAGCCAGGTTTCTGTTGGGGTATCAACTACTCGGTAGCCCCCGGTCATGGCCGAACGGAAGGGGTCGATTGTTTGTGTAGCAGCCCAATTTAGAAAATTACCGCTCCACTCCATCTTATAGCCATCGCAAGCATGATTATTTGCCCAGTTGACAGGATAAAAGTGTCGTCGCTCTTCATTCTGCTCATAATGATATTGATAACATTTATCTGAGTCGAAATAGCCGCCATAAACAGTGTTGATATTATACTCTGCGTCGATATTGGATACGCTATTCACTGTGGGAAATTCTACCGAAGGTAGAATGACTAGATTATCAGGTGCTCCCCCCGCTGCAATGAGTGGAGTTTGCGAAATAGGTATGTCATCAGCTTGACTAATAGAGATTTGTACCAGCAATAGGCCAGCCATTATGAATAGCTTATGATGATATTTACTTTTCATGATTCGTTATTGATTAGTTATTTTCGCGTTTGAGTGTGCTTTGTAAGACGACTAATGCTCGTCCCTCAGCATCAGTTGGATTGCTGCTACGCACTGTAATACGGTAAAAGTAACTATCCAACATGCCTGAATGAGTACCATATTGAAGATTTTTAGCATTACGTTCTTGGCCATACAAACTAATAGCTTGAGAGGCATCAGTCATCTGCATTTGATATTGGGGAGTACCAGGTCGAGTTTCGGTATTGATATTGTAATTATCATTAACATTAAGCCAGCCTTTATTTTCCTGAGTAAATGTTGATTCAGGGATAACCGGACAGTCTACTCCAACAAGCGTACAATCTATCATTCCCATCGGGGTGGGATTGACCGCTAGTTGTGTTTCAGCGGCTTTCAGTGCGGCGGCTGCGGACTGAAAAGCAAGATCTCGGTCATATAAATTTGAGGCCATACGCTCTTGTAAGGTGACGCCTCTAATACTAGCTAAGGCTAATAAAGACAACACTAATAAAATGATGAGCGCAAACAACAGGGTAATGCCTTTCTGGCGGAATTTATTATGTTTCACTCTAGTCTATTCCTCAGGGCGATAATGTGGCTTAAGGTACGTTCCAAGCGACCTTGATTGCTGCTATCCAATGAAATACCTGTTGCAGCAGAAACTAGGGTCAAGCTAGTATTCACTGCATCAACATCAGACCACGCATGAGCAGTATCAATCGTATTGGCACTATCCCAACGATCAGTGTCTTTTTGATGGTATAGCAGTTGCATATTACTGACACCTACGACCATTTCTTCACGTACTGCTTCACCATCTGTTTCCAGACGAAGACGAAAGAGCGATTTATCCCCGTCTGTAGGTCGTCCATTATTACCGATATACCAAATGGCACTGAAAAAGCGCGCTATAATGCCATTTGTCTTATACACTATATTGGTCGTTGGGCTAGGGTGGTCGCAGTTCACAGGACTCCCTAAAGCACGGCTGCAATTGCCTGGACCTGCATGGTGTGTTCCGGGTCGGTAGCCGAGCTTAAGCCCGTCTACACTGGTGACTTGGAAAATACTTACCAAATTAGGGCGGCAAGCCATCACTATATCTCCCACATGGAAATTGCTTGAGTTGGCTGCTAAGGTAAACTCGGCTGAATTAGGGTTATGCGTCGCTATCCGTTGCGTATTGAGCTCCATACCTTGAATAAAAATAGCACTCGTCCCGTCTACCCGTTCACCAACCCCTGTGCCAAAAGGAAGCTCTGGTGCTGCCTTATCACCATCGTAGCCACGCAACTCTACCCATTCCATGAGGCCTGTACGTGCTGATGGTGTGAGCACATTGGCAACGTTCGCGCTTTTGCCACAGCTGATATAGCCTGCTTGGCGTAAATCACGCGATAGCAATTCAAAGCTTGAGCGAGTTCCTTCCTGTATTTGGATTAAGCCTTGATTGCTACGGAAGGTCTGCTGATTGGCTTGAAACAAACTAATAGCACCTGCCATGAGTACCAAGCCAAGTGTCATTGCCAGTAGTAATTCAATTAAGGTAAGACCTGCTTGTTTAGTCATGGCTGTACTTCTATTCTGACCATTTTAGGGACGCTAATGTCACTGTCACTCGTTGATGATCCGCTGACACTATTGGCTGAGATCTGCCCCTCGTTATCTTGCTTCTTTGCTTCTACCCATGTGACAATAAGCTCACAAACTGTCTCGTCGCAATGGATGGAGCTATCGGCATGATCGCCTAACAGCGTGCGAATACTATGACGCCAATTAAATAAAGACATGCCAATAAAACTATTATCATTAACAGCCTCTTTACCTAAGGCAATATTGAAGTGACCTTCTAAGGCATCTTCGCGGGCGACGTGTAGCGCATCGCTAATACTATGTAACTGAATTACTGCCAAGCTATAGGATAGAGCGTCTTGGTTGGTTTTGACCGAGCGCATTTGCAGGGATGACATGGATAAAGCCCCTATCGATAACACCAATACCGTTACCAATATTTCAATGAGGGTAATACCCTTTTGCTTAGACTTAGACCAGCGGGATAAGGTTATCATTGGCAATTTCCTTCCACTGTACTAACAGAGTAACGGCTTCCTGGACCTAAACTAAGACAACGACTCTTATTGCCCGCACGAATTTGTATAAAGTGATTATTGACTACACGCCCATTAACTCGGGTGATGCCATCCGCGCCAAATATGACGCTGTTAAAATTGGCGGTTTGTTTCATACCACTCATGCTGCTGACCTCTCCCCGCGAGATAACCGTTCTTTGTGTATGACTGTGGGTGATTGCCATCCAATACTGCCAAGGTACATCGCCTGAAGCACAGGTCGAGGCTTCTTTACTAGCAATACGACAAAAGGTGATGGCGGTATTGCGACGAATCGCTTCCGAGCGCACATGGCTCAAGGTTGCCACCATTTCATTAGCTTGGGTGGTCATTGATTGACTGCGAATAAACTCAATCATATTAGGTGCCGCCATGCTCAGCAATATACTTGCTACAGTCAGGGTGATCATGAGTTCCAGCATGGAAAAACCTGAATTCTGTTGGCTGCTGACATGTGCACTGGGAGAAAATTTTGCTCTACACATGGCTGTCTTTTAGTTTTTATTCATTAGAGAGTAATAATAACATAAACTTATTTTTTAATACAATTTATAAATAGGTAAAGTAAATTAACTTTATTAATGAGTAAATTGATACAGCAGAAGTAATTTTTATGAAAAATATTGACTAGTTTTGTTAGACTAGCGGGGTTCAGTGTGTGTCAACAAATAGATAATTTTTCTTACCCTAGCAGTTAGAAGAGCCAAGGCTATGGAACAAAAACTAGTACTAGGTAGTAACTGGTATACTCATCATTGTCCCCACTGCGGCAGTACGGAGTGGGTGAAAGTGCGTCGGACTTTTTTTCAGCGGCTAATGCACCGTAATGATAGTCGTTGTTACTGTTTGAATTGTCGTAAGACTTTTTGGAAGGAAAAAGTTTGGCAGCCAGGATAAGCTAATGTTCTGTCTGCTGCCAAGGTGGTGCAAGTGGTGCGAAGCCATTTTTCGATCATCAATATTTTCATCGCAGCAACCTTCCGGTAGTGCCATGGTATTTTTTTGATAGATAACGAACACTTGCTTGACTTGCATAGCCACTAAAGATTGTCGACAATATGTCTTTAGTTCGCCATTACCACCAAACAATCAGACATGAGCCTTCTTAAGCTGTATAAGCAGGAAATAACTGCTGGAAATATTCAGCATGACTCTGCCCAAGCGCATGCCATTGATGTCTTACAAGGCATTATTGATAGATTGACCCACCCTAAGCCGCAGCCTAAACGTAGTTTTCGTTTCTTTTCCAAGCCTGAGCCACGCGCTGAAGTCAGTGTTAAAGGGGCTTATATTTGGGGAGATGTTGGGCGCGGTAAAACTTGGCTGATGGATCGGTTTTTTCAGGCTGTACCGATGGTTGGTAAAACGCGTTATCACTATCACCATTTTATGCTGATGGTGCATGCGGAACTGCGCAAGCTAGGTTATGAATACAAAAATCCTTTACAAGAAGTGGCTTCACGCTTGGCAGGGGATATTGAGTTGCTTTGTATCGACGAGTTTCATGTGTTGGATATTGGTGATGCGATGATTCTAGCTGGGCTTTTGGAAGGTTTGGTACAAAATGATGTGACCATCGTCACGACCTCTAATCGCATACCTGATGATTTGTATAAAGATGGTTTACAACGCGCCCGCTTTTTACCTGCGATTGACTTGATTAAGCAGAATATGCAGGTGATTGAGCTGGATAATGGTGTTGACTATCGCATGCTTAAGGTTGAGGCGCTGGATCCAAGTGAGTTTGAAAATATTACCCAATCTGATCCCGAGCTAGAGGAACATTTTGCTCATTTGGCTAGTGGCTCAGTGCAAGACAATGTTGCGATTACGCTAAATCATCGCAAGTGGCCGGTGCGAAAAATGGCGGATAATATTATTTGGCTGGACTTCAAAACGGTTTGCGAGGGTCCGAGGGCGACTAGCGACTATATTGCACTAGCTGACCGTTTTCCGGCGATTATCTTGTCGGATATTCCTATCTTGAATCAGGAAAACGAGAATGCTGCGCGTCGTTTTCTGAACTTTATTGATGAATTATACGATCGCCGCGTGCGATTGATTATTTCTACACATTATCAGTTAGATGAGATTTACCAAGGTGAAAAACTACGTTTTGAGTTTGCGCGGGCGGTGAGTCGTTTGAATGATATGCAGACGCCCTCTTATTTAGCTGCTTAAGAGATCATGACTCATGGCAAGCTGGTTTATTGCTGATTTGCATCTGGATAGCTCTCGCCCTGAAAGTATTTATTGCTTATTTGAGTTTTGCAGCTATCTCCAAGGTAGCCAAGCTAGGGCTGATGCACTTTATATCTTGGGGGACTTTTTTGAGTATTGGATTGGCGATGATGTGCTGGATACACCACAAGGGCAGCCAATCAGGCCGATTGTAGCTGCTTTGGCACAATTAAAGCAATCAGGTGTAGCGGTTTATTTTATACATGGCAATCGAGATTTTTTGATTGGTGAGCAATTTGCGAACTTGAGTGGCTGTGAATTATTACCCGAGCAGCAAGTTATTGATTTATATGGCACGCCTACTTTGTTGATGCACGGTGATAGTTTGTGTACGAACGATGTGGAGTATCAACAGACGCGTGCACTATTTCGCAGTCCAGACTGGCAGGCACAGCTAATGAATCTGAGTATCCCTGAGCGGCTAGAACGTGCCCAAGCGCTGCGTATGGAAAGCCAAGCACGTACTCGCTCCAAAGCTGAAACGATTTTGGATGTAAACCAGGCAGCAGTAGAGGCTGTCATGCGCGAGTATGCGGTGACCTGCCTCATTCATGGACATACCCACCGCCCAGCCGTACATCAATTTGATTTAGATGGTAAAACAGTACAGCGTGTTGTTTTAGGCGACTGGTATCAAACCAGTAGTTTTTTGCGAGTCGATCAACACGGTTTGAACTTACTAAAGCAGTTTGAATAAGCCGATCTTAATTGCTTGGCGGCTTCATGAACGGTCATTTTTTATGAGAGAAGTCTGAGAGAAGACTTTGGATAGACACCTTGTTAAGCTGCGGGTAAAATACCGGCCTACGAATTTCGCGGGATGGGTGTGTGCTCATCCCGTTATTGTATGTAGAACTGGAGGTTCCTTTGAACAAGCGGGCATTGCTGGTACTGGAAGACGGAAGCGTATTCAGGGGGCATTCCATTGGTGTTGATGGAAAAACAGTGGGTGAAGTCGTATTTAATACGGCGTTAACTGGTTATCAGGAAATACTGACCGACCCTTCGTATGCTCAACAAATTGTTACCTTAACCTATCCCCATATTGGTAATACAGGGGTTAATTCAGAAGACACTGAATCTGGGCGCATTCATGCAGCAGGTTTGGTGGTGCGTGATGTGCCGCCTTTATACAGTAATTGGCGTGGCAAGCAGTCATTGGGCGATTATTTGCAGCAACATCGTATGGTTGCTATTGCAGATATTGATACCCGTCGTTTGACCCGTATTTTGCGCGAAAAAGGTGCTCAACGTGCTTGCATTATGGCCGGTGACTCCTTGAGTGAAGCAGATGCCAAAGCGGCAGCGCTGGATTTTCCTGGTCTTAAAGGGATGGATTTAGCCAAAAAGGTCAGTGTTACTGAGCCTTATGTTTGGACAGAGGGTACTTGGCATTTGTTAGCTGATGTGTCGCAGGCTGCTACAGCAAAACAAGCTGAGTTTAAGGTAGTTGCTTATGATTATGGCGTAAAGACTAATATTTTGCGTATGTTGGTCGATCGTGCTTGCCATGTGACGGTTGTTCCTGCGCAAACTCCTGCTGCGGATGTGTTGGCAATGAACCCCGATGGTATTTTTCTGTCCAATGGGCCAGGTGATCCAGAACCGTGCACCTATGCTATTGAGGCTATCCAGGTGTTTATAGAGAAAAAAATACCTTTATTGGGTATTTGCTTAGGACATCAATTGCTAGGGCTAGCGACGGGTGCACGTACACTTAAAATGAAGTTTGGTCATCATGGTGCCAATCATCCTGTGCAAGATATAGCCAGTGGGCGAGTGATGATTAGTAGCCAAAATCATGGTTTTGCGGTGGATGAAAGCACTTTGCCAGCTAATGTGCGCAGCAGTCATCGTTCTTTATTTGATGGTACTTTGCAGGGTATTGAATTAAACGATTGCCCGGCTTTCAGTTTTCAAGGACACCCGGAAGCTAGCCCGGGGCCACATGATGTTGCACCTGTGTTCGATCATTTCATTGAATTAATGCGCTCTGCTCGCTCAGCCTGATCACGAGAGTTAAGAAATTACCTATGCCTAAACGGACAGATATTAAAAGTATCCTGATTATTGGTGCAGGCCCGATTGTGATCGGTCAGGCTTGTGAATTTGACTATTCCGGTGCGCAGGCCTGCAAAGCACTGCGTGAGGAAGGCTATCGCATTATTCTGGTGAACTCTAATCCAGCTACCATTATGACAGACCCGGAAACAGCCGATGCGGTTTATATTGAGCCGATTCGCTGGGAGACGGTGGAAAAGATTATTGCTAAGGAACGGCCTGATGCTTTGCTACCAACGATGGGCGGTCAGACAGCTTTGAATTGTGCACTGGATTTGTCGCGTAATGGCGTGCTGGAAAAATATGGCGTGGAAATGATTGGTGCGCATGAAGCCGCCATTCAAATGGCTGAAGACCGCGAAGATTTTCGGGTAGCCATGGATGATATTGGTTTGGAGTCTGCCCGTTCATTTGTAGCACATAGCATGGAGGAAGCACATACTGCACAGGCTCATATTGGTTTTCCGGTCATTATTCGCCCCTCTTTTACCTTGGGTGGCACGGGTGGGGGCATCGCCTACAATAAGGAAGAGTTTGAGCAGATTGTGGCTCATGGTCTGGATATGTCACCCAGCAATGAGGTTTTGCTGGAAGAATCCCTGTTAGGCTGGAAAGAGTACGAGATGGAAGTCGTGCGGGATCGTCAGGATAATTGCATTATTATCTGCTCGATTGAGAACTTCGATCCTATGGGTGTGCATACAGGGGACTCTATTACCGTAGCGCCTGCACAAACCTTAACGGATAAGGAATATCAGTTATTACGTAATGCCTCTTTGGCGGTATTACGCAAAATTGGTGTGGATACCGGCGGATCTAATGTGCAGTTTGCCATTAATCCAGACAATGGTCGGATCATTGTTATTGAAATGAATCCGCGTGTATCACGTTCTTCTGCACTAGCTTCCAAGGCAACCGGCTTCCCCATTGCCAAAGTAGCCGCTAAGCTCGCAGTCGGTTATACCTTGGATGAATTAAGAAACGATATTACAGGTGGTGCAACACCCGCATCCTTTGAGCCTGCTATTGATTATGTTGTTACCAAAATTCCACGTTTTACCTTTGAAAAGTTTCCACAGGCTGATTCGCGCCTGACCACACAGATGAAGTCAGTCGGTGAGGTCATGGCAATTGGGCGAACCTTTCAGGAGTCTTTGCAAAAGGCATTGCGTGGTTTGGAAACGGGTATTGATGGTCTTGATGAGCGCGTTCATTCTGGCAAGGTAGAGGCAACTGCCATAAAGGGGGTGCTACGCCGTGAATTAACCGAGCCGCGCGCTGAACGTATTCTGCATGTGGCCGATGCTTTTCGGCAGGGTATGGATGTGACTGAGGTGCATCATTTGAGCAAGATTGATCCTTGGTTTCTGGCGCAAATTGCCGAGTTGGTGGCGATTGAAAATACACTCAAAGGGCGTTTATTACATGAACTGAGTGCGGATGAGTTGTGGCAGTTGAAGCGCAAGGGTTTTTCTGATCGCCGTTTAAGTAAGCTGTTGAATACGACCGAGCGTAATGTTCGGCAAACGCGGCGCAGTTTGGGGGTGCGTCCAGTTTATAAGCGCGTGGATACTTGTGCTGCTGAGTTCGCTACCAATACCGCTTATATGTACTCTACGTATGAAGAAGAGTGTGAGTCTAATCCCACTGAACGTAAAAAAATTATGGTATTGGGCGGCGGTCCTAATCGTATTGGTCAGGGAATTGAGTTTGACTATTGCTGCGTACATGCAGCACTGGCTTTGCGCGAGGATGGTTATGAAACCATTATGGTCAACTGTAATCCAGAAACCGTTTCAACGGACTATGATACTTCCGATCGCCTTTATTTCGAGACATTGACTTTGGAAGATGTGCTGGAAATTGTTGATTTAGAACAGCCAAAGGGCGTTATTGTGCAATACGGTGGACAAACCCCACTAAAGTTGGCACGTGATTTGGAGGCTTGTGGTGCACCGATTATTGGTACTTCGCCCGATTCGATTGATTTGGCAGAAGATCGGGAACGTTTTCAGCAACTCATTAGCAGCTTGGGACTGAAACAGCCGCCTAATCGCACTGCTCGCAGTTTGGATGAAGCTTTACGTCTTGCTGATGAGATCGCTTATCCTTTGGTGGTGCGTCCGTCTTACGTGCTGGGTGGTCGCGCTATGGAAATTGTTTACAACGAGAATGAGTTGCGCCGTTATATGAATACAGCCGTTGCTGTATCTAATGCCGCACCGGTCTTATTGGATCACTTTCTGGATGATGCTATCGAAGTGGATGTGGATGCTATCTGTGATGGTGAAAATGTTTTGATTGGTGGTATTATGCAGCATATTGAGCAGGCAGGTATCCACTCGGGTGATTCAGCTTGTTCCTTGCCACCGTATTCCTTGGATGAGTCCATTCAAAATGAATTGCGTGATCAAGCGGCTCGTATGGCAAAAGCATTAAATGTAGTCGGCTTAATGAATACGCAATTTGCCATTAAGAATAAAGAGGTTTATGTCCTAGAGGTGAATCCGCGTGCTTCACGCACAGTTCCCTACGTATCCAAAGCCATTGGGCGGCCATTGGCAAAAGTGGCAGCACGCTGTATGGCCGGACAAAGTTTGGCGGTGCAAAATGCAACGAATGAGTTGATTCCTGATTACTTTGCGGTTAAGGAAGCTGTTTTTCCATTTATTAAATTTCAAGGGGTTGATCCTATTCTTAGTCCTGAGATGAAATCCACCGGAGAGGTGATGGGGGTGGGTAAAACCTTTGCAGAAGCGTTTGGCAAGTCGCAACTGGCGGCGGGTGAAGTCTTTCCGACTTCAGGCATTGTATTTATGAGTGTGCGTGAAGCCGATCGGCGTCATGTTCCTGCCTTGGGGAACATGCTGGTGAAACAGGGCTTTCGTATTGTAGCTACACGCGGTACAGCGCGCGAATTGCAAGCTGCTGGTATTGTGTGTGAAGTGGTCAATAAAATGCGCGAAGGTCGACCTAATATCGTGGATATGATTAAGAACGATGAAATTGATTTGATTATTAATACCACGGAAGGCGAACAGTCGATTCGTGATTCGTTTGAAATCCGCCGTGAGGCTTTACAGCATAAAATCAGTTATACCACGACGCTAGAAGGGGCGCGTGCCTTGTGTTTAGCAATGGCTTACACTGAGGATGAGCGAGTTTATCGCTTGCAGGATTTACATCAGGGAATAATGTAAAACTATAATGAAGGAGATTGTTAAATGAATCGACCACCGCTAACAGCTAAAGGTGCTGAGCGCCTCAAGCTTGAATTAAACCGTTTGAAGACGGAAGAACGTCCTCGTATTGTTCAGGCTATCGTTGAAGCGCGCGAGCACGGTGATTTAAAAGAAAATGCCGAATACCATGCTGCGCGTGAACAGCAAAGTTTTTGCGAAGGGCGTATACAGGAACTGGAAGGTGTTTTGTCTACTGCACAGATCATCGATGTGGAAACGGTGGGAGCTGCCAATGCGGGTAAGGTCGTTTTTGGTGCTACTGTCAGTCTGGAAGAGTTGGAGAGTGGTGAAACCATCACTTATCAGATTGTGGGTGATATCGAGGCGGATATTAAGCAAGGCATGATTGCAGTGTCTTCCCCGATTGCGCGAGCCTTGATTGGTAAAGAAGAGAGTGATATTGCCACGGTGCAAGCACCAGGCGGTATTCGTGAGTATGAAATTGTTCAGGTGCGTTACGCCTAGTGAGTGTTGCCATTACTTATATTGACCTTTTGCCTAGCACACAGGTAGAAGCAGGTGAAGTTTTCTGTGGTTCGCTAGATAGTCCTTTGACGGCAGAAGGTTTGAAAGCCCTGAAAAAAGCGGTCAGGCGTCGTAATGACTGGGATGTGGTGGTGAGTTCACCGCATGCTTGTTGTTATGTTTTTGCTCAGTGGTTAGCCAATAAGCACAAGTTGTCTGTTCAGTCCAGCGAAGCTTTTTGTGAAATGGGCTTTGGGCAATGGGAAGGACAATTGCCCAGCAGTATTATGTTGGAGAATTCCACCATTTTAGGGCGTTGGTGGACAAATCCTGCCAATCTGACACCGCCGGATGGTGAGCAATTTACAGCTTTTCAGGAGCGTGTGACACAAGGCTGGCAAAGTTTACTTAAAGAACAGCGTGGCAAAACGATTTTACTGGTAACACACCCGGGCGTGATACGTACTCTGATTGCTAAGGTCTTGGGCATGACAAGTCGTCACTTTTTTTCCTTACATATTGAGCATGCAGCCATGTCGCGTATTCAAATTCAGCACGATGAATCCGGTGAATGGGCTAGTTTGTTACAGCATGGGCTGTGATTAAGTCAATGGTTCGACTGCTTTCAGTCGTTGGCCACGCCTGATGCGTTTACGCTGTTTATCACCTGTTTGGTGTTCCCACCAGCGTGCGATAATGTCTTGCAGTTTAATAAAGTCCTTGTTGAATAATAAATCTTCATAGTAGTTTGCTCGCATAACAAAATCACTCATGTGCATTAGCGGGGATTCATACTGACTAGAGTGTCCTTTTTTTAGCAGGATCGGATCAAGTCCGGTATTCTGATTTGCGTCTACGGTCTGGCTAGCCAATATATTCAGCAGAATCATGCAGATGAATGGGCTTGTTAAAGACCTCAAGCCTTCAAATAACATTGTTTCCTCCAACAGTTGCTATTAATATCCGTACCTATATCGCCAATATGCTCTCATAGCTTGCTTTTTTTGCTGTGCTGTCTTTGGTTTTGCAGGAGTGCATTTCCCACTGAAGATCGCGCGCTCGTGTCTTAACAGAAGGTTAATAAATAATCGCGCTAGGCTAAAGGGTGGTGATTCAGATGCGTTGAAAGAACTCTCGATTAATGAACTCTCCGATGACCTTATCATGGATTTCCTCTGATTTTGAAAAGCCAATAGTTTTCC
>PDPH01000056.1 GCA_002747435.1 Pseudomonadota bacterium
CAGTCGTCGAACCTCGACGACGACCAGATCGAATGTTCCGTGACACCCTACGTCAAGAATGCTGCAACGGGATGCTCTGAACATACCCAGATTGACTAATGTCTCAATAATATGGGGCACACCATAGGCTATTAACAAGCTCAGAAAAGTAATGTCAATGACTTGGATAAGGGGGATGGTTTTGATTTTTTTCATCATTGAAGTTTTCAGAGTGATTCGCCAGTTTCTTCTTCGTAACGAATGCCTTTGTTTTCTATTTGATGGTTAATTTGTTCTACGCATCCTCTGTCAAAAAGTCTATCAAATAAAAAAATTTTTTCTTTTTTTCTTCCAGGCAAGCGATTGTCAGCTCATATGTAATGATTTTTTTGTTGTGTCAATGCTATTCAGTCCGGTCATAAGTTCTGTCCTTGTAATGATTTCCATATCCCTTAATATAGGAAAGAAATATAATAATGTTCGATAGATGTGAGTTCTAAGTAATAATCGGTTGTTTTGGAGGGATGGTCGGTTGTTAAAGCCATCTCCTTATACACAAGTCGCCAAGTTTCTGTAAACTATTCATTTTTTGCCGATGAACTGAACAGCGATCGAACTGAACGACCTAGATTTGGGCGACCGCCGCCCCAATCCACCCTCGCCATTTCAACGGGTGCTGGACTGGCGCGCTTAGGCACAAAGAAACCAACAGTACAAACCTGATGTCGACAATGCCCCCCACAAAGTCATACACTTCAGCTTTCTTATCCCACACAGACCGCTAAGGAGAGAAGCCATGCAGGGTAAGATTTTTCAAGACCTAGGCAATGATATTTACTGCATTGAAACCGAATTACTGCGCCCAGGGCTGGCCTCCTGTTACCTAGTCCGCTCAGGGGACGCAGCCGCTTTTGTCGACACAGGCACATATAACAGCATCCCTAACCTAATGCAGACTTTGCGTGAAATCGGCATGACAACTGAACAAGTCAAATACGTTATTCCTACCCATGTGCACCTAGATCATGCAGGTGGTGCAGGTGAACTGATGCGCTTATGCCCAAATGCTACACTCGTAGTGCATCAAAAAGGAGCACCGCACATGATAGACCCCCATAAATTAATAGCGGGTGCAACGGCTGTCTATGGTGAAAGCGAGTTTGCCAAACACTATGGCACACTCGTTTCGGTGGCTGCCGAACGTGTGATAACACCCGCTGATGGGGAAACCTTGGATTTGAATGGTCGCACACTACAATGCTTTGACACACCCGGTCATGCCAACCATCATCATTGCATTTTCGATCATACAACACGTTCTTTTTTCACTGGTGATACCTTTGGCATTTCTTACCGTGAATTTGATAGCGACGAGGGCGCCTGGCTATTTGCAACCACCACTCCAGTCGCCTTCGATCCTGAAGGCTGGGATAACAGCCTGCAAAAAATGATGGCACAACAACCTCAAGCCATGTACCTAACGCACTACGGACGCATTGATAATGTCAAACGCATGGAAAGTATGTTGCGTGATAGCCTAAAAGTCATGGTAGAAACCGCACTTGCGGAAGAGCAACAAGCTGATGAGGGTCGTCAACAGCGTATTTATCAACGCATCCTAGATAGCATGGTAAAGGATGCTCAAGCAAAAGCTAGCCCATTGGATGAAGCTAAAGCACGCGAGTTATTAGCATTCGATGCTGATTTGAACGCACAAGGTCTGGAAGTTTGGCTAAAACGCCGTGCTAAAGCCGCGCAACAAGCTAGCGCTTAAACCTGTTACACTCACCCACGGATTTGATGACTGCCGTCCCTGTCTGTCTTCCATCAAAAGAGAAAAGTATGAAACTAGGTTCCTGTTTTTATCACAATCAAACTTATGTATTTATTGATCAAGGCAATCATTATGTCTTGCCTGCCCTAGATCCTAATTTTGATCAAATTATTTGGCATGATATGCAGCGATTAATTGAGCAAGCACCTAACTTGGCAAAGGCATTGCAGTCTATTACTCCCATTATGCAAGTCAAACCCCAAGCAGTCACCCTGCTCGCCCCTATTCCGCGCCCCCGCAAAAATATTATGTGCCTAGGTCTGAACTACCTAGAACACGCCGAAGAAACCGCCGAACACGTAGGCCGCAGTGCTAAAAAGCCGCAATACCCTATTGTTTTTACCAAAGCGACGAGCAGTGTAACGGCTCATGAAGCAGACATTCCATTTGACCCCGAAACCTGTTCCCAACTCGACTGGGAAGCCGAACTAGGCATCATTATTGGCAAAGGCGGACACAAGATTAGTGAAGAAAATGCCTTGCAGCATATTTTTGGCTATACCGTGATTAATGACTTAAGTGCGCGTGATCTACAACACCATCACAAACAATTCTTTCTCGGCAAAAGCCTCGATGGTGCTTGCCCCATCGGCCCACATATTGTTACGGCGGATGACATTCCTGAACCACATGCCTTAAATATTGCTTGTCGAGTGAATGGTATTAGCAAACAAGCGTCCAATACACGCATGATGCTGTTTAATATAGCGGAAATTATTGCTACTTTATCACGCAGCATGACGCTGGAATCAGGCGATATAATTGCTACAGGAACACCAAGCGGCGTGGGTTTTGTCCGTCAACCACCAGAATTTTTACACCCCGGTGATGTCGTGGAATGCGAAATTGAAAAAATCGGCGTGTTAAGAAACCGGATTGCCCAGCCTAGCTAAGCGCAGCCAAGCGATCCATTGCTCGATAAGACAAAGCTTCGGATAAATGTACCGTGCAAATCTTTTCACTATTGCTTAGATCAGCAATGGTGCGTGAGACTTTCAAAATACGATGATAGGCACGGGCTGAAAGTTTAAATTGTTCCATCGCATGGCTTAGCAAGTTCTGGTCACGTTTTTCCAAGGCACAAACGCTATCCACTTCGCGCCCACTTAAAGCACAATTGATTTTACCTTGTCGGTTTAATTGCAAGGCACGCGCTTTTTCGACACGCTCACGAATGACTGCACTCGCCTCACCGGCTTGCAGCGACTGTAAATCAGCTTGTTTGACCTGGGGTACATCTACTTGCAAATCAATGCGATCCAGAAAAGGGGCTGAAATACGGGAACGGTGACGTTTTTGTTGATCCGGTGTACATTCACAGTTTTCACGCAAATCACACACGCGCCCCTGTGGACATGGATTCATCGCAGCCACTAATTGAAATTGCGCCGGATAAGTCGCTTGCCTTGCTGCACGCGATAAAGTAATTCGCCCAGTTTCCAAAGGTTCACGCAATACATCCAATACCTTACGATCAAATTCGGTCAACTCATCCAAAAACAAAACGCCATGATGTGCCAGTGAAATCTCTCCTGGCTTAACCTGCGAACCACCCCCCACTAAAGCCACACCTGACGAAGTATGATGCGGGTCACGCACAGGACGTAAACCCCATTGACTAACATCAAAACCTTGATTGCTGATGGAAGCAATCGTAGCGGACTCCAGTGCCTCTTGTTCACTCAGATCGGGCAGAATCGTCACTAAACGACTCGCTAACATGGTTTTACCTGTTCCAGGTGGTCCTACCATCAGCAGATTATGCCCACCCGCTGCTGCGATTTCTAAAGCGCGCCGTGCTGTAAATTGGCCTTTAACATCCGCCATATCAAAAGGGTATTCAATGGACTGGCGCTGGATGTCTACTTGAAAACGTGCCAAAGGCTCATCACCCTGCAAATGATGTACCACTGCCCGCAAATCAGTGGCTGGCATAACAGTCAAATCACGAATTAAGCCCGCTTCTTCAGCATTATCCAGCGCCAGAATCAATTTACGTTGACTATTTTGCACATTAACCGCTGTTGGCAAGACACCACGTACACCACGCAATTGCCCCCCCAAAGATAGTTCGCCGATAAATTCATATTCAGCTAAAGCATCCGTTGGAATTTGTCCACTTGCCGCCAAAATACCCAAAGCAATCGGCAAATCAAAACGTCCGCCATCTTTAGGAATATCTGCGGGTGCAAGATTGACCGTAATACGCTTGACGGGGAAGGCAAAACCTGAATTGGTAATGGCTGCCCGTACCCGATCGCGGCTTTCTTTTACCGCCGTTTCTGGTAAACCCACAATGGCAAAAGACGGTAAACCATTGGCCAAATGGGTTTCAACACTAACCAAAGGGGACTCTAAAGCTGCATTGGTGCGGCTATACACAATCGCCAAACTCATAGCTGGATTATCTTTATTAATAGGGATTGATGATTGTGCGGAAATACAGCAAGTGCAACAAGCAAACTGCGATAAAAGGAAAGCAAACCCCTGCAACTTCAGCTTGTCAAATTTAGCTGTCCATCTAACCAGATAGCATCAGCCGTATTAATGACTAGACTGCTATAAAACAGCAATGAACACACGAAACTCCACTTTATCGTTTACTCTGTTTATGGGATTACTTGGCGGGGTCTTGCTAAGCCTACTAATAATGCAAAGCGATCCCAAAGCAGGCGTATTATTTTCCAGCTTAAACCAGCAGGACTTACAGCATTTAATAAGTTTATGGATGAAACTGACCTTGCCTTGTTTCATCCTAGGATCAGGATTAATTTATTTGATCCGCGGACTGTATTATTTGTTCTATGAGGCATGAAATTGAAGACCCTCACCCCTCCAGTGCCTGACTCACTGATCTCCTCACTGTGCAGTGGCTTAGGGATGGGCTTGGGATGAGGGTTTCGTACCAGCAATACGCTTAACGATTACATCCCTGCCACCAACAAGGACGAACCCGAATAAAGTTAAGCAAGGCTTGATGCTTAGGGGCTTCCCTCAAAGGTTGGCTAATATATTCTTTACTACCCCATGCACCATAGCGGCGATAAGTACGTGGTGAAGTATAGTGCATAAATAATGTACCACCTTCACGACGCCAACCTTCTAAGAATTGTTGGTAATAACGTGCCATATTAGGGTGACGATTAGCTTGGTATAAGAGAGGATTAGGCATTTCATTATCTGACTTGGTTTTAAAATCGACCAAACCCTGCCCACCTTCATAAGCTACTAATTTTACACCATATTTATCCGCCAAGGCTTTTTGCTTACGCACAAAGCCTAATACATTATTAATTGAATAACGGTATTGATCATCGGTTAATAATGCAAAGGTTTCCTGTAAATTACGCACCAAACGCACAGACTGGTGATCACCAAAAAAATAAGGACCAATCGCAAATACATCGGTATGCTTATAAGCGTCTTTATGCCCTAAAATCGTTTCAGTCACACCTTCATCAATCGTCCAGCCAGACAAAATACGCACCAAGCGCTGTGGACCACCAAAGACACGTTCCCAAATTTTGAAAATTTCTACCGAACGTTGGGAATAATAGCGGTAACCCGCACGGTTTTTATTGGTATCCAAGCCCAACCTCATGCCCATGTCACGCACATGATTACCTTGTAAAAAGATAAAGTTCCACGTTTCATTACTGTATTCAATATGAGGACGCAGATTCGGTCTTAGCTTCTGCTTGGCTAGCTGCGCAAAGCGAACAACATAAGTATCATCCGCTGCATGAGGAATGGTGAACCAAGGATGAGCATTCACTGCATTCGCTAAAGCAATCTGAATCTCAATTGGCGCACCCCGTGTTCCCTGCTTCCCACCCCAAGTGGCATCCGTCAGTTTGCGGCGCTGATCCCATGTACCTTTGGGATCATTACTGACGCCACTGAAGTTCATAAAGCGGATAGCCTTAAAATCCTTCATGTAGTTCAGGTAATCAGGATTAAAAATTAATTGCGCATAGTTTTGTACAAACGGCTGAAAGTTACCACGACAAGAACGCGCGTCAGGAACACGCCGAAAAGGATTGTCAGCACAAATACCATCCGGTGGCAAAATACGAATATCCCGTAAATAGTCTCTGGGATTAGACTCACGAATACGCAGGGTGGCATCATATTTATTATCGGAACCCGCTTCCAACTGAATAATGTCACGGCCGGGATTACTCTCGATCAGTTTAGCATCACCACCATACTGAATTTTACCTTGTCCATTATATAACACGGTGTAATAGCCTGGCGGGATAGCAGCCGCAGGCATATTACTCAAAAAGCGTGTACCTGCAATTTGCCCATTCAAGCGAGCGGGCCAACCATTCGCATCCATTTGCACCTTGGCACCTGTCAACCAAGGGCGTGCTTCTTCAAAAGGCAATGCAGCCCGGAATAAATCAATAAAGGGCACACTGGAATCATCTTCAGTAATTTCATTCGTATTAGTGCCAATGGCTGATGTCTGATTATTAGCCAACGCCCACGGCGATACCAGAACGGCACACAGGGCAGCAATTCCCAACCCTGTTTTTTGCAAAGAAAATGGCATTAGTCCTTGATCCTCTTCATTACATAATTATTTCAATTGTAGTCAAACGACAACATAACAGACCAGTTGATTCACTACTGACCCATTAGCGTATAAGTCTTGCTGTCGGCCAAATTGGTTTAGCTTCTCCAAGTAGCTAGCGTAAAGCCGTTTACTTGCGCTCCATGCAAGCATTACAATTGCGCCTGCAAACTATTCTATTTTAACCCAAACTGAACAGACTTACTTGGAGTTGTACTGTGGCCATTGAGCAAACTATTTCTATTATCAAACCTGATGCTGTAGCCAAAAATGTAATCGGTCAAATTTACAGCCGTTTTGAAAACGCTGGCCTGCAAATTGTAGCAGCTAAAATGATACACCTCAGCAAAGAACAAGCTGAAGGTTTTTACGCCGTGCATAAAGAGCGCCCATTCTTTGGTGAATTGGTTAGCTTCATGACTTCAGGTCCTGTAATGATACAAGTTCTAGAAGGCGAAGATGCTGTTGCCAAAAATCGGGAATTAATGGGCGCTACTAATCCTAAGGACGCCGCTGCGGGTACTATTCGTGCCGACTTTGCTAATAGTATCGACGAAAATGCCGTACATGGCTCTGACAGCCTAGAAAATGCCAACATTGAAATTAAATTTTTCTTTGGCAAAGACGGTCTGTGTCCGCGTACACGCTAAGCAAAAGTCGTCTCATCAACAAGATAGGGGGTCAATGTACGCCCTATCGTTAATATTGCACACATTGGTTTTTTAACAACTGATTTAGTTTATTTGTGTCTAATTCTCACCCAAAAATCAACTTACTGGACTTTAGCCATGAGGCTTTGAAGGATTATTTCGTCAAGCATGGCGAAAAACCTTTTCGTGCCACACAAGTGATTAAATGGCTACACCAATATTGTGTAGATGATATAGCGCAAATGACGAATCTCAGCCAGGCGCTGCGCGCTTTTTTGCAGCAGCATGCTGAAATCCGTGCACCTGAAATCATTATGGAACAACAATCCACCGATGGCACTTGTAAGTGGCTGCTAAGGCTAGCAGACGGCAACGCTATTGAAATGGTGTTTATTCCAGAAGAGGATCGTGGCACGCTCTGTGTATCATCACAGGCAGGCTGTGCGCTAGACTGCACGTTTTGCTCCACTGCCAGACAAGGTTTTAACCGTAATTTAAGTGTGGCTGAGATGATTGGACAATTATGGATTGCCAAACGCACTTTACAAAAAGATCCCAAAGGCACACGCATGGTCAGTAATGTGGTTATGATGGGTATGGGTGAGCCTTTGCTGAATTTTGACAATCTGGTTTCTGCCCTCCGCTTAATGCTGGATGATCATGCTTATGGTCTCAGCCGCCGCCGAGTCACCGTCAGCACTTCAGGCGTTTTACCCGCACTGGATCGCTTGGCAGATACCTTGGATGTATCGCTGGCCGTGTCGCTGCATGCACCCAATGATGAATTACGTGACAAACTAGTGCCATTAAATCGCAAATACCCTATACGTGAATTATTGAAAACCTGTCAGCGCTTTCTGGACAAAAAAGAGACTTTACGTAAACATATCACTTGGGAATATGTCATGCTAGAAGGTATAAATGACAGCGATAAACAGGCACGGCAATTGGCTAAACTGTTGCGCGGTATACCTTCAAAAATCAATCTAATACCTTTTAATCCGTTCCCTGACACAGGCTATAAGCGTTCCAGCAACAATCGGATTTACCGCTTCCGCGACATCTTGCTTGAGTCAGGTTATACTGTGGTCATCAGAAAAACACGGGGCGATGATATTGATGCAGCCTGTGGTCAGTTGGCGGGCAAAGTCAATGACCGTAGCCGCAGAAAAATACATTTCGCCCGTATAGAAAAACAGCAATAAGGGCAATAAACGAATGAAAATAACAAAAATGCTGGCCATTGCCTCGCTATGCTTGGCAGTTGCTGGGTGCAGCAATACCAAAAAAGAGAGTAACAAAGCCGCTGAATATTATGCGCAGCTAGGGGCGGGCTACTTACAAAAAAATCGTTTGCCATTGGCTAAAGAATACCTAGAAAAAGCATTAGCCAAAGACAGACGCTCAGCGAGTGCCCAACATTATTACGCGATGCTACAAGACAGATTAGGCAATCACAAACTAGCCAATGATTATTTTCGCAAAGCAGTGCGACAAGACAGTAAAAACCCGGAGCTATTGAATAATTACGGATCACATTTGTGTCGGCAAGGACAATACAAGCTAGCGATACAGGCATTTACAGCAGCATTGAAAGATCCTTTGTATCAAACACCTGAGTTTGCTTGGGCAAATGCAGGTATTTGTTTACAACGCAGTGGCCATTCCCAACAGGCGGCTAGCTATCTGCGAAAAGCTTTGCAAATCAATGCCAAATTTCCATTAGCTTTATATCACATGGCAGAATTAGAGCATTTGCAGGGACAGAATGCTAGAGCACAAGCTTTTCTATACCGTTATAATGAGTTAGCTCGGGATACGCCAGAAACACTACTACTATGTAGTGATATTCATAAAGCGTTAGGCGAGCTGACACAAGCAGAAAAATGTGCTAATACCTTGATAGCACGCTTCCCCAAAAGTGAGCAAGCAAGGAAGTTGAACTGATTTAAGCATTTATCAGATTTAAGCATTTATCATCTGAAATTGGGTGTGGTAAACGGCAAGACGGAAACTGCCAAGGCAGAGGATAACAACACAGTGAGTGAACAACCTAAGGACGATACACCCCCACAGCCGGGTGACCTGACACGCAAATTACAGACCATTCGTGAACGGGCTGGCATGAGCATGGAGCAAGCGGCCATTGATATGCGGCTGGCTTTATCCATTGTGCGTGCCTTGGAGAATGAAAAACTGGATGAGCTACCTGATCCTCCCTATGTACGCGGCTATTTGCGTACCTATGCTCGCTTGGATGACAGTGATGCGCAAGATTTGATTCATACCTATGAAGTCTTGCGTGGTGCTGAGCCAAAACAAACTTACAACTACTATACTTCAGGCACTCACCAAACCGCCCAAGTCAAGCGTGCTACACAGAGCAATAATACCAGCTTGTCTCCCACCGCCCTAAAGCTGCTCAGTTTGGTGGGTCTGCTTGTTTTACTGGGTCTATTGTCACTGGTTCCCGGTGTAGCCCAGTGGGCGGGTAATCTGTGGCAGTCTTTTTCTTCAGATAGCGCTCAGCCCAAGGTGGCAACCATTGCCACCACGCCCTTAGATTCAGCGGGTGCTATTCCTCGCAAACCAGGTGATGCCAATACACCGTCCAGCAATGTTTCTGCACAGGGAGCCATTACTCAACCCATTGAAAGTGCTGTATTGGCTGATAGCAGCTCTTTGCAAGATACCCCAGCATCCTCATCCGGTGATAAGTTAGCTCAAGACGCAACTAATCCAGACGGTGAATTGGTATGGGCAGATCAAACCACAGAAAATACAGACGCTAGTAATGCTGCAAAGGAAAATAACGAAACAGCCGAAACAAGCAGCAGCACAACACCCAATGCAGAGGAGACTGCTACAAATACAGCGGCAGATGCAAATAGCAGTGTTACTGGTACAAACCATGCTGGTGCTGAAACAAGTGCCGATGCAGAAGCGGCAACCGCTATACCCGATGGAACGACTGCGATTGGTTTAGTAGAACCCGGACAAGCGCTAATACCAACTGCAACGCCAAGCACACCGACAGAGCCACTGATTTCAGGTTTGGATAACAATAACGACAGCACACATGCGAACAGCACAACAAGCAGCACGACAGCCGATTCAATGCCAACGGCCATACCCGAGACGACAGCAAGTACCACCCCGCAGCAAACATCATCTGCCACAAGCAGAAGCACTCGGCGACAACCGATTGATGGTACAGTGAGGGTGCGTATGGAATTTTACGAAGATGCTTGGATGCAGATAAAAGATGGCAGTGGCCGTATTATTTTTGAAGCCTTGAATACGGCAAATACCTGGAAAGAATTCAAAACCAGAACGCCGCTTTCCTTCAAAGTAGGCAATGCCCGTGGGGTAAAGTTGTATTTAAATGGTCAACTGTATGACCAAGATCCACACACACGCGGCAATGTTTCGGCCTTTACCGTCAATTAAGCAAAGTATATGAGCAAGAACATACAATCCATCAAAGGCGTACACGATACATTGCCAGAACAGTCGGCCAACTGGCAGTATCTGGAAAAAACCATTGCATCTATTCTGGAACGCTATGGCTACCGTGAAATCCGTACACCTATTCTGGAATTTTCCGAACTATTCAAACGTTCAGTGGGGGAAGCAACTGATATTGTTGAAAAGGAAATGTATACCTTTGAAGATCGTGGTGGCGAGCTATTATCATTGCGTCCTGAAGGCACAGCCAGTACCGTCCGGGCGGGTATAGAGCATGGCTTACTCTATAATCAGCAACAACGCCTGTGGTATATGGGGCCGATGTTTCGCCGTGAGAATCCTCAAAAAGGCCGTTATCGCCAGTTTCATCAGATAGGTGTAGAAACCTTTGGTATGCCAGGCCCCGACATTGATGCTGAGCTTATTGCTATGACAGCACGATTTTGGGAAGAGCTTGGCCTGACTAATATTCGCCTAGAACTAAATTCGCTAGGTACAGCAGCTTCACGAGCGGTTTACCGCGACAAGCTAGTGGCTTATTTTTCAGAACACTTGGATCAACTAGATGCAGACTCCAAGCGGCGGCTAAACACAAATCCTTTACGCATCTTGGACACCAAAAACCCAGCCATGCGTGCTCTGGTAGAGGCAGCACCCAGTTTACAGGATCACCTTGATGCAGCATCAGCAATGCACTTCAAAAAGCTCTGTGCGTTACTGGATCATTTAGGGATTGCGTATACCATAAACCCACGCTTGGTAAGGGGTCTAGATTATTACAGTCGCACTGTCTTTGAATGGTTAACGGATGAGCTGGGTGCGCAGGGCACTGTTTGTGCGGGTGGCCGTTATGATGCCTTAGTCGCGCAACTCGGTGGGCATGAAACCACTGCTTGTGGTTTTGCCATGGGCATGGAGCGTCTCTTGGAATTAAGACAAGCGCAACAATTACCCACTCCGCAGTATCAGCCTGATGTCTATCTCGTCATGGCTGGGGAGGCTGCTATAGTCGCTGGCCTAAAAATCGCAGAAGAATTACGCAGTGCTTTGCCAGCCTTAAAAATTCAGGCTAATGTAGGCGGTGGTAGTTTCAAGACACAGATGAAGCGAGCGGATAAATCCGGCGCAGCCTATTGTCTGATTCTGGGCGAGGATGAGCTCAGGCAAGGACAAATTGCACTGAAACCCATGCAGGGTCAGGCAGAACAACAAAGCTTACCATTGGAAGCATTGCCACAATCATTGGCACATATTGGCACAAGCTTTAACTATCAGCAGCACCGTTTAAATTAAGCAAAAAGCTGGTTAGACGAACGTTTCACTAAACCATTTAGTAATCAGGGGCTCATGAATGACCGACTATAAAACCGATGAAGAAAAAGCAGAAGAACTCAAAGCATGGTGGAAAGAAAATGGTAAGTACATCATCGCGGGTGTAGCACTTGCCATTATTATTTTATTTGGGCGTGAGTACTGGCAGAAGCGTGAAGCTGATCGTGCCAACAACTCTTCCAACCTTTACTATCAGTTGCAAAATGCAGCGGATGAAACTGCCAAAACCAGCTTTGCCCTAACACTTAAAGATGATTATGCCTCAACGCCTTACGCTGCCTTAGCGGCTATGGATCTAGCCAAGCAATACGCTGAAGCCGGTGAATATGATAAAGCGGCTGCTGAGCTGCGCTGGGCAGTGGATAAAGCCAAAGATAGTGAGTTGACTGATGTCGCAACACTGCGCCTAGCGAGGGTACTGGTCGCACAAAATCAATTAGATGAAGCCGAAAAACTATTGAACCGCTCACTTCCCAAAGCTTATGCCTCCTTGCAAGAAGAAATTCGTGGGGATATTTATGTAGCACGTCAACAAACGGATAAAGCCCAACAAGCTTATGAGCGTGCGATTGAAACCAATCAAGCTGGTGCTACAGACTTGATCCGCCTGAAACTTGACAACCTTGGCAAGGGAGTCTGATTGCCCTCATGAGAAGTATTGCCATAGCCTTGACTGCCCTAATATGGGGAACAACCATGCTCAGTGCTTGTAGCACCGTTTCTGATACAGTCTCTAGCATTTTTCCCCAAAAAGACCCTAATCCGCCCAAAGCCTTACAGGCTATTCAGCCAAGTGTTAATGTACAAACCTTGTGGCAAATAAATACCGGTAGCAATACTGCCAAAGATTATGTACGGCTTTACCCTTATGTCGATGACACAGCCATTATCGTTGCAGGTGGTGGATCAGTCAGTGCCTGGAATAAGCGCAATGGCGGTTTGCTGTGGCGCACACCGATTAGTGAGGAGATTACAGCAGGTGTCGATGGTGGCGATGGGTTAGTACTAGTGGGTACTACCAAAGGCAGCGCAATTGCCTTAGACAAACAAACAGGGCGTATACGCTGGGTAGAACCACTTGACAGTGAAGTGCTCTCCGTTTCGACAGCAACACAAGGTCGCGTTGCCTTCCGTACAATTGATGGCAAACTGAACGGATTATCCACCCAAACAGGTGAAACGGTTTGGCAACAAAACCGTCCTACTCCGGTATTGTCCTTACGTAGCGCAGGTGTACCTGTCATTGTAGGTGACATGGTAATAGCCGGTTTTGACAATGGCACATTGACTGCCTTTGAACTGCAAAGTGGCACAGGATTATGGGAAGCGCTATTGTCTGTACCTCGTGGTACAAACGATTTAGATAAGATTACCGATGTGGATGGACAGATTAAAGTCGTCGGTTCAGGTCTGTTTGCTGCGGGTTATAACGGTCAAATTGCAGGCATTGACCTGCGTAAAGGTGAAATAGCCTGGGCCAAGCCTTTCTCTTCCCATGCCGGTGTTGATGCTAATGCAGATGGGCTGTATGCCACCAGTGAAACCGGTGATATTTGGAAAATAGATCCTCGCAGCGGTACACCGGCCTGGAAAATGGATGACTTACAACGTCGTTCACCCACCGCCCCACTTTTGCTGGGACGCTATATTGTTGTCGGTGATTTTGAGGGCTATTTGCACTGGATTAATACCGAAACCGGTCGCATGGTTGCACGCAGCCGCAGCGACACACGCGGTTATACTGTTCCACCTATTACGGATGGCCGGATAGTTTACAGCTTTGGCAGAGGCGGAGTTCTAAGCGCTTATGCACTACAGTAATTGCTGTAAGCGATCATCATGAAGCCAGTGTTGACTTTAGTAGGCCGCCCCAATGTAGGCAAATCCACGCTGTTTAATCGCTTGACCCGCTCAAGAGATGCTTTGGTAGCTGACTTTCCTGGCCTGACCCGTGATCGTAAATACGGTACGGGTAATCTGTTTGAACGTGAATACTTACTTATTGATACCGGCGGTCTCAGTGGTGAACAGGAAGGTATTGATGAGTTTATGGCACGCCAAACACAGGCAGCTATTGATGAAGCCGATGCTTTAATGTTCATTGTTGATGCTCGGGAAGGTTTGAACGCTGCTGATGAGCAAATAGCGCATAAGCTGCGTCAAACCGGTAAACCTGTTTTTCTGATTGTAAACAAAACCGATGGGGTCGATCCTGACCAAGCCGCCAGTGAGTTTTATGGGCTAGGCTTTACAGAAGTCTTCCGTATTGCTGCCGCCCACAATCGTGGGATTAGCTCCATGATGGAAGCTATCTTGGAGTACCAGTACCTACCCGCCAGTACTGCGGCTGAAACTGATCTGTTAGATACGTTCGCTTTAGAAACCAGTGGTGAAGCAGATGAAGATCAGCCCATTCGTATTGCTTTTGTGGGTCGCCCTAATGTAGGTAAGTCGACGCTAGTTAACCGTATCCTAGGTGAGGAACGGGTGATTGCCTATGATCAACCCGGAACGACACGTGACAGTATTTTTGTACCTTTTGAGCGCAACGAGCAACAATATATTCTGATCGATACGGCAGGGGTTAGGCGGCGCAGTCGTATTAATCAAACGGTAGAAAAGTTTAGTGTCGGCAAAACGCTGGAAGCGATTCGTGCCGCTCATGTTGTGATTATGGTTGTTGATGCCCATGATACGATTGCCGATCAGGATGCTCATTTATTGGGATTAATTCTGGATGAGGGCAAAGCCTTAATACTGGCAATCAATAAATGGGATGGCCTGAGTCAAGATGAGCGTGAACATATTAAGCATCAGTTGAAGGTGAAGCTACCCTTTCTTAACTTTGCTGAGCAACATTTCATTTCAGCACTACATGGTACAGGTGTGGGTCATTTGTACACAGCTATCCATGATGCTTACCACTCAGCTATGTTGAAAGTACCCACTGCTCGTTTGACACGCATTTTGGAAACAGCAACGCAATTACATCAACCACCTTTGGTTTCTGGCAGACGTATCAAGCTGCGCTATGCGCATCAAGGGGGAAGCAATCCATTGATTGTAGTTATTCATGGCAATCAGACCGAAAAAGTGCCGCCCGCTTATGAACGTTATCTAATTAATTATTTTTACAAAACACTGAAGCTCAAGGGTACTCAGGTCAAATTAGAATTTCGCACAGGAGAAAACCCTTATGAGGGGAAGCGTAATAAGTTGACACCACGTCAACAGCACAAGAAAAAACGGCTCATGCGCTTCGTCAAAAGAAACAAATAGTAAGCACATTTTTCCAGCAACTTGAGCGCAGTGAGTAAGTCATCATACGTTTAAGTAGCATCAAGCGATGTTTTTAGGCGTGTCGGTTAAGCTGAGCTGTACTAAAAACAGCCATGTTGTATCAAGCCTAAAAATAGCCAATAATTATTAGCAAATTGCAAAGGGGCTAGAATGGAACACAGTACAGATTTATTACAAGGCATCTTGTTATTGCTGGTTATGTCTGTTGCTGCCGTGGCTGCTTTTCGTGTTTTCAAACTCCCCCCCATTCTAGGTTATTTGTTAGTAGGTGCAATGACCAGCGAGCATCTCCTAAACTGGCTGCCATCCGATCACTCCATTGAATTTATGGGAGAGGTGGGTGTTGTTTTCTTATTATTTGCCATTGGCCTTGAGTTTTCTGTCAAGCAATTCATGGCAATGCGTGTGACGGTGCTAGGCTTGGGTGGTTTACAAGTCACTTTGTCTACCCTAGTTGGTATGGGTTTACTGTATTATTTTGGCATTAGTTGGCAAGGCGCTTTTATTGCAGCCGGCGCAATGGCTCTGTCTTCCACGGCCATTGTAGTCAAGCAATTGACCGATCAAGGTGAAATGCGCGTCAGTCACGGCCAATTAGCCTTGGGTATTTTATTATTCCAGGACATTGCTGTTGTACCTTTTCTGGTTGCCATACCGTTACTTGGTGTAGCTAGCCCGGAAGCCACAGATCCAATGGCAATGGGCTTACAAGCTGCTGGACACTTGTTATCTTTGCTATTATTTGTGCTGAGTGCACACTATGCTTTACGTCCCCTGTTCCACTATGTTGCTAATAGTCAATCGCAAGAATTATTTAATATCACGGTTTTACTGGTAGCACTTACGGCTGCCTGGGTCACACGGTCACTTGGTTTGTCACTCGCACTAGGCGCTTTTATTGCAGGTATGTTGCTGAGTGAAACAGAATACAAGCACCAAATTGAAAGTGAAATCAGGCCATTCCGTGATATTTTAATGGGTTTGTTCTTCATTACAGTAGGCGCAAAGCTGGACTTGTCGGTATTACCTGAATTATGGATTCCCATCTCGGCACTGGTCATCGGTTTGACCTTGGGTAAAGCCCTAATTATTGCAGGGCTGACACGTTTATTTGCAGCAGATGCAGGTACGTCTATCCGCACGGGTTTAGTATTAGCCCAAGGTGGCGAATTTGGCTTTGCCTTATTGACCTTAGCACTAAGCAACCATTTGTTGACTCATGATGAGGTACAAACTGCATTAGCTGCTATCGTCATTAGCATGGCCATTGCTCCTATTATTATTCGTTCCAATGACAAAGTGACGCGCAAACTATTGAGCGATAGTTACCTCAAACAACGTTACAAAGTGGCTCATGATTTCAGCCGCGAAGTTAAAGAGATAGAAAAGCATGTTATTATCTGCGGTTATCGCCGTATCGGCCAAGGTCTGGCTCGTTTGCTACAGGAACAAGGTATTCCCTATATTGGGCTAGAATTGGATTCCAGCATTGTCAGCGCTGCCTGGGAGGCAGGCGAAAGTGTTTATTATGCTGATGCGACCCGCCCAGAGATTCTCATTGCAGCCGGTATTTACCGAGCGCGGATGGTCGTCATTACGGTTGCTGAAGCAGATACTGCTAAACTGATCACAGAAGCAGCAAGGAAAAAACAAAAAGATGTGCCTATCCTAGTACGGGTACGAGATGATCACCATATGCAACCACTAATGGATATAGGGGCAACTGAAGTACTGCCTGAGTCACTAGCCGCGAGTGTCATGGTAGCACGACGTGTATTGGAAAACCTGCAACTGCCTGATACCGAAATTGCAGAAGTCGTTGAGCGCATTCGTGCTGAAGGTTATCGTGCACTTAAAACCTTTTTCCACGGTGAAGTCCAACAAAAACTTGCTAATAAAAGTGTTAAAGAAACATTCTTGCACACAGCCGTGCTACAGGGTAACGATAAAGCAGTGGGGATGAAAATCGCTGATTTAGAACTGAATGCCTTGGGTGTTACTTTAAAATCACTACGCCGAGGTGATATACGTGGCGACTATCCTGATGGTGATATGCTATTACGGGCAGGCGATACATTGGTCTTGGAGCGTGCCAGCGATGGCTTCCAAGATGTAGAAAAACGCTTACGTGGCGAACACCGCGACAAAGACAATACTAACAATGAACGGGACAAGAGCAACAAGGCCAAAGCGGTTGCCTAATCACCCGTTTGATCTTATGAGAAAAATACAAGGTAAACACGCATGTCATTAAGAAACCACTATCTGATTCTTTTCCTGCTTACAGTTGCCATGATGGCCACTGCCCTCTATTTTCAATATATTGTCGAACTTGAGCCTTGCCCTCTGTGCATTTCCCAGCGCATTGCCGTTATTGCCATTGGCATCGTAGCACTTGTCGCTTTACTACACAATCCTAGCAAAATCGGGCAAATGATCTACAATAGCCTGTTGTTGATTAGTGCTATCAGTGGTGTAGCGATTGCTGGTCGACATGTCTGGCTTCAACATCTTCCGCCTGAACAAGCTCCTGCCTGTGGTCCTGGCCTTGAGTTCTGGCTGGAAACCCTCCCCCTGACCACAGTCATTGAAAAAATTTTTAAAGGCACTGGCGAATGTGCCAAGGTGGACTGGACTTTCCTCGGTTTTAGCATACCGGAACTAACACTCCCCACTTTTACTCTAATTAGTCTTTATGTAATTTGGTTAATTTTTAAGTCAAATGCAGCAAAAAGTAATAATATTTAATCAAGCTATTTTCTTAATGAAAAATTAACTTTAGAATTTTTCGCCAAGCTATAAGCCTTCTATCAAGAATTTAGTAGATCTTGTCTTAGGCAAAGAGACTAAATTGTGAACTCTGGTATTCTTTTAGTCAGCTTATGCGTTTAAGTAAATGGTTTTCATGAGATTGATACTGAACAAAAAGCGAACATTTTAGGGTATAAGGTAAATTGTAAATAAATTAGACAATTTCCTGATACCCACAGCATTGAACGATTTAAACTAAAAAAATCGCTTAATTCGTCAAATTTCGCCTACAGTCATTTTTATGGAAAAACAGAAATACAAAACAGCGCTGCTAGTATTTGCATTCTGTATAAACGCCTGCTAAGCGGCTGATGAGACGCATTACTTTAGCCACAATTTGGTCTGTTGGAAACAAAGTCTCTCCCCTGATATTGGCAAATAAGTCAGGGGAACTTGGATAAGTTTGCGGCTGTCCAAAGCGATTGGTTTCAGATGCTGACATCAGTCATCAGTGCTGTGCGAACTTTATACAGCTTGGAAGCTGGCTCTCAGACGCACAGGATGCAAAATGAGGGATCTGGGCGGGATTAATCAGATTCAAAGAACAGGATGTTTTATAAAAAGACATGTCCAACAAAGAGTTGTCCGCGAGACTGGGCTAAGCTCAGAACTGCAAGGGCTCGATATTAAAAAGGTTACATAAAATGAATACAGCAAATCGTGCTTTGGATTCATCACTGTCAGAAACAGTGCATCGTACGCTTCAGGAATATCTTGATACTTTGGGCGATCATGAAGCGAGTAATGTGTATCGCTTAGTCATGGATGAAGTAGAAAAACCCATGCTGGAAGTTATGATGCGTTATACACACGGCAATCAGTCGCGGGCAGCCCAATGTATGGGTATCAACCGTGCCACACTGCGTACCAAACTGAAACGTCACAACCTTCTGTAAGAAGCTGGCAATACCTCTCTTTTCTATTTTCCTGATCTTAATCTACTCCCCTGCTTTAGCTTTAAAGCAGGGAGACTTTATAGCTTTTATTTGTATGCCGCGTGCATCACTTCTCACGTAAACCTTGCCAGTCACCCTGTGCTGCACAGGAAGCTTGCGAAGGCCAACTCATCACTTTTGCTTTATTGTACGGAATATTATGGGTTTGCAATAACTTGAGCAAAATATCTACGTCCATTGCTGCTATTTTGGCAAAACTATCTATCTTGGCTTTTTGCATTAGCTCAGCAGTACGCGGCCCCACGCCTGCTAATAAGGTCAAATCATCCCTAAGATGATCTGCGGACGTTCCCAGTGTTTGTTCTACAGACAATGCTGCTATCTTACAACGTTCACACTCGGCCTCCAGTTCTGCGATGCGCTGCTTCAACTGCGCAATACCTTCCTTAGTTTTGCTAGGCAAGTCTTCTTCAGGCAAGTTTTGCGCCTTATCTGTCTTAAAACGATCCTTTGAATCCTGCTGAAATATAAAGAGTTCACCTTTCAATTGAAAAGTTACCAACCACCACTCAAGCAGCCAACCAAACAAAATACCCGCAATAAAGGCTAAAAATGCTAAACCCCATGCCATACGTTACACTCCGTAATATTATTGATTTGTAGTTATTGTGATGAATCCACACCATATTGTTGACGATAAGCTTCAATCTGCTCTAATAGCTGACTATCCTCTACACTATGCTTAACATGCTGAATGACATGGTTTAAACCAACAATACTGATCACCGGTACACCCAGTACAGCCTGTACTTCTTGCACAGCAGAACATTCGCGCTTACCCCGCTCTTGCCTATCCAGTGAAATAGCAATTCCTGCGAGTATGGCTCCTTGCTGACTTAGCAGAGCCGCCGCTTCACGAATGGCCGTGCCAGCCGTCATCACATCATCAACTACCAAGACTCGTCCTTGTAAAGGTGCGCCAACGATTAAACCACCTTCGCCATGATCCTTAGCTTCTTTACGGTTGAAAGCATAAGGCACATCTCTACCGTGCTGCTCATACAATGCAATAGCCACCGTAGTTGCCAATGGAATACCTTTATAAGCCGGACCAAACAGCATATCGAACTGCACACCCGAGGCTACAATCGCATCAGCATAAAACCGACCTAATTGGCTTAATGCAGCACCTGTTTGAAACAAGCCCGCATTAAAAAAATAAGGACTAATACGCCCTGATTTTAGGGTAAATGCTCCAAAGCGTAAAACATCATGTTGAATGGCAAAATCCAGAAAAGCTCTTTGGTACTCCTGCATAGCTGCGTCAATCTCCGTCCCCACGATAACTATCGCTCAATGATAATCAAAAAATAGTACGTAAAACCTTTTAAAAATCAAGCTTGATCAAGCTTGTTATGGATCACAACGCTTATTCAGCCCAAGTACCCAGATATTCGCCCATTTTCAGAAAAGCACCTCGATTACATTGCTCTGACCAATGTATAGCAGACGACGCTAATAGCAAGATAACCGTTGATCCCATATTAAAACGCCCCATTTCCTGGCCGCGCTGCAAACTCACTGGAGCAAATTGCTTTACCGTAATATGCTTACCGGCAGGCGGCGTCACCAAGCCAGACCACAGCGTTTCAATCGCAGCCACATTAATCGCCCCCACTAACACTAGTGCCATCTTGCCCAGTTGGGTATCAAATATTGCGACCACACGTTCATTACGAGTAAATAAGCGGGGAACGGTGCGTACAGTATGGGGGGCTACACTAAACAGTCTACCTGGTACATATACCTGCTCCAGCAAAGTCCCTGTTAGTGGCATGTGTACGCGATGATAATCCCTAGGCGACAAATAAATCGTTACAAAGCTACCCTGTATGAAGGGTTTTGCCCGTTCTTCTGAACCACCTAATAACTCAAATGCAGAATAATCTATGCCCTTAGCCTGAAAAATACGACCTGCTTGAATCCCCCCGCATTGACTGACCACACCGTCGGCTGGGCTGCTAAGAATAGACTCTCCTGAAGCTAGTGGGCGTGCACCTTCTTGCAACTCGCGCGTAAAAAAAGCATTAAAACTTTCATAAGCCGCAGGATCAGTTTGTTTAGCTTCATTCATATCAACCTTGAATGCACGGATAAACCACCGTATGGCAGGCTGCACCTTAGCAGAACGAATCCGTGTCAAACGGAATATAAGGCGCGACACCCAATGATGCGGTAATAAGTAAAGCGGCCAAGCTTTCAAATAATCAGTAAAATTCATTTAACATGGAAAATAGTGAGAAAATACGGGATGATACGGTAAATTTATAATAAGGAACACTATTGTGCGCTCTGACGATACCCCCGAACTCATTACCATTCGTGACTTTATCCGCTGGGGAGCGAGCCGCTTTATGCGAGCTAAACTTAGCTTTACTCACGGCATGGCCTCCGCTATTGATGAAGCAGCCTATTTAGTCTTGCATGCTTTACATTTACCAGTAGACACGCCTGCTTTTTATTTTGAGAGTCGTTTAACTCGCACTGAAAAACAGGCTGTTGTTTCTTTACTGGTACGACGCATCAAAGAACGTAAACCCGCAGCTTATTTGACCAATGAAGCTTGGTTTGCTGGCCTGCCTTTTTACGTGGATGAACGCGTTTTAGTGCCACGCTCACCCTTGGCTGAGTGGGTAGAAAAACAGTTTTACCCTTGGCTGGGCACTGAAAGTACACAAGCTATTCTAGATTTGTGCACGGGTAGCGGCTGCATTGGCATAGCTTGCGCTTATGCCTTTCCATTGGCAACGATAGACCTCAGCGATATTTCTAAAGATGCGCTAGAGGTAGCCAAGCTCAATATACAACGGCACGGTATTGAAGGTCATGTCAAAACGATTGAATCTGACTTATTCAATGCGATACCGAAAAAGCGCTATGACCTGATTGTTAGCAATCCACCTTATGTTGATGCAGCAGATTTAGCCGCAATGAGCAAGGAATTTCATCATGAACCACGAATTGGCTTGGCGGCTGGTACAGATGGCTTAGCATTGGTAAGGCGCATATTAAAGGATGCCCGTGATTATCTAAGTCCACAGGGCGTTTTGATCGTAGAGGTCGGTAACAGTCAATATGCCTTGGAAGATACTTGGCCTGAAGTACCCTTCCACTGGTTAGAATTTGAACGAGGTGGTGATGGCGTATTCCTACTGACAGCAGAGCAATTGGATGAGTATGCAGAATCCTTTGCGAAAGTCGCCCAAAACCAAGCAGGCTAGCTAGTACAGTAACTGAGCTTTTTTATTGCCAAGCTTATTTATCCGCTAAGGCAATCGGCTGTCTACGAATAGAAGTGGACGGCCAGGCATTAATAACCGCATTAATCAATGTTGCCAAAGGAATTGCAAAAAATACGCCCCAAATACCCCACAAAGCCCCAAACACTAATACAGCACTAATAATTGCGGTTGGATGTAAATTAACCATGCCGGAAAACAGCAAGGGCACTAATAAATTACCATCGAGAAACTGAATAATACCATACACAAGCATTACCCATAAAAAGTCTGAGTTATAGCCCCACTGAAAATAAGCAACCACAGCAATCGGCAAAGCGACTACGGCAGCCCCAACATAAGGAATTAATACAGAAAGTCCAACTAAAAAAGATAACAACATTGCATATTGCAAACCCAACCAGACAAAAGCTACAAATGTAACCATCCAAACAATCAGGATTTCTAAGAATTTGCCACGAACATAACCTGCTATTTTGCTGTTCATCTCAGTCCACACCTGAGACACTAAGGCTCCGTCACGCGGCATAAACTTACTAAACCACTTAATAATGTAGTGCTTGTCCTTTAGAAAGAAAAATACTAATAAAGGTACAACTACCAAATACACCATAAAGGCAATCAGATCAAAAACGGATGCTACTGAAAAGCTCAATACCTGTTTAGAAACATCAGACATTTCTGCACGCAAACCTGCCAGCATATCAATCACCAGTTGCTCAGAAATAATGGTGGGGTACGCTTTAGGCAATAGCATCAAGGCTTCCTGACCTGCGGCCAACATACTGGGTATTTCCAATACAAATTGAGTAGATTGCTTAACCAATAAAGGAGCTAATACCAGAATAACGGCTAGCACTAGCAGGATAAAAAAGCTAAAAATAATAAACACAGCAATAAAACGTGGGATACGGAAAGAACGTAAAATATCCACCCCGCCATCCAACAAATAGGCAATAACAACCGCAGCTAATAAAGGAGCTAGTATTTTACCGGCAAAAACGATCGTCAACAGGCCAAATAATAATAACAAGGCTAAAATAGCCACTTGTGGATTGGAAAAATGCCGGGTATACCAGTCGTTTAATAGTTTTAGCATAATTTAGGCATCTATCCTTACTCGGTTATTTTGTTCAAATGTTTGCTTACTTTGCGCATAAGCATCGGCAAACAGACGTTCAAGGTCATCAATAACGGACACAGCCTCTCTACCTTTAATGACATGTTCTGCCATCAAATCCGAAGCTTGATGTAACAATGTTTCGGGTTGCAGCATAGGATAAGTAGCCCGCAAACGCTTGATTGCTTTTACGACACTTTCTTGAACAGGTCGTTCGATAAAAGTGGGTTCCGGGAATGATTCTGAAGAGAACGCAGCTACCTCCTGTTTAGAAGCATTAACCATAAAGTCCGCAAACCGTAATAAAGTCTGCTGATCCTGCTCGGTCATGCTACGAAATAATTCACGTAGCTTTCTTTCTATCTGATTGCCATTATTAACAGTGAACACCGTCTACTGATACCCCAACCCAAAGAGGATACTATTCTATAGGTGTTATAGTCAGCGGCACAAACGCTTTAACGCAAAACCCTAACCCAAAGACAGCTAGGGAAATGTATTTCCCTACCCTTCGATCTGCTGTGCTTTCTTGCAATAATTGCGAGCAAATTCCAGTAACTCTTCCATAGCAGGCACTTTAAACTTCTGCCGTTGACGTACAAAAGAAAAATCACGTGCCAGTGGTGGATCAAGCGGAATAGCGATCAAAGAACCTAGCTTAATCTCCTTACTAATACTGACACCAGACACCACAGAAACCCCCATACCTGCTTCTACTGCACCTTTGATGGCTTCAGGACTCCCCAGTTCCAAACAGTTATTCACTGTATGCTTATCCATACCTTGGGCATTAAGATATTCTACGGTTACTTCGCGTGTACCAGAGCCTTCCTCGCGGCAAATAAAGGGATATTTCATCAACTCACTAACAGGCACTTTGTCTAGCTGGGTCAAATCATGCCCTGGAGGTACAATGACCACCAGTTCATCGGTACGACAAACTTCAACCACCAAATTTTTATTGGTGACGGGACCTTCCACCACGCCAAGATCAATTACATTGTTTTCCACCATGGAGACAATGCCTTCAGTATTAGACACTCTAAGGCGTAACTTAACGTCTAAATTTTTAGCCTTAAAATCACCCAATAAAGAGGGAAGCATATATTCTGAAATAGTCGTACTAGCACCGATAGTCAGCGAACCACTAATATCATCCGTCATTTCACGAATAGCATTTTCCATTTCGCCGTATAGCTCAAAGAGCTTTTCGGCATACTCAAAGACAATTTGTCCAGCTTCGGTTAAAGATACCCGATTATGCGTCCGATCAAAGAGGCGGGTATCAAACTGGTCTTCAAGCTGCCGTATCTGAAAGGTAACGGCGGGCTGGGTCATATGCAGTACTTCAGCTGCTTTGGTGAAACTCAACAGGCGAGCAACCGCGTGGAAGACTTGCAATCTTCTATCTGACATTTAAAACTGTTCTCCTTGTTTATGACACTGCTCATCAGGGCGAGTCGGGGTACACTCACTATCTCCTGAACCAAACTACCGGTCATCCATTACCGGATATTATCGTTTAATTTGATGATAAAAAACACCAATCAATAAAGTTAGTCTATTGTTGCTATGAGAAAGCTACTTCATAGAATAGAACACTTCCCTACAGATGGCATGACCAATAATTAGCAAAACAGGGAATTTTTGAGACGAAAGGCAAGTCATAACGCCGTAACAAGCTTAAATCAATCTTTCCACTGTTTACTGGGTTCTTTGTCTTCTTGACCCTGGGAACTTTTTCGGCCTTGATAACCGGGCACACGTGGGTCATCATCATCCATCAAAATACGATAAGCAGCCCCTTCCAAATCGTCGTACTGACCACTTTTAACAGTGTAAATAAAAGCGATTACCACAATAATCATGACACCTATCGCAATAAAAATCAGCATATATAAAGCTTCCATTAGCCCCCACCTATCGCGGCTTCATCGATATACACCAGCTTAGCAGACTTCATTCATTATCACGCACGCGTAAGCGCATTGCATTTAGCACAACAATCAATGAACTAGCCGACATTCCAAGGGCTGCAACCCAAGGCGGTAAAATACCACTCGCCGCTAATGGAATAGCCAGCACATTGTAAACAATTGCCCAAGCAAAATTCTGATAGATAATGCGCTGGGTTTTACGGGCTATGCGTACCGCTAATGGCAAACGTTGCAAATTCTCTGACAATAACACCATGTCAGCACTGGCTTGAGCCAACTGGGAACCACTGCCCATTGCGACAGAGACTTGAGCAGCCGCCAGCACTGGCGCATCATTCACACCATCACCGACCATCGCCACGACTTCACCGGATTGCTGATAGGCTTGCACCACCTGTAATTTATCAGCAGGCAAACAAGCGCCTTTTGCTGTTTCTATACCTAATGTTTGTGCCAGGCGTTGCACAACATTTGGTGTATCCCCACTTAAAAGACTGAGCTGTATTTTCAGCTCATGCAGTGCCTGCACTGCCTGCGGTGCTTCTTCACGTACTTGATCTGCTAATAGAAACACTGCCAACCATTGTTGTTCACTACCCAAATAAACCCGCGAAAGTCCCTCGTCTTCTATGTCTAAGGACACTGACACCATCGGTTGATTGACCAGCACCCCGACAAATTCTGGCGTACCCAGCCGGAACTCCTGTCCCTCTATAGTGCCACGCACGCCTCGCCCAGACTCAGTCTGTAAATGACTAACAGCAGCAGGTGTAGCGCATAAAGTGGTAATAGCCTTTGCGACAGGATGCTCAGAAGCGCACTCCAGAACGGCTGCGATACATTGACAGCTATCACGATCCAAACTGCCCAACACATGCACCTTAAGCACATGCAACTCGCCGTCGGTTAATGTGCCCGTTTTATCAAAAATAAACCGCTTGACCTTAGCTAAGGCCTCCAATGCATGGCCACGTGTGGTCAAAACACCGTAAGAAGTCAGCACGCTCGTTGCAGCCGTCAAAGCAACCGGCGTTGCCAAAGACAAAGCACAAGGACATGTCACCACCAAAACAGACAACATAATCCAAAAAGCATGTTCTGGCTCACGGAAATACCAAAAAACAAAAACGGTCGCGGACAAGATGAGAATGAACAAAACAAACCAAGAAGCGACCTTATCCGCCACTTGCGCCAAATGCGGCTTTTCAGTCTGAGCACGTTCTAATAAGCGTGTAATCGCTGCCAGAACAGTGTGGTCGCCCAATTTATCAACACGCATGAGTAGCGGACTCTCAATATTCAGTGTCCCACCCACCAGATTATCACCGACCTGCTTATGACGTGGTAAGCTCTCTCCAGTTAACAAAGATTCATTAATGCTGCTAGTGCCTTCTATGACCACCCCATCAACCGGCACACTGTCACCTGGCTTAATCAGCACATGATCGCCCAACACCAAAGCACTCACGGCGACGGTTTCTTGCCCGGTTTCTGTGACGCGAATAGCCGTTGCAGGGGTCAAACGCACCAATTCTTCGGCGATTTGTCCTGATTTATGCCTTGCGACCATTTCTAAGTAACGTCCCGTCAATAAGAAGAACGTAAACATCGTGACTGAATCGAAATACACCTCCCCTGCTCCAGTCCAGGTCGCCCAAACACTAGCCAGATAAGCAATGCCAATGGCAAGAGAAACAGGCACATCCATGCCGAATTGGCTGCGACGTAGATCACGCCACGCAGAAGAGAAAAACACGCGCGCCGAATAAAACACCACAGGCGTCGTCATAATAAAGCTAATCCAACGCAAAAAACCGCGCATATGCTTATCCATGTCGGAAGCTTCACCAATATACAGCGCGATAGCCACCATCATGACTTGCATCATACCTAAGCCCGCTACAGCAATACGCCGTAAGGCAGCTGACTTTTCTTTTTTTTGTAGATTTTGCAGTTTGCTAGGGTCGAAAGGATGCGCATGATAACCAATTTCAGTGATTGCCTTGAGCACATCACTTAAACGTAAGCGTGAATTATCCCAACGCAACGTAGCGCGATGAGTTGAATAATTCACACGAAAATCCAACACCCCCTCTAATTGGCGTACATGGCGCTCATTCAGCCAAACACAAGCCGCACAAACAATACCTTCCAAAATCAACGAAGCTTCGCGGATATGCTCATCATCGACCCGCACAAACGAGCGTTGCAGCTCTTCCGAATCGTAAACCTGCAAATCACGTAATTGATCGGGGATCAGGTCTTCAGGACGATTGCCGACATCCGTGCGAAAACGATAAAAATCTGTCAAATCATTCGCTACAATGGCTTGGGCGACGGCTTGACAGCCAGCACAACACATCTGACGCTCTACACCATCTATCGCTACACGATAGACTGCGCCTACTGGGATGGGCAAACCACAATGAAAGCAAGACTCCGCTGCTACCTGATGAGTCTCAGACATAGCGCTTATCCAGCCTTGTCAATCAGCGTCTCCCCCTTCAACTCATGTATCTCGCCACCTCGCCGTACTACCACCACAACCATCCATTTACCCGGCGCATCTAAAGCAACGCGATTACCATACTGGCCATTGCCCGATTCAGACAGAGTAAAGCGCTTATCTAAACGCTTATCTGCTGGGCGTAAAAATTGTACTTCCACTTCTGAACCAGTGATAGGCTGCCCCTGACTGTCTCTCACCTCAATGGCAAAAGTCATCGGCTCACCCAACTTAGGTTCATCCTGCCAGCCGCCGGTAATTTCCCAGCCTCGCTCTTTTTGCTCGACCAAACGACTCAGATAATGATTGAACTGGTCATACTTTTCCTGATAGTCATCAGCTACCGTGCCTGGAAAAGAAGAGCTAATAGTTCCCTGCGCCTTGCGTGGTTCCGGCAAAAAACGTCCCATAAAATCAGCACTAGCCCCCCGACTAGCTAGGGTAATAATTGTTGAGTCAACAACGGCTAGTAATAAAAAGAAACCAATAATGGTGGCTGGCCCCCAATGAAACCAACCGACCTCCTTGAAATCCTTGTCTTCTACACCCAAATGTGCATTTAGACGCTGCCGATTCATACGATGACTCGTAATAATCCCCAAGCCATAAGCACTCATCACAAAAAAAGCAAAGTGAATGGCAAACACATCTAAACCAGGCCAATCCAGCACAGCCAACGGTATATAAATCGCTTGAATAAGCAAAATGGTAATCAGAGCCGCTAGCTTATTATTCCAGCCTAACAGTTTATACAGCACAAAAAACAGCGTAAAGGAGCTTAATACTCCCGTACCTAAGGTTACTACCAGAGAATAACTACTCATTGACAACGTACTTCCTTCAATCAAGGCATAATAAACCGGGAAGGAATATTCACCGGCTCAGTCACCTTACCGCTTAAAGGTTCAAGTATAAAGTGAAACTCACGCGCACTCGGAATACCCGCCACAGGCTCAGGTTGACGCACCTTCGCTAATAGACGCAAACTGGAGTCAGGTTCTAACTCAATTAAATCGGCTGACACGCTCCCTAAATTCAGCTTGGCACTTCCTAAACCGCTAAGAGATAAACGGTAGCTAGCCGCTTCCTGAGATTTATTATTAATTTTAACTTCGTAACTGTTTTGGATACTACCATCCGACAAGCTTACATACAAAGGACTACGAATCTGCACCGCCGTCGCCTCCAGTAGCTTAGTACTGGAAATACTCCATACCAACGCAATGGTAGCCAACACCGTAGCAGCACCATAACCCACAGAACGCAACTTGATCCAACGTGTTTTCCCTTTGCCTTCCAGTGCTCGTTCTGAGGTATAACGCACCAAACCGCGCGGCCAATTGTATTTAGCCATAATGCTGTCGCAAGCATCAATACAAAGCGCACAGTGGATACAGCTAATTTGCAAACCATTGCGAATATCAATACCAGTGGGACAAACCTGAACACATAGGCCACAATCCACACAATCGCCATAACCCTGCTCTTGTCGAGTATCCCGATCACGTAAGGCCTTAATTGGCAATTTACGACCATTATCCCGCTCACCACGATTGTAATCATAAGAAACAATCATAGTGTCTTGGTCAAACATAGCACTCTGGAAACGTGAGTAAGGACAAATGTGCATGCAGATATATTCCTTAATCCAGCCAGCAGCCAGATAAGTCGTCACTGTCAGTATAAGCACTGTGACATAAGCAGCACCTGGCGCATTTGCAGTAAAGAAAGCCTTGATCAACTCAAAGGCATCGCCCCAATACAACACAAAGGTCAAGCCTGTCCAAAAAGCCAGAAAAATCCACAAAGCATGCGTTGAAACCTTTTTCAGAATTTTCTCAGCATTCCAAGCTTGCTTATCGAGACGAATCCGTGCAACACGATCCCCTTGAATAAATCTCTCGATAAAACGAAAAGCATCTGTCCACAAGGTCTGGAAACAGAAATAACCACAAAAAACCCGCCCTAGTAGCGTGGTTACAAAAAATAATAATACCGCTGCCAAAAACAATAACACCGTCAGCCAGAAAATATCCTGTGCGTGCATGACAATATCAAATAGATAATAACGCCGATGAGGAATATCGAACATAATAGCCTGATCTGGCCCGACTGCCCGCTCCCAGCGCAGCCACGGCAACAGAAAAAATGCACCATAGGCTATTGCCATAATTGCCGTTTTTAGAGTGCGAAAACGTCCTTTAACTGAACGTGGCTGCACCGTATTTTTGGGTTGTATGACTTGCACAGTACTCATAGTTGGTATCAAAACTCTATCTTTAGTTAATAGCAGGAGGGTCAATTTTAGAGAGCATCTTACCTGAAATGCTTTACTTTACATTGTGCTACATCAAATTATGAAAGGGGAATTCAGCATTCTCTAATATAAACAAATTACTAATGCGGGGAGCACAACAAACATTAAATAATTTTAGGAACTGTTTGGCTAAGCCCCAGCAGAAGCGCTAACATGCTTAACTTGATTGAATAATTATTGAGATACGCAACAGTAATGAACTCTCTGGAATGGCGCGTTGCCTGCTCGCTAGCGGCTGTTTATGCAGTACGCATGCTGGGACTGTTTATGATTTTGCCCGTCTTTGCATTACAAGCAAAGCACTTACCTGGTGCGACTGAAACATTGATTGGCATTGCCATTGGTATCTATGGCCTCACCCAAGCTAGCTTACAAATACCTTTGGGGCTGGTCTCTGATCGCTGGGGACGTAAACCCATTATCTTGGGCGGACTTGCCATTTTTGCGCTGGGTAGCCTCGTAGCCGCACTGGCTGACTCTATAACAGGCATTATTATCGGTCGTTTCTTACAAGGTATGGGGGCTATTGCCGCAGCTACCATGGCGTTGGCTGCTGATTTAACCCGCGAGGAACACCGCACCAAAGTCATGGCCGTTATTGGTATAAGTATTGGCTTGTCCTTTATGCTGGCGATGGTAGTAGGTCCTTTACTGAACGCTTGGGCAGGCTTGTCGGGCATATTCTGGGTAACACTGGGCTTGGCTATCGTAGGTATATTATTGATTAGCTTTGCTGTACCTACCCCGCCTCGAAGTATTGCACACCGCGACGCAGGCATTGTGAGTGATTACTTGGGCAAGGCTTTGGGCAATCACTCACTGTTACGCTTAGATGCTGGGATATTTTTTCTGCATCTTATCATGACCGCCAATTTTTTGGTCTTGCCACCGTTATTTAAAAATGAGCTAGGGATCACTACAAGCGAGCACTGGAAAATTTACTTACCTGTGTTTACTGGCTCATTTGTCTGCGCAATACCGCTGATTATTTTGGCGGAAAAACGGCAATTGATAAAACCACTGCTATTACTGGCCATTATTAGTCTGATTGTAGCGGAACTCATGCTGGCGCTGGCACATGCTTATTTGCCCTTATTGTTACTGGGCTTCTTGCTCTTTTTTATTGGCTTTAATTTCCTCGAAGCGGTACAACCTTCACTAGTTGCCAAATATGTTTCTGTTGATGCTAAGGGCACGGCTATGGGTATTTATAGTAGCTCGCAATTCTTAGGCATTTTTGCGGGTGGCTTACTTGGCGGCATGATTCAACAGCAGTGGCCTATCAACGGCGTCTTCTATTTCAGTGTACTCATGGGAGTATTATGGTTTTTACTGGCCTACCACTTACCCCGCCCACAGTTTTATAGCAGCCGCATTATAAAGCTGAAACAAAGTAATACCGACTGGCAAGACTTACAACAGCAGTTACTAGCTATACACGGTGTTCATGAAGCCTCTATTGCCACACAAGAAGGCGTGGCTTATCTGAAAGTAGACAAGAAACAATTGGATGAGCATGCGCTCCGTGCATTTTCGCAGACTTCTGCGTAAAATCAGCAACACTTTACAAAGATTATATTACACATAGAGCAGGAGCCGATATGGCACGAGGAATTAATAAAGTCATTTTGGTTGGCACACTCGGTAGAGACCCTGAAGTTAAGTACACACCGAGCGGCGCTGCCATCACCAATATCAGTTTAGCCACCAGTGAGCAATGGAAAGACAAAAACACCGGCGAACGCCAAGAACGCACCGAATGGCATCGTGTCGTCTTTTTCAACCGTTTGGCAGAAATTGCTGGTCAATATTTACGTAAAGGTCAACAAGTTTATATAGAAGGTCGTTTACAAACCCGTAAATGGCAAGGCCAAGATGGACAAAACCGCTATACAACCGAAATCATTGCAGATGAAATGCAAATGTTAGGTGGTGGCGGTGGTGCTGGTCGCGGAAGTGAGATGGATAATGGCGATCATTTCGACAGTCCGTCCGCACAGTCACACAATACAAATACCACTCACGATACTGCTAGCAATAATAATCGCCCTACCCAAAACCAAGCACCTGCTGATCAGGGATTTGAAGACTTCGATGACGATATTCCATTTTAAAATAGGTATTGCATGGACTTTCAGGGACTTCAGACTTATATCCGCAAACTGACAGAAAGTGAACGCTTTAATCGGGCGGAAATGACTGAGGCCATGCGTACCCTCATGACTGGAGAAGAAATTGCTGAACGCAAGCAAGCGCTCGACCTAGAATCACTACAAGCACAAGCCAAGCAGGCATCTCAAGCACGCGGAGAAAGCGGCATACATACCCGTAAGGATGTTGAATTAATGCGGCAACAGGGCATTCACGCTTTTCTGGTAGGCGAAACATTTATGCGTGCAGCCGATCCGGGTGAAGCATTACATCATTTATTTTTTAATGGAGTAGCAGCATGCTGACTCATCCACAATTTGATCCTGTCGCCATTACCTTAGGACCGCTCAAAGTACACTGGTATGGCCTAATGTATGTGGTCGGTTTTCTTGGTTTTCTATTACTAGGAAAGTATCGAGCCAGACAAGCAGGCAGCCTATTTAAGCCAGAACAAGTAGACGATATGATGTTTTGGGGTGCGCTTGGCGTGGTGCTCGGTGGGCGCTGCGGTTATATGTTGTTTTATAAATTGCGTGGATTTATGAGTGACCCACTATCCTTTTTTCAAATCTGGGATGGTGGCATGAGTTTTCATGGCGGCCTCATCGGGGTCATTGTCGTCATGCTAGTCTTAGCCTGGAAATGGCGTGCAGGATTCTTCCAGCTAGCTGATTTTGTTGCCCCCTTAATTCCAATTGGCTTGGGTGCAGGGCGCATTGGAAATTTTATCAATGGCGAACTTTGGGGTAAAACCACTGATGTACCTTGGGGTATGGTTTTTCAAGAAGCAGGGCCTCTAGCCCGCCATCCATCCCAACTGTATCAAGCTTTTTTGGAGGGCTTTGTATTATTTATACTCTTATGGTGGTTTACCCGTAAGCCTCGTCCAGCCGGTGCAATTTCTGGATTATTCCTCGTTTTATACGCGATCTTCCGCATCTTGGTCGAGTTTGTACGCGAACCTGACCTTCATATTGGTTATATTGCGTTTGGCTGGCTAACACAAGGCCAACTGCTCAGTATTCCTATGTTACTGTTAGGTTTAGGTATTATGTGGCAGGCTTATCGGCAAGCACTACGATAAAATAATAAGTGACTCACAAAATTTCTAATAAACTAGCCACTTAGCGAGCTTTAACTGCCATTGCTTATACAGAGAACCAATGAGTTTAAATCAGAAAAATTACGATGCAGCAGCCATTGAGGTACTAACAGGCCTTGATCCAGTGCGCAAACGGCCTGGAATGTACACCGACACCACTCGCCCTAATCACCTCGCACAAGAAGTCATCGACAATAGTGTTGATGAAGCTTTGGCAGGGCATGCCCATCGCATTGAGGTAGTCCTATATAGTGATGGCTCATTGTCTGTAGCAGATAATGGCCGTGGTATGCCGGTTGATCTGCACCCTGTGCAAAAAAAGCCTGGCGTAGAAGTCATACTGTGTACCTTGCATGCCGGTGGTAAATTTTCTGATCAAAATTACCAGTTCTCTGGCGGCTTGCATGGGGTAGGTGTGTCTGTGGTCAATGCCTTATCTAAGCGGCTTGAAGTCAATATCAAGCGTGATGGACAAATTTACCACATGCGTTTTGCCAATGGTAATAAGGCCAGTGAACTGGAGATTACAGGCAAAATTAGCAAAAAAGAAACGGGCACAACTTTGCGTTTCTGGCCAAACCCTAACTATTTCGATAGTGCCAAATTTTCAATCTCCCGCCTAAAACATAATCTGCGCGCTAAGGCTGTGCTTTGCCCAGGTTTACATATTCATTTTACCGATGAAACGACGCAGGAAGTTAGCGAATGGCATTATGAAGCTGGTTTGAAAGACTATCTGCTGGAAGCCGTAAAGGATTTTATCCTATTACCTGAAGAACCTTTCACAGGGCGCTTACAGGCCAGTCGTGAAGGGGTAGATTGGGCTTTAGTGTGGCTACCAGAAGGTGGAGATAGTTTACAAGAAAGCTATGTGAATCTCATTCCTACTTTACAAGGAGGCACACACGTCAATGGCTTACGTACCGGTATCACCGATGCACTGCGAGAGTTTTGTGAATTTCGCAATTTATTGCCGCGTGGTCTGAAACTGACCCCCGACGATGTTTGGGATAATATCAGTTACATCCTGTCCTTCAAAATGCAAGAGCCACAATTTGCTGGGCAAACTAAAGAACGCTTATCGTCTCGTGAGGCCGCCAGCTTTGTATCTGGCAGCATCAAGGATGCCTTTAGCCTTTATCTAAACCAAAATACCGATATTGGTGAACAATTAGCAAATTTAGCCATTAATAATGCCAACCGTCGTCAGCGCGCCAGCAAAAAAGTCGTTCGCAAAAAAATAACCACAGGTCCAGCACTACCCGGCAAACTGGCAGATTGCAGCTCACAAGATCCAACCCGTACCGAGTTATTTTTGGTGGAAGGTGACTCTGCGGGCGGTTCAGCTAAACAGGCACGTGACCGCGAATTTCAGGCTATTATGCCGCTGAGAGGAAAAATCCTAAATACTTGGGAGGTAGACTCAGAGCAGGTATTAAGCTCACAAGAAGTTCATGATATAAGCGTTGCCATTGGTATCGAACCTGGCCAGAACGACCTGAGCCAATTACGCTATGGCAAAGTGTGTATATTAGCGGATGCAGACTCCGATGGGGCACATATTGCCACCTTACTCTGTGCTTTGTTTGTGCGCCACTTTCGCCCTTTGCTTAAAGCTGGACATGTCTATATTGCTATGCCGCCTTTATACCGTATTGATGTAGGCAAAGAGGTTTATTATGCTTTGGATGAGGCTGAAAAACAAAGCCGTTTGGATTGGATTGCCGCCGAGAAAAAGCGTGGAATTATTACAGTCACTCGCTTTAAGGGCTTGGGAGAAATGAATCCTTTGCAATTACGTGAAACAACTATTTCACCTGACACCCGTCGTTTGGTAAAATTAACTATAGAAGACAGGGAAGCCACGGATCAATTAATGGATATGTTGCTGGCTAAAAAGCGTGCTGCTGATCGTAAGCAGTGGCTGGAAGTGAAAGGCAATTTAGCTGATATTTAAATCCATTTAGCCAGCTAAACCGAGTGCTTAATCCACAGCTTGTTTATATAGGCGACAGGGTTTGGGTTTAAGCACAATCTAAAGTAGCGTCATGCTATTTGACACTGCTTTTTATAAATACTATAAATCTTGCGATTCCCCGCGAGGAGTGTGTTGTTTTGGCAAAAAGCAATACTTTTTTTACAATGATCATAACGAGGTTTTCCAGATGAAGTTCCAAAAAATTCTATTAGCAGCCCTGCTGGCTGGTTTTGCAACTGTTGCTTCAGCCGAACAAGGCTATGTCGGTGCAGGTAATGGTGGTCCATTATTCAGCAGTGCCGGTGGCTGTGTAATGTCTGTAAACGACACACAATTTGAAGAGTGCGGCGGCGCTGTGAAAAAAGAAGAGCCTAAAAAACCCAAAGTTGTTATTAAGGTTATTAAAGATTGCTCTAAGTGCATTGGCAAACGTCCCAAAAAACCGCAATAAAACATTGATTATAATTTAATCAGATAAACCCTATAGGCGCAATATTAGGCAGTGTTTGCGTCTATAGGTTCTATAAGCTTGTGTTTTAATCCAAATGAAACTCTGGCAATAGATAGCTTCCAGGCAAACCAAAACGAGCTGGGTATTCCACATAAACAAAATACAAGCCATTTGCAGGGGCGGTAGTACCCGCATAGGTTCTGTCGCGTTTTTCCAATAACTCAGCCAACCAAGATGTTTCTTGCTCCCCTGCCCCCACCTTCAGTAAAGAACCAACAATATTGCGTACCATATGGTGCAAAAAAGCATTAGCGGATACATCAATGTAAATAAAAGCTCCCGCGCGACTCACCCGAATCGTGTAAATCTCTCGACGCGCATGACTGGCCTGACAGCCTGAAGCCCGAAAACTACTGAAGTCATGCTCTCCCTGCAACACTTGTGCTGCATTGTGCATTTTGTCAACATCCAGTGAATGGTGATACCAAGCAACTTTTTTATACAACAAAGCCGGTTTAGCAGAACGGTTTAGAATGACATAACGATAACGTCGGGAACGAGCCGAAAAACGCGCATGAAAATCATCTGCAACGGATATGACCCAACGCAAACTGATGTCATAGGGCAGATTAACATTGGCTCCTAGTAACCAAGCGCGTGTAGAACGTACAGCATTGGTTTCAAAGTGAATCACCTGTCCGGTTGCATGCACGCCGCTGTCGGTTCGCCCCGCGCACACCACTTGAATAGATTCATTAGCCACTTTGGACAGCGCTGCTTCTATACACTGCTGCACGGAAGCAGCATGCCCCAAGCGCTGCCAGCCGCAATAAGCTGCACCATCATATTCCACACAAGCTGCAAATTTCATTAGCTTAACAATAAAAAAGGCCGGACAAGCCGACCTTTATAACCTTAATGCTAGTAAGACTCAACCCGTCTGATGTAACAAGGTTTCTGCTTCACGACGTTGATTGTCATTGCCTTCTACCATGACTTCTTCCAAAGTACTGCGCGCACCTTCAATATCGCCCATATCCAAATAAGCTCGAGCCAAATCCAGCTTAGTGCTGATATGTGCCTCGTGCAAATCCAGCTCATCATCAGGCATATCCAAGAAAGACAGTGCATCATCAATATCACCTAACCAGCTCTCTTCATCTTCAGGAGGCTTAGTTGGGTTAGCCGCTGCTTTGGATTCCTGGGCATAGAATGTATCCTGTGGCAGGATTTTCTTAATACCCGTATTTTCATCTAGGTGTAAATTAAGATTAGTGACCTTCTCATTATCATCATTAGCTGCGGCTGGCGAAGTAGCTTGACTTGCCTCAGCCTCTGGCTCAGTTGGCTCATCTAGATCAAAGTCCAGCAAATCATCTTGTTCCAGTTCATCTAGCTCTGCACTGTTGGACTCACTGTCACTACCAGTATCAGTATCAGTGAAATCAAGCGATTCAACCGTATTATCGGCTGTATTATCGGCTAATGAGTCATCATCAAAATTGAAATCAAGCGCATCATCCAACTGCAAATCATCTGCTACAGCACCAGACAAATCGACTGTATTATCGTCATCAAAGTCTGTAGAGAAAGTATCATCCTTCGCTGAACTACCAGAATCAGTGACCAAATCGTCCAGATTAAAATCAAGATCATCACCCACCGTATCAGCCGAGTCTAAATCATCCGTATTCAGCTCATGATCAGCAAAACTATCCAAATCATCATCATGACGAGCTAATTGCCGCTCAATTTCATCCAGTTCAAAGTCAAACTCATCTTTTTCATCTGCAAATGAAGCGTCGCTTGAGAAGCTGTCATCCAAACTTGAATCTGACAATAAATCATCATCAAATTGAGTTGAGGCAGTAGAGCCTAATGCAAAGTCATCATCGTCTAGGCTATCATCCAAACCAGCCGTATCTTTTGCTGTATCTTTTACCGAATCAGCAAAGTCTGAGGCTTTAACTGCTGCAACACCCGCTGCACCTGCAACCGCCGCGCCGACAGCTGCTACACCAGCACCTAGCTTGGAACTCGCATTAGCTACTGTACTACCATCAGTACGATACAAAGGATTATCAGGGCTGATTTTACTTCCCCAAGCCGCAATATCCTTCCAGAAAGGAGATTGACGACCCGCATCAGAACTTAAAAAAGCGGCGGCTTGCTGATCAAATGCCTCACGATTATTCGCTGCAAAATAATTTTCCAATAACTTGTGACGGTACTCTAAGCGCTCTGGATGTTTTTCCAAAGCTTTTTTCAGTTCAGACTCTGCTTGTTGGTGCAAACCATAGGCGATATAAACATTGGCTTCCTCCAACACTTCATCCCCCTCAGTATCTGGGAGAGGTGTTTTAGCAGGACTGCTGCTTGCAGCAGCTTTCTTTTGATCCGCTTGGAGATGAGCACTATCATCAAAACTTTGCCCACTTAGCTTTTCAGCTTTGTTGAGTTGATCTTCAAGATCACCATAAGCGCTATCAAAATTATTTTGCGCTTTATGAACCGCAACGGGCTGAGCGTCTAGGTCAAAGTCAGCAGTATCAAAATTTTCTTCAAAATCATTATTATTACGTGCTTTGCGACGCCCCATAAAGCGTAATAGCAGCCCCAAAATTAGCAAGGATGCTAAAGCCCCTAAACCAATTTTCCATAAGAGTGGCGAGCTCAACAGACTCATCAAGTCACTACCGGAAGCCTCAGATGTTGTAGGCTTTACAGGCTGAGCTACCGACTGCTTGGGCGCTGTCTCTTCTGTCTGCACAGGTGGCCGACTAGGCGTCACCGGCTGTGATACAGGAGGACGAGGACGGGCAGGTGCAGTGCTTTGTGCTGGAGAAGTAACTGGCGTTGGCGTTTGCTGCGACGTTGAAGCCCGATTAGCGCCTGTAGCAGTCGCAGCCTTACCCTTATCAGGTTCTGCACGAATAATGGCATTGTTGGTCGCATCAACATTGCCCATATGGTTTTGAATATCATTAGCTTGTGGTGTAGCGGCCAAATTACGTTGTAACGCAGCCAACTGGTCATCACGCAAAGCAATCAGACGATCTTTTTTGCTTAACAAAGACTCCAATTCAGCAACGCGAGAACGAAGTTCTTGTGTTTCGCGCTGACGTGTTGCCAAAGACTCACGTGCCAAAGCTAAATCTTTTTCCAACTCAGCAAGACGTGCGCTGTTACCACCAGATGAACGGGTCTTATTACTAGCAAGCTTGTCTTTACTGCCAAGAACCTCTAAGCGAGCCTTATCATTACGAGCCGTACTAGTAGCAGCAGCTTTGGACTTATTCGACTTGGTCTTGTTTGATGCAGTACGGGCACTAGACTGTGGAACGGTTTTACGCGCCAAGGTAGCACGAAACTTTTTCCATGCAGCATATTGTTGGCGTACTTGACGTCTCGCTTCTGCACGTGAAACCGTTTCGGCTACACCGGCTGCGGGGGCTCTTAATACGGCACCTGCTTTCAAACCATTAATATTATTCTCAATAAACGCCTGTGGATTACTACGATACAAAGCCCACATCATCTGATCAATATTCACACCAGGGGCGTGCATACGACTGGCAATTTTGTGCAAAGTATCTCCCGACCGCACACGATAAGTACGACTACCCGCAGCATGAGGCCGAACTGGCTGTTGTACCACTTGTTTTGCTGGCAGAGCAGCTTGCTGTACTCGTCGGGTTTGTTGCACCCGCTGAGCTTGGACAGGTGCTGGAAGCGGAGCTTGCGCAACCCGCCGCACAGCTTGTGGTTGTTGTTGAGCTGGACGATTAACGATACCACTAGGCCGAGGTTCTGCGCGCACTGCGGCCTCATTACTCGCCAACATAGTATTACCCGGTTGCATCAGTACCGGCGGATCCAACATGACCGTATACTCTTTCAACAACTGTCCTTGTGGCCAACTGACTTCCAATAGGAAGTTAACAAACGGCTCAGAAATAGGCGCATCTGAAGAAACCAAAATAACCGGCTTGCCATTTTGAACGGCACTGCTAAAGCGCAAATGATCCAGAAATGCAGGTCGGTCGATGCCAACACGACTAAACACCGAAGCTGGGGCAATGCGAACTCGTAACTGCTGTGTCTCTCGAGGGTTGGCGGATAACAACTCTATCCTTGCCCTCAATGGCTGGTTCAAATTGGAGTTTGACTCAATATCGCCAAGACTCAAGGCGTTTGATGCGACAGGATAAGTCCCTGCGATCATAACAGCCAAACTGAGAGCCTGTTTTTTCACTGCGATTCCCCTTTACTAGTGCAACGATTACATCTCTGTTCATCCCCTGAGTTTGCGTCAGCCCTTGGTATTAAAATTCTGGATGAATAGTGATTTATTGGTATTGTTAGCATTAAACTATATCTCAAGTGTTTCAAAACACAAGTATTTGCCACAAGCCCCTGAACGACTTATAGATTCGCCGGTTCACCGCTTTATTGTCACAGGTACGAATTAATTTGTGCTGAATTCCGGGCAAATATACCTAAACCAGCGCCTTGCGCCGTAATAATTCAGCAATTTTTACGCTATTCAAAGCGCTACCAACACGTATATTATCCGCGACTATCCATAAATTAAGACGTTTTGGATGAGATAAATCAGCACGCAAACGACCCACTAGGACGCGCGTTTCATTCAGGGCATTATCAACAGCCACAGGGTAATCAGCCCCTTCACTGTAAAACTTTACTGGCTGGTTTTCTTCTAATAGCTGGCACGCTTTGCTTATAGGCAAAACTTGCTCTGTTTCCAGATGAACAGCCATCGAAGATCCAAAAAATACAGGTACGGTTACGGCAGTTACATTTACAGATAAAGTGGTATTATCCAACACTCGTCTGCTTTCCTGTGATAATTGCATTTCTTGCTGGGTATATCTATTGTCCAGGAACTCAGATACTTGTGGCAATACATTGAAAGCAAGCTGTTTGGGGTAAACCACACCAGGATCGATGGAGCGAGCATTTAATAAGTTGGCTGTTTGAGAAGCCAATTCCTGAACACCTGCCTTACCTGCTGAAGAAACTGCTTGATAGGTAGCCACATCAATGCGTGCTATCGTAGCGACCTTGTGTAATGGCATTAAAGCAGTCAGTAGCTGAACGGTAGCAGATGAGGGACAAGCGATCATATTACACATTTTATCAGCAGATAAAGCTGCTTCATTGACATCTGCTACGATTAAAGGAACATCGTCTTTCTCGGCAAATGCACCAGAAAGATCAATCATAACACAAGCTGATTGGCTTACCCGTGGTGCAAATTCCACTGCTAATTCACGTTCATCCGCCCAAAAAACAATTTCTACCTGAGTGAAATCAAAATCAGCTAGCTCATTCACTTCCAGACTTTTACGCCCAAAATTGACATCTTTGCCAACAGCCTCGCCTGTACCTAGCGCATATACTTGCTGACAAGGAAATTTACGCTCAGCCAGCAAATCCAGAATGGCCTCACCGACCAAGCTAACAGCGCCTGCTACAGCGACATTCAGTTTTTTGCTTTCATTCAACATGAATCGTCTCAATTTTCTAAGGCGCGAATTACAGCATCTCCCATATCTGAAGTGCCTACTCTACGAGTGTCCTCCTCATAAATATCGGCTGTACGTAAACCTTGTTTCAATACTTGCCTAACCGCAGCTTCGACACGGTCAGCCAATCCCGCCTGATTCAAGCTATAGCGCAACAACATAGCAACCGACAAAATAGTCGCTAAAGGATTTGCAATATCCTTACCTGCAATATCCGGTGCGGAACCGTGAATAGGCTCATACAAACCCACTCCAGACTGATTCAAGGAGGCAGATGGCAACATACCGATAGAACCCGTCAGCATAGCCGCAGCATCAGACAGAATGTCACCAAACATATTCGTCGTCACCATCACATCAAACTGCTTAGGCGCACACACCAGTTGCATCGCTGCATTATCCACATACATATGGCTGAGCTGTACTTGAGGGTATTCCTGCCCTACACGTGTTACTACTTCACGCCACAATTCAGTCACCTCTAAAACATTCGCCTTGTCTACCGAACATAGACGCTTATGGCGCTTCATAGCTGTCTCAAAGGCTGTGCGCGCAATACGCTCGATTTCTGACTCAGAATAAACCAGCGTATTAAAGCCGCGCCGTTCACCACTGTCTAAAGTTTCAATGCCACGTGGTTGACCGAAATAAATGCCACCCGTCAATTCACGCACAATCATAATATCAAGATTGGCCACTAACTCTGGCTTAAGTGAGGAAGCATTTGCCAACTCTTCATATAGAATGGCTGGGCGCAAATTGGCATACAGCCCTAAATCGGCACGAATAGCCAATAACCCCCGCTCAGGACGCAAAGAACGCTCAAGGGTATCGTATTGTGGCCCACCGACAGCGCCTAACAAAATAGCATCTGAATGCTTTGCTAGCTGCTGAGTGCTGGCAGGATAAGGATGCTTTTCTGCATCGTAAGCAGCCCCACCAATATGAGCATACTCAATTTCCATACCAAGGCTGCCCTCACGTTTGAAAAACATGAGTACTTTGAGTGCTTCGGAAATAATTTCCGGCCCGATACCATCACCAGGTAAAACCAAAATCTTATTTATCATGACACCCTCTGAAAATAGCTCAAATAGCCAGAAAACTGCTTTATATTTTACAGCAATCCGCAGCATTTAAACATGCTTAAATAACCAAGGCGCTTCCCGTTTACGACGCTCTTCATAAGCACGGATAGCATCCGCATGTTGCAAGGTCAATCCAATATCATCCAGACCATTTAACAAGCAATATTTACGAAACGCATCAATATCGAAGCTAAAAGACGCTCCTGATGGACTGCGTACTTGTTGCGCTGGCAAATCAATCGTTAATTGATAACCAGGTGCTGCCGCCACTTCTTGAAATAACTGTTCTATCGTCGCAGACGCTAACACAATAGGCAACAATCCACTTTTGAAGCTATTATTAAAAAAAATATCTGCAAAACTAGGCGCTACGACGGCACGAAAACCATAATCATCCAAAGCCCAAACTGCATGCTCCCGCGACGAACCGCAGCCAAAGTTTTCCCGCCCTAATAAAATGGAAGCTCCTGCGTAACGGGGAATATTTAATACAAAATCAGGATTTGTTTGGCGTTTAGAGTGATCCATGCCAGGCTCACCTGGCTCCAAATAACGCCAATCATCAAACAGCGTCGGGCCAAAACCAGTACGCTTAATGGATTTCAAATACTGCTTAGGAATAATAGCATCAGTATCCACATTGGCGCGATCCAGCGGCACCACCAAGCCAGTATGTACGGTAAACTTATCCATTAAAACGCCCTCACATCAACAAAATGACCGGCTACAGCCGCCGCCGCCGCCATAGCTGGGCTAACCAAATGGGTACGCCCACCCTGTCCTTGCCGCCCCTCAAAATTCCGATTAGACGTGGAAGCACAACGCTCACCCGGATCAAGCCGATCTGCATTCATGGCTAAACACATGGAACAACCTGGCTCACGCCATTCAAACCCTGCTGCCAAAAAAATCTTATCTAGACCTTCCTGTTCAGCTTGCTGTTTAACCAAACCAGAGCCTGGCACAACCATTGCCAACTTAATATTAGCAGCAACTTTACGCCCTCGGGTTACAGCAGCCGCAGCGCGCAAGTCCTCAATGCGCGAATTTGTACAAGAGCCAATAAATACTTTGTCAATAAGGACTGAAGTAATCGGTGTATTAGCTTCCAAACCCATATATTTAAGCGCTGCTCGAATACTATTGGCGCGAGTAGCATCACCTTCTTTCTCTGGATCAGGTATATTACCCTCCACAGACACGACCATTTCAGGCGAAGTGCCCCAAGTCACCTGTGGTTGGATACTCGCAGCGTCTATATGCACTACCCGATCGAATACAGCATCCGCATCCGAGTGCAAATCACGCCAAGCTGCAACGGCTCTATCCCATTCTTCCCCCTTTGGAGCATAAGAACGGTCTTTCACATAATTGATGGTTATCTCGTCTACGGCAATCATGCCAGCCCGCGCTCCAGCCTCAATAGCCATATTGCAAACTGTCATACGCCCTTCCATGGAAAGATCCTGAATAGCCTCACCCGTAAACTCGATAGCGTAACCCGTTCCGCCTGCTGTACCCATTTCGCCAATAATCGCCAGTACAATATCCTTAGCCGTGACACCTTGGCCAACTTTGCCATCCACACTGACCAGCATATTCTTCATTTTCTTTTGGATCAGACACTGGGTAGCCATGACATGCTCTACTTCGGACGTACCAATCCCATGAGCTAATGCGCCGAATGCACCGTGAGTCGAGGTATGCGAGTCGCCACACACCACCGTCATACCCGGCAAGGTTGCTCCTTGCTCGGGACCAATGACATGTACAATACCTTGGCGAATATCACCCATTTTAAAGGCCGTAATGCCAAAATCGCGGCAATTATCTTCCAAGGTTTCGACTTGTAAACGTGAAACTGGATCAGTAATACCTGCTTCTAGACCTGTAGTAGGTACATTATGATCGGGAACAGCGACCATAGAGCCTGTGCGCCAAGGGCTACGCCCGGCTATTTTCAAGCCTTCAAATGCTTGCGGGGAAGTCACCTCGTGCACTAGATGACGATCAATATAAAGCAAGGCCGTACCATCGGATTCTTGCCGAACGACATGAGCTTCCCAAAGCTTATCGTAAAGTGTTTTACCTGCCATAAAGCCTGACACCGCCATCCATAAAAGTGAGTCATCTTACAATAATTCTTGCATTGCATCACCCTCGAAAAAGCTTCGTGCTTGATAGCTATAGGCCAGCGTCAATCACTCGTCAATCACTGTCAAAACAAACGCCAGAGAGCGGCTAACTCTCTGGCATTGTTTACAAGTACACACTGTACACACTGATGTAAATGACAAAATCTATGAATCTATCAATGTTCTCGCCGCCTAAACAAAGCGACAATAGCCATCAAGAAGGACAAGAAGATCATCCCCCACTGGCTCAAGGTTGGAATTTGAACACCCGCACCAGGTACAAAACCAAAATCTACAGTAAGGTTACTGGAACTATCATCATCTTCAAAGCTAGGTTCTCTTCCCCACTCCAGTTTAATACTCTGACTCTTGACACTTAATTCATCCAATCTGACCACGCCATTACTGTCTGTGTCATTGTCACTATTAGCATCAGCCACCGCCAAGGTTGGCGTAAAACCCATCGGTACAGTGACAGATACAACATAATCACCTTCAGCCAAATGACTAAAACGGTACTTACCATTTTGATCAGTTATTACCGCAGGTACTGTGTTACCAAATAGATCCTTGGCCGCTTGACCATTGCTATCCATTAGACGCACAGTAGCACCCGCCAAACCTGGCTCGCCACTATCTTGTCTACCATCAGCATCACGATCAATCCAGACAAAGTCGCCCAAAGTGACTGAACGATAGAAACCGCAGTCAACATCAGGATTATGGAAGTGGCTAACATCACCATCCACCCGCAAATCAAATGATGGTGTACGGTAAATACCATCTTGCGCTACACAGTTGCTATCGGTCGCCGAGGTATCGGTATCAGGGTCATTACCACCAGGAGAAACCTGATAACCTATCTGCGGCTTCACTACAACGGCATAAGTTCCAGGCTTAAGATTATCAAAACGATAAGATCCCGAACTATCTGTAGTAACTGCGGGTATGACATCGCCGTTATAATCCAAGACAGGCGTGAGACCATCTGCCTCGGTCAGCTCAACCGTAACGCCAGACAAACCAGGCTCATTCACATCTTGCTGTCCATCGGCATTCAAATCGTCCCAAATGGTGTCGCCTACACTGACTGAACGATAGAAGCCGCAATCAGCCGTCAAGTTACTATTTTCATCATCCCCATCAACACTAGAACTAGGCTCAGCCCCAATACTTAATGTTACAGGATGAGTTTTAGCACTAGAGCCTGAAGCAGCGATACAGTTACTATCTGTATTATCATTGCTGCCATCAACATCCAGACCACCTTCAGTCAAGTAATAGCCTGAAGGTGGTTGCACGGTTACAATATAGTCACCCTCTGGCAGATTAGTGAAGCGATAAAGCCCCGTATCCGATGTAACCTGTACACCGACTGGCTTGCCGTCCAGATCATTGACTGTAACGCCGGAAGCAGTAGTTAAGCGAACACTGGCACCAGACAAACCAGGCTCAACCTCATCCTGAATACCGTCTGCATTCAAATCCACCCATACTTTGTCACCCAAGGTCAGCGGTGTCGCTACCGGCGTGCTTGGTGGCAAGAGCGCAAAATCGACCGTCAGATTAGCATGCGCATCCAACGAACCGTATCCATCATCGCCAACAACACCAGAAGCGGTAGGTGATTCATTCAAAGGCTCATCCACACCCAAGGTCAACCAACCAGAGCAAATACCCTTAGCATCCAAAGCACCGCCGTTATCGTTATTATCCCCATCGAGATTGGCATCTATCTCATCTCCCCCCGTACTAGCGGTATAGCCAGCCAATAAGCCACCGCTATTAAAATTAGAAGCTGCAATACACACTTTGTATTCGCCCTGAACCAAAGGGCTAAACAGATAAAAGCCATTCTGGGTTGTTGTGCTAGATATAAGATTACCTGCCTTGCCCAATAACTCGATACGCACCCCATCGCTTACTGCGGGTTCACCGCTATCCAGCAAACCATTATTGGCATTGGCCAGCACGCCACCACCATTATCAATCCACACTTGATTACCAATACTGTGGTGTAGCTGATAAAGCCCACAATCAACGCTAGGATTGGTATTATTAATCGTCGTTTGCTCGGAAAGCGTAAAGGCTGGCGTTTGGATATGACCATTGACAATGGTACAGTTACTATCAGTGTCACTGGCATCTTTATCAGGATCAATGCCCCCTTCCGTCGAGCTATAAGCTGCGGGCGGTTTCACTCTGACAATGTATTCACCTGCTGGCAAATTCGTAAACAGATAGTCACCCTCAGCAGCGACTATCTGTATGGGGACAAGCACATTATTCAAATCACGCGCCCGTGTACCATCGGCTTTCAGTAAAGTAAGCTCAGTACCCGCGACGCCATACTCACCTTTATTTTGTTGACCATTACGATCAGCATCCAACCAAACCAGATTACCTACACTTAATGGCGGTTTGGCATCAGAAGCTTCAATCCTAATTTTATAATCTTCAACCTCACCATCAAGCGCATCACCTACAATCTTATCACCACCTGCGGTAGAGCAACGAAAACGAGCAAAGGTAGAGCTTACTGCGGCAAACTTAGGAACATCCAAAAGCACTTCATTATTGCCCTCCACCAAGTCAACATCCTTGAAAACCTGCTCACCCGTACCGTTCCAATCCTTACTGGCATCCCAGTCAATCCAAGCATTGAGTTTACAAGCCTTATTGGCAACAATCTGTACAGGAATGTCTTTTTGACCCAGCACAATACGACTAAATGTTACACCGTCTTCATCATCATCGTCCGTACAAGTACCATAAACAGGCGTAGCTGCATTATTATCGTCCAATGAAGCTTCTAAATCGCCTACCTCAAAGCCAGAATCACTATCAACACAAGTCCCCAAATAAACATCTGTTCCTAACTCATGTCGAGCACCATTTGCTTCTTTTGAACTAGGATAAGGTGCGGGCGCATCACCAAAGTCAAAAGGTATGATAGTTTTTGCACAAAACTCACTAGGTTCGACCACCGAGCCTTGCCCTGAAGATGCGCCAAGCTGGGCACAGTTAACAATCAACTCGTTCGCCTGTGCACTGGAAAGAGCCGCAAACAAACCAAGAACGGATATGCTTAAGGGGAGTCTTGTTATTTTCATATTATGCCCTGGCATTTTTACTGTTATCTATCGTTATGTAATGCTTAAAACTTCACTATAAGCATTCACTGTTTTAAACAAAATTTGCAGTGACCAATGTGCAGTACCACCAAAAAAGTACTGTACTGCCAAAAGCCATTCATTAAGGTGCTGCTATAGACCGTGCTTTTACACGCACGGTTATATTAATCACCTTGGATTCACCCACTGCCAAACTACCAACCGACCAGTTTCCTGTAACAGGATCATAAGCATCTGAACTATCATCATTTAAATAATCCACCGCATGTATCGGTAAGGGATCATTAACCACTACACCCGTAGCAGCATGAGGACCATCATTGGTGACAGTCAGGGTATAATCGAAAGTTTCGCCCCGATTGACCCTTAGCTTATCTACCGTTTTTTCCATGTGCACATCGGCACTCGCCTGAACAGTAACATCGGCAATATCATGATCGTCTTCATCACTACTCGTATTATCAATAACATCATCTACGAATACATCATTGGCCGAATCGCTATCAAAACTAGAATCAGCATCTGTTGCTGGAGAACCGCCCACACCATTGGCCGAAACAATCTCAGCCGCATTACGCAATACACCCACCGGAGCATTAGCATTGACTTTCAAAGCAATCGTAACCGTGGCAAAACCACCGGCTGGAATAGCAGCAATCGGGGTATTCAAACTAGCTTGTGTACCATTCAACGTCCAATTGCTGTCGGCCAACTGCATATCAGCCGGTATGTAATCCATGATGGCTACATTGCTTGCTTCAATATTGCCTTGGTTAAAGACCTCAATAACATAGTTAACTGTATCACCTACATTGACCGTAGCTGACTGATCAGATGCCAATGACTTGCGTAAAGCCAAGTCAAAGACGGGAACAGGTGTGAAGCTAACAGCATAATCTTCAACTTCACCATCCGGCAAACTGCCTGTAGCGTTGCTAGCATCCATCGTAGCTGTAGTCATACGGCAACGCATATAGCTGGAGCCACCAGTAGCCGTACTAGCATGAGCTGGAACCACAGGCATAGGCATAGACACACTGATCGCCGCATCAGCACTTCCAGCAGGTATTAGAGCACTACCCGACTCAGAACCATCCGTCGCAAAAATGCCGTTACCATCATAATCAATCCAGCACATAACATTTGCATCAGTGCTAGAAGCATTGCTAGCGGTCAGACTCAATGTTAAAGCTTGCCCATCGGTCAAATTAAGCTCCGTGATGACACCATCCTCATCATCACCATTTTGATCATCACCCAGTGCATCTGTACTGGCTTGACCGTCGGTTTCATCATCAAGTGCAACACCCAAATGTAATCCCGGATAAATTTCGTGTACAGCACCACTCGCACTAGCCGTTGTGCCATAAAAATCTGGAGCATCACCCCAGTCATAAATAGATTGCACAGTTAAAACCGCACAATCCTCATCATTTTCATTGCTTTCGGCATCAACCGCCGTTGCTATAGCAGCAGTGCTGCCTTTATTGCCGGGCGTGGAGTTCGGGTCGTTTTCGTTGGCACTCATGATTTCCGCACAGTTATTTACGGTTTCATCAGCTAGGGCATGGCCTGCTGTTAATAGCCCACCTGTCATACAGACAAACAATAAGGCATGTTTTGTGTACTTTATAGTTTTCATGAATAAACTCATCAATAAAAAGCTTAGGCTTTCTGGAACTTACAAAAACGGCTAGAACCACCACAAAATGTTTTGAAATAACATTTATCAGGTATTCGCGCAGCCGACAGCCACGCAAATACCATTAGGCTTATCCCACCCCACGCACAGCGCAGTTTAGGTAAGCTCATCAACAAATACCTTATGGTGTACGTGACTTAACCGTTACTGTAATATCGATGCTGCGTGAAGCGCCTTTCGCCAAATTGCCAACAGACCAGTTACCTGTTCCAGCATCGTAAGCGCCACCACTGGTATCGGAAACATAAGTAAGCGTGGCAGGTAATTGGTCAGTTACTACGACACCAGTCGCATTATCTGGTCCCTTATTGGTAGCAGTCAGCGTATAGACTAAGGTTTCACCACGGCGAACGATCTCTTTATCAACGGTCTTTGAGACAGAAATATCTACCGTTGGATCAACAGTGATAGTGGCCGTATCGTGATCATCTTCATCACCGCCAGAGTTATCAACGACATCAGGGACAATACCTTTTTCATTGGCAGAGTTATTATCCATAATAGAGTCATTATCAGTTGCTGGATTACCACTACCATCTTTGGCGGCCATAATTTCAGCCGCATTCTCCTTAGAACCTGTTGTAGCGCCCTCATCCACCACCAAACTAATTGAAACAGTCGTTGTTTCACCTGCTGGCAAGCTCGCAATAGGAGTATTCAGCGTCGCAGAAGCACCATCATCACTGGCTGTCCAGTTAGTATCACTCAGCGTCATACCTGCTGGTATGTAGTCAATGATTTTAATATCGCTTGCATCGATACCACCTTGGTTAATTACTTCAATCTTGTAATTAACCGTGTCGCCTGCTCGAACATTGCTAGCCTGGTTGGTTTCCAATGACTTACGCAAAGCCAAGTCAAATTGTGGCTGAGCAACAAAGCTGACTAAATAATCCTCAACCTCACCGTCGCTGAGCGCACCAGTTGCACTGCTAGCATCTACGGTATCAGTGGTCAAACGACAACGAGCGTAGCTGCTACCGCCGGTATCCGTAGAGGCCGTCGCAGGTACTTGTGGCATGGTGACATCGATACTCGCATCGGTACTTCCCATCCGCACTACTGCACCACCAGACTCAGAACCATCGGTAGCAAACACACCATCACCATTATAATCAATCCAGCAAATGACCTGTGCTGGATTAGGTGAAGTATTCGTGGCCGTTACACTCAATGTTAATGCCTGACCATCGGTAAGTGATGGAATATTGACGCCATCCTCTTCCGTGCCATCTAAATCAGCAGCAACACTTGGCTGACCATTTGCTTCAGGCTCTACGGTCGCACCTAAATGTAAATCAGGGAAGATTTCATGTGAAGCACCTGTCGTACCATAAAAATCAGGCGCATCACCCCAGTCATAAATAGATTTAACGCTTGTCACAGCACAAGCTTCATCATCTTCGTTAGTATTGCCATTAACCGCCGTCAGGATATCCGCTGTTGTTCCTTTATTATTAGGTTTCGAGTCCGAATCATCCTCTGCTGTTGCCGTCACCTGTACACAGTTATTGACATCAAAATCAGCCCAAGCTGTATTACCTGCCGTTAAGACACCAATGGCACAAAAGCTCAATAGTACCTGTCTGGTCGTTATCATTTTTCTCATTCGTCTAAAACCCCTAATTTTTAAAATTGATTTATGATTGTTATACCTATTCATAGCTCAGCTTTTACATCTAAGTACAGGGAGATCATGCCAAGCAGATAAACTGGTTAAAAAGGCACATCAGGACTACGCACAGTAATATTTAAACTTCTGGATTCACCCGCTGGAATATTGCCAATCGTCCAATGGCCGCTCGCATTCACATAAGCACCAGCGCCATCATCACTGACATAAAGCAGTGCCGCCGGCAATACATCCTTAACGACAACACCAGTGGCTGTTGCAGCGCCCGCATTACTAACAGTCAAATTAAATATAGCCGTTTCACCACGCTGAATAATCGTAGGATTCACAGTTTTACTGAGCTGCAAATCAGCCTGTGGACGCTCTACAAATCCAAAATCCAAGGTATGATTATTTTCGCCGCTAGCGCCTACGGTGAAGTTAATCTCAGCAGTGCCCGCATTATCAATAGCGTCAGAATCCAGTAAATCGGTTGCTGCACTGTTGCCGGTTTCACCGTTGGCATTACTATTACTCAATAGATAAGCAGACAAGGCATCTTGTGAACTATCAACGCGCAAAACACAGCTTTCACCCCAATCCATAAAACTTGCATTCCCGCCACTGGCATTGCTGAACGCATACAAACCACCACGGCTTGTAGTAACACTGGCCGTATCCTGACCGCAAGTCAATGTTACATTCACACCATCGATACCGACTTCATTCGCATCTTGTAAACCATTGCTGTTAGCATCAAACCAAATACGATCACCTACTTCTACCGGAGCAGCACTCCCTAATATTTCGACTTCACCCAAGCCACCCGCTTTACCAAACGTCCCTTCGCCCCCCGCTTTACCAGATTCACGCGTTAAAATAAAAGCTTGCTCACCTTTACCGCTTGAATTTGACAACCACTTAATACCAGCTACGGCCATGCTGCCATCCGCAGGATCCATTTGGCTTAAAACAACTCGCCCCGAACCAGGCAAAAATGCCAAACCGCCCAAATGTGAGTTTTGGTGCTCATTCTGACTGCGCCCGAAATCCCCCACATAAAACTCACCGCCCCCAGGGCCTTCAGCATTGTCTACGCCAGTTGTGATTACACCACCGCAACTGCCATTTGACTCCAATAACCACGACCCTGTGCCATTTGGACAAGCCCGATAAATATCACCTTGTGATAAACCTTCTGTACTAGTTGAGGTAGATACAGTATCCGTGGAGTAGTTTTTAAAGCCCAACTGATGTGCTGAGCGATCCATGAATCCCATGATCAAAGAACCATCAATATCAAATTCAATATCAGAAAATATTGGCGATAAGGCCGAGGCATACCAAGTATCCTTATCTAGCACATCATTCCAATCACGCGCCCAAGGCCGCCAATCTGCAGGAGCCACATTGTCTACACCTTGCCGCTTACCACGAGGAAAGACCAAACTGTAATCAAGTACTGTTGTAAAAGTGCTGCCATTTAACTGCATTACATAAGCATGCAAATCATCGGTGTCATGGGAAGTTTCTGCGGAACAGACCACACCGATATACACTTCAGCGTCATTTACCCCAATGGCAAAAGGACGTACATCATCTGCGTTACAACGAGCCGCATCAGGATTGGGTACTGCAATAGCTGCGGACAGCGTTTTACTTGCTACATCAATCATTAGCAATTGTCGACCGGCCAACTCCATGACATACAACATTTTACCGTCTTCCGACATATCAATGTCGCCAATACCGCGCTTGCCGACCGCATCAAATGCCAACACATCATGATTGGGCGAAGTACGCTCAGGTGGTAAGGTACTGCCTTCTTCGGTACGCGGATCCTGACCAGCATTCACTCCGCTTAAGGTATTAATATCCAGCCAAGGTGTTACGGTTTGGGTAGCAACATCAATCGCATAAATACCCCCAGTTGTGGTATTGCTGCCATCGATAGACCCCAAACCCACATGCCGCTTTACAAAGGCAGCCGCAAACAAAGTACCTGTTTCACGCTGATAAGCCAAACCCCAAGTTGAACCGATATCACCCAAATTAGCTAGATTGGTATAGGCCGGTGCATCCCAAATCCAATTCTCGGAATTATCAGGAAACATACGCAGCGAGCTGAAATCTTTCGCTAAGGGATCACCATTGCCAGTCGTTGCCAAGGGATCACCGTTCACATAGACGGAGGTCACCAAATTAGGGGTAGAGGTATCAAAATAATCAGCCGGATTATACAAACCCAAATTTACCGACGTGTCACCATCAGTCACAAACTGCACCAAGGTATTCGTACCTGAGTCTGTCATACTAGGAAAAAGATAGGAAGGAATATTAAGAAACTCGACCCGCACGTGGTTACCTAGACTCCCTACGGTAGAAGACCACGCGCCCGTTGTACTGCTTGTGACCGTTTCGGTCACACCATTATCGCCTGTGACGCGCACGCTAATACCTTCTACACCAAGCTCATTCAAATCTCGCGTGCCATAAACGTTTGAGGTTGTGCCGTTGAACGACCACTCGCGGTAGACCTCACCGCTCACATTGGCCTTAACCCCACCAGCACTACACAGAAGCAATAACAGGCTACTGACCTGCAACCAGCTCATCCAGCCGCTCTGTTTGCTTCTAAAGAAGCCCCACCGTGTTATTATTTTTCTCATTGATCCCACTTTCCACTGCACACTGTCCGCAGAACAAAAAAGCCCAAAGCGTGCGCAACCCCTGATGATAAAGTGTGTTAAATCAAGCACTAGGCTTTTATTAATATAAGTATTTATGTAACGATCTTAACGGTATATACGAATTTGGCCTAGAATCCAGCCTCTGGTGTAGTCCCCCTGAAAGACCACGCATCATCCGATGCCTGATAGATAAAGTTATAAACCCTTTTATAAGGATTATTTTCTGCCATTAAGCGAAAGCCAAAGTTCACTTCTTTGACTTGCATGACATATTGCCTATCCTGAGCTTGCCTAAAACTGAATTTTTTTGCATTCGTCACATTCCCCTCAGGCAAGGCGGCCAAGGAAAACTCATGGCGCAGTTGTCGCGTAAAATTCCCTTCATGATCAAGTACAACAGAGTAAACATCTGGCGAACGTGCTGCCCCCAGATACAAACGCTTATAGCACACGTCATTAAAAACCCCCAGACCAATCACATCCGTCTCCGGTAAGGTAGACATAATTTCACCACTTGCCACCGCAATGCGATAGATACGTCCCTTGGTTTCGCTGCCATTTGAACCGGCAATGCTACTAACATAGAGGCTGTCCGTATCACAATCATACGCCAGCCCCATTACCCCCAAAGGATGCGCTGCTGAAGGCTTTTCACCGGGCAAGTCCAACCACAAACGCATAACGCCGGTTTTGGTATCAATGCGATAAATACGGTTTTGTAGTTCCGGTGGATTATGGGTCAAACTCACTTCCGGGGTTGCAGCCACATAAATATGCCCATGACGATCACGTACAAATGCACCCACATGGCCAGCATCGTCCCAACTGGGATGCTGCCAAGTTTCACCGCTAGTGCTTTCTACCAAACGTAGCCCCATATAAGCTTGCTGGCGACTATCAATTGCAATCGGCATTTTCAGACCAGTCTGTGCCATAAAAGCGGGTAAAGTCACACAACGATCTGTCAAACCAGGGCGAAACTTTTCCGCTTCAGATTGAGCTTGGCAAGCAACCAGCGCATAGAGACTGAACGCAATAATCAATCCATACTGCAACAAAAATTTCATAACTGCACCGGAATAAACATAGGCCCTGAATAACAAGGCCAAACCTTGATTTCTTTTATCCCATCCTTAATACGAGTATCCGCCCAACAATATTCACTACCCGCAGTCCCATCATTTTTTAACTGCGGCACATACCACATCACCACATCCTGGTTTTGCAAAGACTCCGCAGGCTCAATAAACACTTCAGGTCCTTGCCGATAATCAGTATTGCAACATGAACCCAGCGTCATCATATCTTGCTCACCTTCTTCTGGCTTATAAACGCTGAAATACGTAAACGCATGATCACCACGCCCACCATCACCAAACTGACCACGGCTAGGCTCTACATAAAAACCTCGTCCATCCTGCCCGGTAATCCGGTATTGATAACCCTCCTGAGTCAATTGAGCCTTGTCCAGCAAGCGCCATTGTTCTTCCTGCCAATCCACCCATTGTTTACCATCCCATTCTGCAACATTCTCTACTGGATCATCTGCCCCCGTATCAACATCAATACGTACAACAGGACGGTAAGTACCATCAGTACCACAACCACGTCCATAATCAGCCTGTGCTACCCGGAAACGACCATCGTGATAAAACTCAAAACGCTGTACATAACGATAATTACACGGTATAGGCCAAGGCGGTTGGCGAAAATCCTGAATCAAAGCAAAGCCGATTTCTTTGCCATCCTGCATAATCGCTTCTATCTGCGGACCGTCGTGTGCAATCACCACAGCCGCGCTGAATAGCGGACAACCAATCGCATCACTATAACCAAAGCCATCTTTGGAGGAATAACTAACATGCCAATCCAATAACTTGGCATTTTTAATAACACGCCGTCCTTTAAAACGAACATGACTAATTTGCAGGCCATCTGAGCCTGTAATCACATAATCCAAATCCCAATCTTGCCGAGACAGACTATTCTGTTTTTCGCAGTAATGATGGTAAGTCGACTCATTTTCCAACTTGCGCTCTGTCACCACAATGGGCGGCCCACTGCTACCCAAGTCCGTCCAGCGCGTACCGACTACTCGCCCTTCTGTTAAATCGACGATGACCCATAAAGCATCGCTTTCAAACACATAGGTCGGCGCTACACACAAATGCTGGGAGCGCTCACAGCGGGAATCCTGCAAGGCCGTCTTGAATTCACTTTTATCAGGTTGACGTGTTTTGGACTCCTCCCCCAAAATAGCGCGCACTTCAGGCGAAGCCGCCGCAATCGCATTGGACAAATCAATTAAACGCTGACTCAAATCAGGTTGAGCATAATTCTGTCGCGCCACACCCAATACTTTATTATTAACAACATCCACAAAAGCCAGCGCTGAAGCATTATGGAAATAATTATACATTTCCACTCGGTAACAGTCCGTCTGCTCACAAGGCCCCGCATCACCATTAAAATCTGCCGCTAAAACAGGTCGCACGGTCATAATTTCATTACGCAAGGCTGTGCCACTGCGTTCGTCGCGGGTGAAAGCAACAAACTGAGGATTCGCCAAAGCAATACGTTGTGCCAACTGGGCTTTAGGATCAGACAATTCGGCTGCATCAAGTGGCAAAACAGGTGGATCGGCAGCAAGGGCTTGCTGAACTCTTTGTAAATAAGCAGCCCACTCAGGCACTTGTCGTGCCAAAGCTTCGGAAGAAGAAGCGTGCACCAACTGACTGGTCTCAGCAAATTTATCCTCAGCGCTTGGCAGAAGTGCCCCCTGCTGTTTTTCTCCACAAGCCGACAATAGCAATGAAAGAAACACTAGGCTCCCTGCCCATCTCCATTTCATAATTAGCCCTTTTTAAAACACAAAGCCCCGTCATATGACAGGGCTACATCCAAACCTACAACCGTTTTAACCGGGTAAGCGCTGTAGTGTCTCCCCTGCCAGCAAGTGCAGGTGCATATGGAAAATAACCTGTCCACCTTGCTCGCCACAATTCATAAAAACGCGATACCCTTCAGCATAACCTGTATCGGCTGCTATTTTTTTAGCCGCCAGAAATAATTTACCCACCAACTCAGCATCCGCTGGCTGCATATCATTGATAGTCGCAATATGCTGTCGCGGAATAATCAGCACATGCAAACTAGCCTGAGGATTAATATCATGGAAAGCGACTATATCCTCATCTTCATAAATTTTTTTAGCAGGAATCTCACCGGCTACAATCCGGCAAAACAGGCAATCACTCATCAATATTTCCTCCGTCCTTCAAAGGCATGTGACAAAGTGCCACTATCCACATACTCTAACTCACTCCCCATCGGTACACCATGAGCAATGCGGCTAGTAGTGACATGATACTTGCCCGCCAGTTCACTGATGTAATGAGCCGTGACTTCACCCTCCACGGTCGGATTAGTCGCTAGAATCAACTCGGTCAGTTCCCCTTCTGCCAAACGCGCATCCAGACTATCCAAACCTATATCTTCCGGGCCAATGCCATCCAAAGGCGACAAATGCCCACCTAATACAAAATAGTATCCTTGATAAGCAGTAGCCTGCTCAACAGCCACAATATCAGCCGGATGCTCAACTACACACAAAAGATGCTTATCCCGCTTAGGACTGGAACAAATACGACATACCACCTGTTCGGTCAATGTCCGACAACGCTCACAATGCCGAATATGTTGCATGGCATCAGCCACCGCTTTAGCTAGGCGTTCTCCTCCTCTGCGATCATGCTCCAACAAATGAAAAGCCATACGCTGTGCCGTGCGTGCACCTACCCCGGGCAGGCAACGCAAGGCATCCACTAATTCACGCAATAAGGACGACTCCGACATTCAGTCAGACTCCCAAGCTATATAAGTTCATGCTTAAAACGGCATTTTAAAACCAGGTGGCAATTGCATACCTGCGGTTGCACCTGCCATACGCTCACGCGTTTCCTCTTCCAAACGCTGAGCTGCATCATTAAAAGCCGCTGCGATTAAATCTTCCAACATATCCCTGTCATCATCTTCTAACAAAGAAGGATCAATCGAAACACGCTTACATTGATGCGCACCTGTAATAATCACGGATACCATACCACCACCGGCTTGGCCGGTTACTTCCATAGCCGCAATTTCAGCCTGCGCCTTCTGCATGTTTTCCTGCATTTTTTGCGCTTGCTTCATTAGGTTACCCAAGCCACCTTTCATCATGACAATATCCTCAATTGTATTTGCTACATTCTAATGAATTATTGCTTTAAACGCGGTTTCACCGAACCAGGCACTAACACCGCACCAAAACGTTCTTGCAATTCACGCACAAACTCATCTTGTTGCATAGACTGCTCAGCCTGAGTCTGCAACTCTTTTGACAAACGCAAGCGGTACTGTCCAGGCGTTTCTACCTCTAATTTAACAGGCGTCAGGATAACACGCACCTCTCGCCCCAAAAAGTGACAGAGCGCTTCTGTCAATTGCTCCTCAGTATAACGAGTTTGCAAATTAACCCACTCAGGATCCAATGCTAATTGCACCGTAGTCTCTTCCAGCGTACTCAATAAACAATGCTCAGCCAATTGCAAAGCCATGCCACCTAATTTGAGCTGGGGCAAAATAATATGCCACTCATTTTTTTCTTGAGCTTGCTTTACCGCAACAACAGGCTGTACTGATTCTGGCTCAGAATGTTCGATTGTAGGTTTAGGCGGATAACTTGAGCGAGGATTAGGTGTTGTCAGGATTTTTTTTTTTAGTAACTTCGACTAGGTTTTTAGTATCATCTAACTTGAATGCCAACATACGTAACAGCAACATTTCAAAACCGCTACGTGGGTCAGGATTTAAGGGCAAGTCACGGCGAGCGTGCAAAGCAAGTTGGTAATAAAGCTGTAAATCGGCAGCGGATACTGCTTCAGCTAAAGCCTGAATATCAGGGTCTTCACTAGGTACAAACTGACTTACTGCAAGCTGATGTAATAATGAAATCAAACTTTCTGTCGCTGTAGCAAAATCAGTAGTTAATTGCGCCATTTGCTCTACGGTTGCCATCAGCTCAATAGCGTTATGCTCTAATAAAGCATGCACTAGTTTCATGAGGTACTCTGCTGGCATTAAGCCTAGCATGTCTTGTACCGTTTCATCGTTAATAGCACCGCCGCCAGTGACTATAACCTGATCCGTCAGGCTCAAAGCATCACGCATGGAGCCATCCGCAGCGCGCGCCAACAACTTTAAAGCAGTTGGCGTAAATTCAATCTGTTCCTCAGTTAAAACGCTACTTAAATGCCCACTAATTAAATCCAAAGCCATGCGTTTCAGATTAAATTGCAAGCAACGCGATAAAATAGTCACAGGCAATTTTTGCGGATCAGTAGTTGCAAATAGAAATTTGACGTGAGGTGGTGGTTCTTCCAAAGTTTTTAACAAAGCATTAAAACTATGCCCTGACAGCATATGCACTTCGTCAATTAGGTAAATCTTGTAGCGACCCCGTGTAGGCGCGTATTGCACATTGTCCAATAACTCGCGTGTATCTTCTACCTTAGTACGCGACGCTGCGTCCACTTCAATCAGATCAACATGACGACCTTCAGCAATTTCTACACAACTGCGACAAGTCCCGCATGGCTCTGCGGTAACACCCGTTTCACAATTAAGACATTTAGCGAAAATACGCGCAACAGTTGTTTTACCAACACCACGCGTTCCAGTAAATAAATAAGCATGATGCAGGCGACTTTCCTGCAAGGCAGTGATTAAGGCACGTAACACATGCGTCTGTCCTACCATTTGTTGGAAGGTCTGTGGACGCCATTTTCTAGCTAGTACCTGATAGCTCATTATATTTACGGATCTTTAGAAAGTGGAGGCAGCCTGCACCAGCGACATCCCGGCGCCCGAATCAACCGCTACCGCTGCTTCCTTCCAGACCTGACGGGATTCACGATTTATCGTCGCGGGAGCACCAACACAGGCCACCACTGCGAAGAGCCGACGATTATGACGAAAAAACCACTTCGTCACAAGGGTATTTTCTCGATTATCTTTATTAGCACCAGCTCTGCCAAAAACCAAAGCACGTGAAATACCAATTATTGAGTTGGCCAGCCATGAGCTGTAAATAACTTCAATAATCACGCGGTCTGGTCTGTCAAGCAAGGAAGCTGAAACAAAAAAGCCCGACACACTTACAAGTATACAAACACCAGTAAGCACATCGGGCTCTAC
>PDPH01000071.1 GCA_002747435.1 Pseudomonadota bacterium
GAAAACTATTGGCTTTTCAAAATCAGAGGAAATCCATGATAAGGTCATCGGAGAGTTCATTAATCGAGAGTTCTTTCAACGCATCTGAATCACCACCATCATAATGCCACTATACACTCTCTTAATTTAATGAAATCAACACTGAAGCACTGACCGGTCATTAGCGACTTTGTTGTAGTTTGATGTTGCTGAGCTTTTGCGTGCCGTTTTATCGGATTTTCCTCGCTGTTAGTCTTTGCCCGATATTCTTTCCTGTATTTAAAGCAGTAAGTTAGCGATATGGCAGTGGCAGTAGATTAACTGCTAAGCATAAATCATTCGTTGATACTAAGGAATATGAGGAAAAAACAATGACATTTGGAGTATTTATGAATAACTACTCCAGTGACGCAACCCGTAGTGGGCGTTGTTGGGGCGGAGAACAATCTAACCAGACCAATCAGGGGCAAAGCAGCAACACCAATGCGGTGTTTCAACCTAATGACTTGGGCGGCATTAGCATACAGCAACTGTCTGCTTTGATTGCCCAATTGATTGCTGCTATTAATAGCTTGGCCGGTACTAACGGTTCATCTGGCTCTGATGGTGCACTGAGTCATACCGGTTCTACGTGCAGCAATACTGACACCGAATCGGCTACAGGCTCTGCGGGTAACAATACTGGCACTTCGACTACGGGTTCTACCGCTGGTTCTAGTGATACTAATACTCAATTATTGGCCTTAATAGAGAAACTGATCGGCTTACTGGAAGCTGGTAACACAGGAGCCAACACGACTAATACAGATAGCAGCTCTGTTGAGGCAAAACTGGCAGCAGCTTTAGAGCAGTTAATCAGCCTGCTAGAAGGTCAAGTAAGCAGTGGTACTGACGCTAACGCTACCACTGCTAGTCCATCGGGTTCTAATAGTACCTCTGCCAATGAGCAGTTATTGGCTGTATTAAGTCAGTTGATTAGTTCGTTGGAAGGTCAAGGTTCTGGTAGCAATACTGCTTCTACTAGCTTGGATAATAAAATCTTGGCAGCTCTGGAAAAGTTGACTGCTTTGTTGGAAAAACAGGGTTCTGGTACAAATTGCAATACAAATACTCAAGCTTCTGTTGATGCGCAATTATTAACTATTTTGGAAAAGTTGACTGGCTTGTTAAGCAGTCAGGACAATAGCAGTACTGGTAGTACTACAACAACTCATGCGCCTAGTTCGGATCAGTCATTGCTTGATGTATTAAGTAAACTGGCGAGTCTGTTGGAAAATCAGTTAGGTGTTACCACTAACACTGGCAGCACTTCTAGCAGTGGCTCTGCTGGTTCAAGCACTGCTACAGGTTCTTCTTCAGGCGCCGCCAGCACATCCAGCAACACTGGCACAGCTAATAACGTTCCTGTCGGCAATACAGACACTAGTAACACTAGTGGTACAACGACAGTTGATGATAGTGCCAACAGCAGTAACAGCAGCGCTAATGAACAAATGATAGTGGTAATTGCTTTGTTTGCTCTAATGCAAATGATGATTAGTTCTATTATGAACAATGAGTTCAGCAATATGATGGGGGATGGGTCGAATAAGATTAAGATCTAATTTAATCTCATTTATTCACCAGTTTAAAAACGGAAGAATCTTGGTTTGTTCTTCCGTTTTTTTAAGGTTTTTCTGTTTCTGCCAGTAAAGGCTCAAACCAGCGATAATGACCAATAATAGGCCAGCTCAATAGAACATCTTGGATCTTGGTCCCCGAATTAATATTATGGCCTATCAAGGGTCTTAGTTCATCACGCGAGCGGCTTTTCATTACAATGCCAATATGCTGTTGACGTTTATTGAGTTGCCACACAACAATATCACCCGGCTGATAGTGTTCAGGATCGTCTGAAATGGGTAATGACTTGCCTTGGCGCTCAAAAAAAGTGGCCAAATTAGGTACACGGCGATGGTCTATATTGGTATCGGGTTGTTTTAATCCCCATTTTTGAGGGTATTTTTTGAAAGATCGGCGCATATCTTCGTGTACGGCCTGTTGCAAATCCACGCCTTGCGCCCGAAAAGCGCGCACAATAACGTCAGTACAAACACCACCAATGGCATCTACATCGCCACCCGGGTAGTCAATTTTTATGTAATCAGGGTTATAAAACAGCGTGGTTTGGGTTTGTTCGTAAACGGAGTCTAGCAAGGCGGCTACATGAGGTGGTGGAACGGGGCGCAGCTTCGGGGGCGGCAGTGAGTGATCGGGAAAATCGGGTAATTCAATATCATCCCAGTCATTATTTAGTGGTATGCTGCTCGTGTTGACTGAGGTCTTGTTGAGTGGGTACGGCTGTATAAATTGCACCCATAAGTGCCATAGTAATAAGGCGACTGCAAGAATCAGTAATAAATCAAATAATAAAAATAACACCCGCCAGGCTTGTTTATCTGTTTTGAAAGCATTTATCATGTGTCATGAGTCTCCACGCGCTTGACGGGTATAATCCAAGGTACGCCTTCATAGCCGACCAAACAATCAACACCATAGACTTGGCGAAGTCGCTTCGGTGTTAGCACTTCTGCAATACCCCCACTGGCTACTAATTGGCCTTCTTGTAATAGGCACAGTCGATCACAATAGCGTGCAGCCAGCGAGAGTTCATGCAGCACGACTAAGCTGGCGCGTTGTTGTTGTGCAAATGTTCTAAGTAGTTCCATGGTTTGCAATTGATGCCGAGGGTCTAGGGCAGCGATAGGCTCATCGGCCAGTAGTATAGTAGGCTGTGCGGCCAGTGCACGCGCCATCAGCACTCGGGCGCGCTCGCCACCGGATAAGGTGCTTGTATCTCGCTGGCGCAAGTGTTGAATATCAGTTGTATACATGGCTTGCTCAATAGCTTGCTTATCTTGCTCACGGGGTCGTTGCCAGCCAGGTAAATGTGGTATACGTCCCAGAGCCACTAAGCGTTCGACGGGCAAAGGCCAGTTAATCAAACCTTGTTGTTCCACCCAAGCCATTTCTTGGCTACGTGCTTGCATTGACCATTGTTGCAGTGCTTTGCCTTTTAGATGAATGATTCCCTGATCTGCGGTTAATAGACCGAGTAAAACCTGCATGAGTATCGATTTACCCGCGCCATTCGGTCCTATTAAACCCAGCAATTCACCCGGGTAAAGCTCTAAGCTGACATCACGTAGTAAGTAATGATTTTTACGTTGTAGACTGATGTGCTCGGCTTGCAATAAAGGTACAGGTGTCATACATGTTCCTTGCGGTTGCGTACAATCAGATGCAGGAAAAAAGGAGCACCTACCAGCGCAGTCAAAACACCAACTTTTAGAGTTTCGTTGCTAGGAATCAGACGCACACCAATATCCGCTGCCAGTAACATTGCTGCTCCGCCTAGCGCTGATAAAGGTAATAGCCGTCCAGGTTCATAGCCCACCCAAGGGCGTAATAAGTGTGGTACAACAAGACCAATAAAACCAATCATACCGGTGGTTGATACCGCAGCGCCAACCGCAAAAGCAACCGCAATAAAAATTTGCCAACGTAAGCGCAGAGGATTAATGCCTAAGGTTGCTGCGGTTCGCTCGCCCAAGGTCAGCGCATTGAGCTGTTTGCCTGTACCTAATAACAAGCTCCAGCCCAATAAGGTAAACGGTAACATAAGCCAAAAATCATCCATACTACGGTCGGTTATATCACCTAATGTCCATAGTACTAACTCGCGCATGGCATAGGGACTGGGCGCCAGATTGAGTAGTAAGGAGATACAGGCGGTGGCTAGCGCATTGATAGCGACACCGGCTAGTATGAGTGTGGTAATACTGGCAGCGCGCCCAGCCAATATAAAGGCCAAAGCAGTTGCAAGCAGCGAACCGAGCATACCGGCTAAGGGTAAGGTTTGTGGAACAGCGGTATACACACCAAAATAGAGGACAATCACAGCGGCCAATGCAGCACCACTAGCACTACCGACCAACCCCGGGCTAGCCAACGGGTTGCGTAACAAACCTTGCATGGCTGCACCACACAGGCCTAAGGTCGCACCCGCAAATAAGGCGATCAGAGCGCGTGGCAGGCGGATTTCGGTGAGGATAATGGCTAGTACTGATTCGGTATCGGTGAAGGTATCGTGTGCTGCTTGCCAGATGGGCAAAGGGTTACGTCCTACGATTAAAGAGATAACAAATAATACCAGTACCAGTGCGCCTAAAGCTATTAGTAGCCATCTGTCGTGCATTGAATTCATTCCTTTATGGATTGGAATTGAGCCTGCCAATCCAAGCGTGCCTGTTTTAACTGCTTGATAACATCTACCGTCCAAGGGCCACCGCACATCGTCATACGGCTGGGCAAGCTAATCACTTGTGCTTGTATAGCGCTGCGGCGTAGGGCAGGATGATGTGCCACTGCCTCAGCGCGTGACCAAGTATTTTGGGTATAAGGCGATTCTATCAGCGCATTGGGCGCCAGTTTGACTATCGCTTCCAGTGATAATACCCCATAGTCATGAATACCCAATAACTCACCCGCATTTTGCCAGCCTGCCCGTTTAATTGTTTCACCCCGCAAAGTTTTGTCTCCGACGGTGTAAGCATTAGGATCATAGACGGCTGCGATAGGTTTTTGTGCAGAGGTTGCCTGCAAGTTATCCGAGTTATCCAAGGCATTCAGTGCTTGCTGCATTGTTTGAATAATCGTGTTAGCTCGTTCTGTGTGACCGATCCATTCACCCATTTGTCGCAGATTGGCATAAACTTCATTTAGGCTGTTAGCAATAGGCAAAGTTTCTACGCGGATACCAAGCTTGCGTAGTAAATTTACAGTAGCAATGCCACCGAATTCACCCGTGATCACCAAATCAGGTCGATAAGGTAAAATATCTTCAGCTAAACCTTTATTGATGGGATAGTGCTTGGCTTTTTCCCGATAGACTGAGGCAGCCATTTCATGGGACAAATGGCTTAAGGATTGAATCTGAGGCGGATCAGCCATGAGTAATAATAGCTGATCAGCGCACAGGTTCATGGAGACAATCCGTTGTGGTGGCTTGTCTATTGCCTTAGCTTGGGCGGCTGGGTTAACACCCAACCAAAATAGAAAAAATAATCGTATTAGGACTTTCACCCGCTCAGCATGCCACGCTTTACCATAAAATCAATAATAGATTAATTGATTACAAGCCTTACCTTGTAGCAGCTTGGTTTACAATCCCTTGTATCTTTTCAGATGTCAAGCGCTAAGTTATACTTCTCTTAAGCGAATTAATCAGGAAATCACTCTGTTTGAGTAGTACATCTCATCTGTCAGAAGAAGACGGGCTGTCAAGTATACAATTTGAACTAACGCCGGTTGATCGTGAGCGTCTAATGAATTTAACTGGCCAGTTCGATCAGCATTTGCGTCAGATTGAAGCGCGTCTGGGTATCAATATACACAATCGTGGTCATCAATTTACCCTGAGTGGTAGTCCTCAGCTCGTACAGCAGGCGGTAGAATTATTGCGCGACTTGTACGCAGAGACAGCCCACAGGCTACTGACACCGGAACAAGTTCATTTGTTTATGCAGGACGCTCATTTGGCACAACTCAGTGCGGCTAGCGATCGTCATGAAGTACGCATCCGTACTCGACGCGGTTATATTAAGCCTAAAGGAGCTACTCAAGCACAATACATCCGTAATATCCGTACACATGACGTCAATTTTGGTGTAGGTCCTGCCGGGACCGGTAAAACATGGTTGGCGGTGGCTTGTGCGGTAGAAGCTTTAGAGCGCGATGAGGTGCGGCGTTTGGTATTGGTACGTCCGGCGGTGGAAGCAGGTGAAAAATTGGGTTTTTTGCCCGGTGATTTAAGCCAGAAAATTGATCCTTATCTGCGCCCTATGTATGACGCCTTGTTTGAAATGCTGGGCATCGAGAAAGTTAATCGCTTGATTGAACGCAATGTTATTGAAGTTGCACCCTTGGCTTATATGCGTGGGCGTACCCTCAATGATGCTTTTATCTTGCTGGATGAGGCACAAAACACAAGCATTGAGCAGATGAAAATGTTTCTGACCCGCTTGGGTTTTGGTTCAACGGCGATAGTAACAGGCGATATTACCCAAGTTGACTTGCCACGTAACCAAATCTCCGGTTTAAAGCATGTACTCAATGTATTGAAGGGTGTCGATGGTATTAGCTTTACTTGGTTTCAAGGACGAGATGTTGTTCGGCACAGTTTGGTGCAAAAAATAGTGGCTGCTTATGAACAATATACCGACTTAGACAGCAGTGGGAGTCACTAGTGACACTGCTGGTGGATTTACAAAATCCTGAAGCGTTTTCTGAGCTTCCTTTGGAGGAAGAGTTTGTTCTTTGGGCTGAAGCAGCTTGGCTGGATGAAAATGATGCAGGCGTTGTACTGCGTATTGTGGGGGAGTCAGAAAGCCGTGATTTAAACAAAAGTTTTCGTGGTAAAGATTATTCAACCAATGTCTTATCTTTTGTTTATGAGCCACCTGCCTTTGAGTTTACAGAGGACATTGAGCCTGGCGATGTGGACTATTTGGGTGACTTGGTGATTTGTGCGCCTGTTGTACAACGTGAAGCGAGCGAACAGGGTAAAACAGCCAAGCATCACTGGGCGCATATGGTGATACACGGCTTATTGCATTTACAAGGCTTTGATCACATTAGTGATCTGGAAGCCAGTATTATGGAAGCGCGTGAGGTGGAAATACTTCACCAGTTAGGCTTCCCCAATCCTTATGAACCACTTTGAAATAGGCATCATGAAAAATAGTAATGCTTCCGGGGAGTTGCCCCGACCGCGATGGAAACAATGGCTCATTGATTATCTTGACCTTTCTTCCCAAAATCACAGCGAATTATTAAACGATTTGCAGCGTGCCAATGATAAAAATATTTTACAGGGTGACGCTGTTGATATGATTCAGGGCGTGATGCAATTCAGTGTATTACAGGTGCGCGATATTATGATTCCGCGTTCCCAAATTAACTTTGTGATGCATGACGATGATTTTAAAACCATTTTGCAACGGATTGCCGAAACGGAGCATTCACGCTACCCGGTTTTTGATGAGGATCGTGATGATCTTGTGGGTATTTTATTAGCCAAAGATTTATTGCGTTATATGGGGCAAGAAGACAAGTTTGTGATTGACGATATTGTGCGTCCAGCTTTATTGGTGCCAGAAAGTCAGTTACTCAACCGTCTTTTGACCGAATTTCGTAATAATCGCGCGCATATGGCTATTGTGATTGACGAGTATGGCGGTGTAGATGGTCTGGTGACTTTTGAGGATGTGCTTGAACAAATTGTTGGCGATATTGACGACGAGCATGATGATGAAGAGGAGGATAACTATATTCGTGCCCAAGGCGATAATCGTTATATTGTAGAAGCGACCACGCCGCTGGAAGATTTCAATGAGGCTTTGCGCAAACAATTCAGCGATGATGAATTTGACACGGTGGCCGGTTTAGTGATCCACAAAATGGGCAAGATTCCGCGCCCAGGTGAAGAGTTGCGACTGGATGGCTTGTTGTTTCGTGTTTTAAAAGGTGATGGTCGCCGAGTGTTGCAATTGGAAGTATGCACAGATACAGGTGTGGAAACTTACCCTCGTCAAGCTGTTGGGGCATGATACGCACAGTTTGGAATATAACTTGTCTTTAATAAATGATTACAAAAGGAGTGTACAAGTGGATCTGAAAAATCTTATGGATCAGCTTTTACAAGCTGGGAAGGAAGTTGCTCAGCAAAACCAAAGTGCTGCTACAGAGAAATTGCATGCGTTTGGCGATAAAGCTGAAAAAAATCCAATGGCCGCTTATGCAGTGGGAGCAGCAGGCGCTGGTTTGTTGGCTTTGTTGTTGGGTAGCAAAAGTGGACGTGAAGTTGCCGGGGCTGGCCTGAAATTGGGTAGTTTAGCGGCCGTTGGTGGTTTGGCGTACCAGCTTTACCAAAATTGGCAGGGTCAAAATAATGCTCAAACTGGCACGGCTCAAGTAGAATCCGTGAAATTAGAAAGTATTCAAGAAAAAGAAACCGACCTTAGTACAGAAAATCTATTACGTGCGATGGTGGCGGCGGCTAAAGCAGATGGTCATGTCGATCAAGATGAGCTCGCTCATATTCGCAGTAAAATGCAAGTGCTAAATCTTGGGTCGGATGTGAGTGAATTACTGTTAGGCGAGTTGGTACGCGATACCAGTGTTGCGGATATAGCGGCAATGGCAAATGGTAATCAGAAGGCGGCGCTGGAGTTATATCTGGTCACTCGTATGGTGGTTGATGATCAGAATGCAGTCGAAAAAGCTTATTTGGCCGATTTGCAAAAAGCGCTGGCTCTACCTGATGAAGTCGTAGCGGCTGTCGCGGTGTAGCTGTTTAATAAGACATTCATGGTGTAGAAGGACATCCGCGCTATAATTCTGGTTTTTAATTTAGCTTAGATCAGGATACTGCATGCTGTCTTTCCGCGACCAGATTTCCTGGGGAGACTATCTTACTGCTTTTCTGGCAGGTCTCTCCCTTGTTTTCGCATTTCAGCCCTTTGGCTGGATTTTTTTTGCTTGGTTAGCGCCTGCTGTTTTTTTCTGGCTAAATCTAAAACCCATGCTGCGTTGGCAGCGGATTCGCCTTGCCTGGGTGTTTGGTATAGGTATGTTTGCCGGTGGTACGCATTGGATTTTCTATAGTATTTTCTTTTTTGGGGGCGGCAGTAGTTTTTTTGCTGGCTTAATTACTACGGCCTTTATCGTGATTATTGCCTTAATGCTCATGTTATTTGGTTGGCTAGCGTCACTATTTCCCTATCAGATACCTTCCGTCAAATTATTATTGATTTTTCCAGCTTTATGGACATTGACTGAATGGTTTCGTGGTTGGTTTTTGACTGGATTTCCTTGGTTACAATTGGGGCAAAGCCAGACGGATACCTGGTTAGCGGCTTATGCGCCCATCATTGGCTCTTTGGGCGTAGGCTATATTGTGGCTTTGGGAGCAGGGGCATTGGTTTTAGTGTTTACTGGTAAAACGCTAGAAAAAGTGCTTGCTGTTGCAGTGATGCTTGCTACGGTAGCCGCAGGAGCGATGCTGGATAGATTGCAATGGACACACCCAGAAGGTGAGCCTATTTATGTCAGCCTGATTCAGGCCAATATATTGCAGCAAGAAAAATGGGTCAGTGGTTTGCGTAATGTGCATATCCAAAAGCATATTGACTTGATGGAGCCGCACATTATGAATTCTGATTTATTGATTTGGCCGGAGACAGCGATTCCTGATACCTTCCAACAAACTATGAATGAACTGATTGTACCCATGCAGGACGCGATGAAAACAGCAGGTACTGAGCTACTGACTGGGGGGTTTCACTATGATCAAGCGAGCGGTGCTGTTTATAATGCTGCTATGGTGATTGGTGAAAATTTGGATATTTATGGCAAGCGCCATCTTGTGCCATTCAGTGAATATTTCCCCTTTTTAGAATACTTACGTTGGTTGAATCGTTTTGTCGACTTACCCTATGACAGTGTGAAACCTTGGAAGGGTTCGGTCAATCTTACATTAGCTGGGCAGCCTATGCGCATTTCTATTTGTTATGAAGATGCTTATGGTGAAGAAATGATCGAAGGTTTGCCAGAAGCCAGTATGTTGGTTAATTTGAGCAATGATGGTTGGTTTACTGGTTCAATAGAGGCTCAGCAGCATGTACAGATTGCTCGTTTTAGAGCCATTGAAACAGGGCGCTATTTATTGCGTGCTACTAATAATGGGGTAAGCGCGATTTTTGATGAAAAAGGCAGGGCTATTGCTACAGCACCCCAATATGAAGCAGCCATTATTGCCGCATTTGCCCAACCTATGCGCGGCTCAACCTTATACGTATTTTGGGGTAACTGGTTTTTAATTTCACTGCTCATTCTATTGAGCTGGAGTGTTTGGTGGATAAGTCGCGGTAAGTTTCGTTAATATTTAAATGGTGATTAGCTATGTAATCACCATTTATTGTGGAGTTAATAGAATATTAATACTTTAACTATACTACTTGGCATAGCAATTTTTAAACAAAATTTCATTCTTTGGCGAAGTTACTAATATACTGGATCGACGATAATTGTTTCTATCAATGTAATTAGCACCTAATACATATTGCCCTTCTTCACCAAACACAGTATCGACATTATTGGAGCGACTGAGGTTGATTGGCATAATACGCTTGGAACCGTTAATCACCGCAATCGCCTTGGTTGGCAAGCCTTGTACATTAAACAGATAGGTAACGTTAATAAACTTGCCGCTTTGACAGGCGTAGTGCACTCTTCCTGAAGTCATATTACTTGTTTTGCCTTTTTGAGGAGCGGCTGGCTTATTTTTTGCCGCAAAACAATTTTTAAATAAGATTTCGTTCCTAGGAGAAGTTAACAATATACTAGATGATTTGAAATTACTAATATCAATGTAATTAGCAGCTAATACATATTGCCCTTCTTCACCAAACACAGTATCGACATTATTGGAGCGACTGAGGTTAATTGGCATAACACGCTTGGAACCGTTAATCACCGCGGTTGCCTTGGTTGGCAAACCTTGCTCATTAAAGTAATAGCTGACTTCAATAGAACGATTGCTCTGACAAATATAATTTACCGAACCCACAGAGGCATGTACGTTGTGGGCAAACAGCAATAATAACAGCAAACTTAAAATGTTTTTCATTTAACTCACCTATTCAAAGTAAACAATAAAGAAATAAAAACTGTGCTTATGATAACCAACTTTGCAATTTAATAAAATATATTTTTTTGAATCTGTATTACTTTATTTTATAGATTTTAGTAAATACATAAAAAATCGTGGTTTTTATTGATGTAAGTGTATATTTTATTTATCGTTTTTTTGCATGTGGTATTGGGTATTAAAAGTAATATAATATGGAGGGGCAATGCGGATTTAATCAATCTTAAATCATAATTTTCTTTAAAATCAATACTTAATCCATCTTTTTAATCAGGCAGCAAGCTGCTACGTGTAAGTCGTCTATTGATTTAGATTTTTTTATGTCTTTGTTTATTTTTGTTTTACATTGGCTTTATATATTAAGCCAGCAAATACGCTGCTTTGTTTTTTTAGGTTAGATGTACTTTTCAGTGGGTATTAGTTGAAAATGCCTTAAAGCAATCTTTGTGGATTATCAGTTCGGAAATTTAGTGCTTTGAAATTGTTGCACTTATTCATTATCATTATTTGGTAAGCGCAATGGAGTTATACTGATGATGGATACAAAGCGCTCAAGTTGACAGCCGAACCTGTGTTGGGTAGGCGAAGTAAAAGCATGTTTAATTTCAATCAAGTAACACTAATTTGGAGTAATGTATGGCTAGTGCCGGTCTATTAGCCCTATTGGACGATATTGCTACGGTTCTGGATGACATTAGTGTCATGACCAAAGTGGCTGCAAAAAAGACAGCAGGTGTTTTGGGCGATGATTTGGCCTTAAATGCTCAACAGGTCACAGGCATCCGCGCAGAGCGAGAAGTCCCTGTGGTGTGGGCTGTCGCTAAGGGATCATTTCTAAATAAACTGATTTTAGTACCTGTCGCCTTATTGATTAGTGCTTTTATTCCTCAATTGATTACCCCCTTATTGATGGTGGGTGGTGCTTATTTGTGCTACGAGGGATTCGAGAAGGTTTTGCATAAAGCTTTGCACAATCACTCTCATAGTGAAGAAGGGCCGGCTGAAGTCACACAAGCATTGATGGATCCTGATGTTGATTTGGTTGCGTATGAAAAAAACAAGATTAATGGTGCAATACGCACGGACTTTATCTTATCGGCTGAGATTATTGTTATTGCTTTGGGAACGGTGCAAGACGCTTCTTTGGGCTTGCGTATTGTGGTTGTTTCCGGCATTGCCATCTTAATGACTATCGGCGTCTATGGTTTGGTGGCTGCGATTGTCAAAATGGATGATGCAGGCTTATATCTGGCTCAGGATCAGCGTGACAAGATTTGGGCTGTTGTTAAGCGCAAGCTAGGGGCTGGCTTGCTGTCTTTCGCACCTTGGCTACTGAAAATGCTGGGTATTGTAGGAACGATTGCTATGTTTCTTGTGGGGGGAGGCATCATTATGCACGGCTTGCCCCAGGGTCACGCTATTCTCGTTGCTGCTGAAACCTTTATTCAGCAAATTAAGGGTAGCTGGAACAGTATTCTAGCCGCTATTACACCTATTTATTTGAACTTTGTTGCGGGCTTAATAGTGGGAGCTATTGTTTTTGTCGTAGTTGAACCGCTCAAGTGGCTAGTCGCCAAAGTGCGTGGTGAAAATACGGAATAAGGCTGAAGACGGCTTGAAAACGCTCACTCCCCGATCCTGTTTCTTAGCAATAAAAGGGGAGTAAGCGCCTGATTTTATTAGTTCCTTCCCATTAATAGCGATAGTGATCGGTCTTATAAGGCCCTTCAACCGGCACGCCGATATAAGCAGCTTGTTGTTCGCTCAACTCAGTCAATTGCGCATTCAGCTTCTTCAATTGCAGTCTTGCTACTTTTTCATCTAGGTGTTTAGGCAAAGTATATACACCAATAGGGTATTTGCCGGAGTCACGCTCTCGCCACAATTCAATTTGCGCAATGGTTTGGTTGGCAAAGGATGAAGACATGACATAAGACGGATGACCTGTGGCACAGCCTAGGTTTACTAAACGACCTTGAGCCAATAGCGTAATGCGTTTGCCATCCGGGAAAATAATATGGTCTACCTGAGGTTTGATTTCTTCCCACTGGTATTTTTCCAGTGAGGCGACATCAATCTCATTATCAAAGTGGCCGATATTACAGACAATGGCTTCATTTTTCATGGCAGCCATGTGCTCATGGTTAATGACATGGTAGTTGCCGGTAGCCGTCACAAAAATGTCAGCCTTGTCAGCAGCATAGTCCATAGTCACGACGCGGTAGCCTTCCATAGCGGCTTGTAGCGCGCAAATCGGGTCAATTTCAGTAACCCATACTTGAGCCGATAGTGCGCGTAAGGCTTGCGCAGAACCTTTGCCCACATCACCGTAACCACACACGACGGCTATTTTACCGGCAATCATGACGTCGGTTGCACGCTTAATGCCATCGACTAATGACTCACGGCAACCATACAGATTGTCAAACTTGGATTTAGTCACAGAGTCATTGACATTAATGGCTGGGAAGCGCAGCTCGCCACGGGCGTGCATTTGATACAAGCGGTGTACGCCGGTAGTGGTTTCTTCGGTCACGCCGCGAATAGCCGCTAGGCGTTGACTGTACCAACCGGGTTGCTCTTGTACGCGCTTGCGAATGGCAGCATAGAGGTATTGTTCTTCTTCCGACGTTGGATTGGCAATAACACTTATGTCTTTTTCAGCTTTTGCACCTAAATGCAGCAATAAAGTGGCATCGCCACCATCATCCAAAATCATATTGGGTGTGCCACCGTCAGCCCATTCAAAAATGCGATGGGTGAATTGCCAGTATTCTTCCAGCGATTCACCTTTGAAAGCAAAGACGGGTGTGCCAGCCGCCGCAATTGCCGCTGCGGCATGATCTTGAGTAGAAAAAATATTGCAGGAAGCCCAGCGTACCTCAGCGCCCAAGGCTTGCAAGGTTTCGATTAAGACGGCTGTTTGAATGGTCATGTGCAGTGAGCCTGCAATACGTGCACCTTTCAAAGCTTGGCTGGCTGCGTATTCTTCACGAATCGTCATTAAGCCAGGCATTTCGGTTTCAGCAATCTTGATTTCGCGTCGGCCCCAATCAGCTAGCTTCAGATCGGCAACGACATAATCTTGGTCGTGGCTTGTTTTTAAAACAGCGTTCATCATTCAATCTCCTGGATTGCACAATTATAGGTTTTATAGTCCAGCAGCAGAACGTAAAGCCGCCGCCTTGTCGGTTTTTTCCCAAGGTAAATCGAGATCATTACGTCCGAAGTGGCCATAGCTGGCGGTGTTGCGGTAGATAGGGCGTAATAAATCCAGCATTTTGGTAATGCCATAAGGACGCAGGTCAAAGTGTTCGCGTACTAATTGAGTTATTAAAGCGCTAGCCACTTTTTCAGTACCAAAGGTTTCTACGCTGATAGAGGTTGGGTCAGCTACGCCAATCGCATAAGAAACTTGTATTTCGCAACGATCCGCCAAGCCAGCCGCTACAATATTCTTGGCAACATAACGCCCGGCATAAGCGGCAGAACGATCAACTTTAGAAGGGTCTTTGCCAGAAAAAGCGCCACCACCATGACGCGCCATACCACCGTAAGTATCTACAATAATTTTGCGGCCTGTTAAACCACAATCGCCTACCGGACCACCGATGACAAATTTGCCTGTAGGATTAATATGGTAGGCTGTTTTTGCATCCAGCCATTCCTCGGGCAGAACGGGTTTAATAATGTTTTCCAGTACAGCCGCACGCAAATCTGCTTGGCTAATATTAGGATCGTGTTGGGTAGACAGCACGACTGCATCGACCGCCACAGGCTGACCCTTTTCATAGCGGAAAGTAACTTGTGATTTGGCATCAGGACGTAGCCAAGGAAGGGTACTATTTTTGCGTAGCTCGGCTTGGCGGCGTACCAAGCGATGCGCATAGGTGATAGGGGCTGGCATCAATACATCGGTTTCGTTGCTGGCGTAACCAAACATTAAACCTTGGTCGCCTGCACCTTGATCTTCGCTTTTCTCGCGGTCGACACCTTGTGCAATATCAGGGGATTGTTTGCCTAAAGCATTAATCACCGCACAAGTATGACCATCAAAGCCTATTTCAGAATTATTATAACCAATATCATTGACCACATCGCGCACCAAGCCTTCGTAGTCAATTTCTGCGGTGGTAGTAATTTCACCTGCTAAGACAATCATACCTGTTTTGGTTAAAGTTTCGCAGGCTACGCGAGCATGTTTGTCTTTAGCGAGGATAGCGTCCAGCACTGCATCAGAAATCTGGTCGCACATTTTGTCTGGATGGCCTTCGGATACAGACTCAGAGGTAAACAAGTACGCCTCAGTCATTATCAATCTCCTGGATAAAAAAGTTAATGATGACTGAGCGCCGTTATTTCCAGTTGTCGCCTGCTAACTGAGCCTGGCGGAAAGGTCTCATTGGATGAGTCTTTCCGTTGCAACGCTCCTCAGTTCGCAATCTTTTCGAGCTAAGGCTCAAAAAATGGTTTGCAAGGATAACTGAAAAAGCAAGGCATTGCATCCTCAAATCGGAAGTATCCGAGGCAGTGCATTAAATTATTATTCCACAGCTATTAGCAATGTTTTCTGAGCCATTAATCAGAGCGGTGTGGTAAGCAAACGGGTTGGGGGTAGCCAGATTGATGCTGGCTAAAACCTGTTAGAATTGGCAATCTATTGTGTAGGTGGAATGATTGGGAGTGGTGCGAAATGTTGAGTCGAGATGAAATAGAGGGACGCCTAAAAGACGTTGACCCAAAGCTGTGTGTTGCCTTTGCGCTGCGCTGTAGTTTGCGGGTAATGCCCCTGTTGGTAAAAGACCCGCAGCAAAAGCCGTTTGGGTATTGGCAAGAAAAGGAGGTGCCGCAGCACCTGTTGAGCTTATTTATTGCTCAGCAAATCGCAGGTTTCGTTTCGGTGGTGCCGTTTTCTAGGTACAATACCATCTACGCCAAAGCCGACGCCGACGCCGACGCCGCCTACGCCGCCTACGCCGCCTACGCCGCCTACGCCGCCACCGCCGCCTACGCCAATGCCGCCGCCTACGCCGCCACCGCCGCCTACGCCGCCGCCACCGCCGCCTACGCCAATGCCGCCGCCTA
>PDPH01000072.1 GCA_002747435.1 Pseudomonadota bacterium
AGTGTTCTGGATATGTGAGGCGGGCAATGCTGCAAGCAGAAAATATAATCGTCAGGCTGGGGCGCAGCGAAATCCTGCATGGTGTTGATTTTACCGCCAAGGCAGGCGAGTTGACCGCTATTGTCGGTCCGAATGGTTCCGGCAAAACTACCCTGATGCGCGCCCTGACCGGCGATATTGACTATTCCGGTGTGGTGTCGCTGGAAGGCAGGCCGGTAAGCAGTATGAAGCCCTGGGAACTGGCCAGTCGCCGAGCGGTCTTGCCGCAGTCAACCCGATTGGCGTTTCCGTTTACGGTGCTGGAAGTGGTCAGGCTTGGCCTGCTGGCCGGTATTCAGGCAGAGCATACCGAATTGCCCAGTGAAGCACTGGCCGCTGTAGGTCTGTCCGGTTTTGAAGGACGTTTCTATCAGGAACTGTCGGGGGGTGAACAACAACGGGTACAGCTCGCACGGGTGTTGGTGCAGGTTTGGGAGCCTTTCACGGACAATCACCCCTGTTGGCTATTCCTTGATGAGCCGGTGTCCAGTCTCGATATAGGCCATCAGCTGGATGTCATGGGGCTTGCCAAACGCTATACCGAAGCGGGTGGCGGTGTGGTGGCAGTCATGCACGACCTCAATCTGACGGCGATGTACGCTGATAGTATCGCCTTAATCCACTGCGGTGAGCGGGTGTGTCAGGATAAAACTGCTCAGGTTCTGACCAGCGAACGCCTATCCAGTGCTTATGGTTGTCAGCTACGGGTGAATACACCACCACAGGCGGATATTCCTTTTGTACTGCCGCAGTCTGTGCAGGCGCATGGCAGTGGTCGCCAATGAGGTGTTTGTATGTTTTTGTGAGAATCTGGCTGAGCTGCTGAAATTAGCCTTCCGAATTAAGATGTAAAAGAAAATGAGCATAGCTCAGTGAAATAAGTTGGTAGTGGTTTGTTTGGAGAGACTCATTAGTTAATCATGATGGCTAATTACCGACATCAGTCATTGACTCAGTTGAAAAAGTCAGCTATTTAATTGCTGCAAAGTGTCAGAGATAAATTTTGATTGGATATTTTTGATTAAAAAACTATCGAAGGAGGAAAAATAATGTCCACTATGAAAGCAGCTATTTTTGTCGAGCCCAATCGCATCGAATTGACCGATAAAAAAATTCCTGATGTCGGCGTAAATGATGCGCTACTTAAGATCACTACAACCACTATTTGCGGAACGGATATTCACATCCTAAAAGGTGAGTATCCTGTTGCTAAAGGTTTAACCGTTGGGCATGAGCCTGTCGGGGTGATTGAGAAGCTCGGTAGCAATGTCTCCGGTTACACCGAAGGGCAGCGCGTTATTGCCGGTGCAATCTGCCCAAGTTTCACCTCTTATTCTTGTCAGGACGGCTATCCATCACAGGATGGTTCATATATCCATGATGAAAAATGCGGCTGCCATAAACACGGTTACAAAGCCACCGCAGGTTGGCGTTTTGGCAACTTGATTGATGGCACACAAGCAGAATATGTGTTAGTGCCGGATGCGCAGGCGAATCTTGCCCCCATCCCTGATGGCTTGACAGATGAACAAGTGCTGATGTGTCCTGATATTATGTCGACAGGCTTTGTAGGCGCGGAGAATGCCAATATTAAGATTGGTGATATAGTCGCCGTGTTTGCACAAGGTCCTATCGGTTTATGTGCGACGGCTGGAGCACGTTTGCGTGGCGCGAGCACGATTATTGCGATTGATGGTAATGATGAGCGCTTGAAAATCTCGGAAAAATTGGGTGCGAATGTCACGTTGAACTTCACTAAAGTAGATGTGATTGATGAAATTATGAAGCTAACGGGTGGGCGTGGTGTTGATGCCAGTATTGAAGCATTGGGCTTACAAGCTACGTTCGAGCAAGCCATGCGTATATTAAAACCCGGCGGCACATTGTCCAGCTTAGGGGTGTATTCTAAAGATTTAACTATTCCATTAGAGGCGTTCGCCGCCGGTCTGGGCGATCACAAAATCAACACAGCACTGTGTCCAGGCGGAAAAGAACGGCTGCGCCGCTTGATGAGTGTATTGGAAACGGGGCGTGTGGATTTAAAACCACTAGTGACCCATGAATACAAGCTGGACGATATTGTCGAGGCATACGATTTGTTTGCAAATCAGCGCGATGGCGTATTGAAAATAGCGATTAAACCCTTCTAATTTGTGGCATTGTCATGCAACGCTGGAAAGCCCCAACAGGGGCTTTTCGGCGAAATATCTTATACTCTGTTCATATTTAAGTCGCAAACAGTAACATCGGTTTGGTGTTTTACAAATCATCATATCCATCAGCGTAACCAATACCATCATGAATCATTCATTCCCAAGCGCCCACAATACCCCCTATAATGGCGAACCTTGAACAAAACACCGACACAAACCATTTAACTTACTAGGGAACACACGGCATGACAGCATCCGTCAAAAAAGTCGTTCTTGCCTACTCCGGCGGGCTGGATACATCCATTATTGCCAAATGGCTACAGGAAACTTATCGCTGCGAAGTAGTCACTTTCACGGCTGACATCGGTCAAGGAGAAGAAGTTGAGCCTGCGCGTACTAAGGCGGAAGCGATGGGCATTAAGGAAATTTATATTGAAGATTTACGCGAAGCATTCGTGCGTGATTTTGTGTTTCCCATGTTCCGTGCTAATGCCCTCTACGAAGGCGAATACCTGTTGGGTACGTCCATTGCCCGTCCTTTGATTGCCAAACGCTTGGTAGAAATTGCCAATGAAACGGGTGCCGACGCGATTTCTCACGGCGCTACAGGCAAGGGCAATGACCAAGTGCGTTTTGAGCTGGGCGCTTATGCACTTAAACCAGGCGTTAAAGTCATTGCACCTTGGCGTGAGTGGGATTTGAACTCGCGTGAAGCACTCATGAGTTACGCCGAACAGCATAATATTCCAGTTGACTTTCAAAAAGCTGGCAAAAAATCACCTTACTCAATGGATGCCAACTTGCTACATATTTCCTATGAAGGCGGACCGCTGGAAAATCCTTGGTTTGAAGCGGAAGAAGACATGTGGCGCTGGAGTGTTTCTCCCGGAAACGCTCCCGACCAGCCTACTTATATTGAAATCACTTATGAAAAAGGTGATCCGATAGCCTTAAACGGTGAGCGTCTGAGTCCCGCTGATATGCTGGCACGCCTAAATAAATTAGGCGGTGATCATGGCATTGGCCGTCTGGACTTGGTAGAAAACCGCTATGTAGGTATGAAATCGCGTGGCTGCTATGAAACGCCCGGGGGCACTATCATGTTACGCGCCCATCGCGCTATTGAATCCTTAACCCTAGACCGTGAAGTCGCTCATCTGAAAGATCAGCTCATGCCACAATACGCCGAACTCATTTACAACGGCTATTGGTGGAGTCCTGAACGCAAAATGCTCCAACAAATGATTGATACTTCACAGGCGTATGTCAATGGTGTGGTGCGCCTGAAGCTTTATAAAGGAAATGCTATTGTTGCAGGCCGTCAGTCAAATGACAGCTTGTTCGATGCCAAAATGGCTACTTTTGATGATGATGAAGGCGCTTACAACCAAAAAGATGCAGAAGGCTTTATCAAGCTCAACGCTTTGCGTATGAGAATAGCCGCCCAAAAGGGGCGCAACTAGATCATAGCGATATGTCCCTATTAGCAACCATAACCACCACCAAGGGCGAGTAAGTTTAAGCTTCGCCCTGTGGTTTCCTTCCTTGACTGTTTAAATCTGTTTAAGTGTGCTATACGTCTGCTGATTTACTAGGCAATATTAAACGCGGATTAGCTGGTAAACGTTGCGACAAAGGCGTATACATCTCTGACTTTTCCTGGCGCAAGGCAGCTTCACGAAAGCGACTAATCGCCACTGCAATCGCCACACCTAATACTGTAAAACCGATCATACGCCCCAGAAAACCACCCACATCCGGTAACAACATAACCAAAGGATCAAATAGTAACCCTCCCAGCAAGCCGCCAACAGCGCCACCTAACAAACCAGACTTCAAATCACCTGCGGTATTTTCCTTAATGCCATAAGCCCCCCCTATTAATAGGCCCAGCACAACCCACGCAATAACACGCGCAGCCACGAACCATGGCAAAGAAGGCGTTTCTCCTGCCACAGACAAAATCAAATCGAAGACCACTTGCCCAATCAAGCCTGCGACTAAGCCACTTAGTAAACCCAAAACTGCCCCTGTCTTTAGCCCGTATTGCATTCGTGGCCAGTCTCTCATATAAAAGCTGCTTGCGGCACTCAGCAAAGCACTCAATACAGCGGCGTATAAAGCTGTAGACAGCGGTCCACTCAATAAACCCGACCAATTTGACAACACCAAACTGCTCAATAATTCCAGCAATAAAAAGCCACCAACACCACCCAGCAAACCTGCCAGAAAGTAATGGCGGGTCGATAGGGATACCTTGAATAAACGATTAAACCAAGTATTTTTATACACAAAACGATGCTTACAAGAAGGGCACTTTACTTTCAGTTCACAGGTGCGTTTAGGAATACGTAATTTACGTGAACAGAACTCACAGAGAATGACCATTTTATCATCGGTCGTATGGGTAACTTGCTCGGACATGCAGACATGACCTCTCTCAATCAAAGGTAAGTAACCATAGCATAATGCTATTTTCTCCGTCTCCTGCAAATGCCTATAATCCCACCTTAATCAGAATAAGCGTATTGGAGTGACGATGAACGAACGCCTGACCGAGCTGGAAATCCGTTTTATGGAACAAGAACAAACGCTAGAAACCCTCAGCCAACAGCTTTACTTACAGCAAAAGGAAATCTACCAATTAAATCAAGCTATTCAGGATTTAAAAGAAAAGCTAAAGACAGCCGCTATCTCCCCTATTGCAGCCTTGTCTGAAGAAACACCACCGCCACATTACTAACTCATGAAGCAACGCTATCAGCTACACGACACTGGCGAACGACTAGAATTACAGGATACCCACGCCCCTAAAACCGGCTCTGTATATGTTGACTTTACAGCCGGTAAGGTGCGCCACCGCTTACAATTTGGAGGCGGTAAAGGCCAAGATATAGCCAAAGCCATAGGCTTACATAAAATCAAACACCCTCATGTCATTGATGCGACAGCGGGACTCGGGCGAGAAGCCTTTGTACTCGCCAGCTTAGGCTGTAGCGTCACTTTGTTGGAGCGTTCCCCGATGATATATGCCTTGCTTCAAGATGGACTACGGCGCGCTCAACAGAGTGGAGATGAAACTATTCGTGCGATTGTGGCACGCATGACGTTACACCATACCGAAGCATTCGACTGGCTAAACCACTTGTCAGACAATGCTTACCCGGATGTTATCTACCTTGATCCCATGTTCCCGGAACGACGTAAATCAGCCTTAATTCAGAAAGAAATGCGCTGTTTACAAGCGATTGTGGGGGACAATACTGATGCTAATCGCTTATTAGCCATCGCCCGCCGACGCGCTCGCCATCGTGTTAGCGTCAAGCGCCCGCGCCTCGCCCCCCCATTGGCAGAGTGCCCGCCTGCTTTTGTTATTAAGGGTAAAGTTGTGCGTTATGATATTTATTTGCCTTGGCCGCAGAAGTCATAAAGATTACTCAGAACAGCATAAATCACCTCGCACAACATGTTCCAGCGGTCAAGTCGGGGCTTATTCAAATCAGCTATTCACAATGGCAACACCACCTCATGTTCTCCAGCCAGCGAAATGGTTACATTACCGTCAATTCGGTAATAGTCGCCTGCTTCTGCGGCAAAAATATGTGCTGCTATGTGTAAGCCTTGAGACTGATCCAGCGTACCAGCGGCAACAGCCTGACTCATGCCGCTTGATCCTTTTTTGGTTCACGATTGTGTTTTGTCCTGTCAGTTTTTGGCTATGATAGCGGTAGGTATGGTTCTAAAGATGTGTATCACTGCAACAATGCCCACTAACTCAAGTTTGGTCTCCCCAAACAAACCACCGCCACTTTAGCCGACACCAAACCTTTATCCCCAGCCAAATTGGGAATATCCAACCTGTCGCTGATTAGCGTCTGAGTTTCCAATACGATGCCATCCATACCTGCCACTTGCTGTTCGGCGGCTATCTGTGCCAAGCGTTGCGCCTCAGCCAAAGCATCACTAGCTTGCTCAAGCCATATCGGCTCACCTTCCCCATGCAAGAAATAGCCGCCATTTGTAGCTGAGGTAATCTCAATCACACTTTGCACACGCATTAAGCCAATCGCTGCACCGACCGCATTTGCCACTTCGCTATGCGCCGGAATCACTGTCTTCGTGCCCAAACGTCGTCCTACTTCGGGATAAAACACCGATGCCGAGCCACCAACCGCCACTAAAGTCAAGGCTGAGCGCAAACTCACTTTTAAATCCCTCAATAATTGCTGCCCACCGGCAATTAAGCTGACTAAAGGATCATTTGCCGCAAACGCAGTATTAGTCAAACGCTCCAACATCACATGCGTGGAACGCTTGACCATCGCCTGAAAAATTTCCTCAGCAAAAGCTACACACTCCGCTTCCGCCTGCTGCTCATTAAAAGAAATCTTGCCATAAGAGCGCCCGATCATTAGACAAGCCAACATAGCCACCTCACGCGACCACTGCGACTGTAGACCCAGCACATGTGCCGCATCACTGGGCGTAAACCCAGCTAATTGCAATAAACCACGCTCCACCAGACGCGCAATACGATAGCGATCACTAATATTATTAACAATAGCTGACCAAGGCTTAGGCTCATGCCCCACCGCCGCCAATAAATCCCGTTCTGCATGGGGCAAATCGGCTGGTATGACTTGTGCGCCATAAGCTTCCGGGCGCAATATAAACAAAGTCGCTATCCCTAAACCCATACTATCGGCTATCAACGCTTGTAAAGTTTTTTGTACGCTAGGCCAGCGTGAACCAATCAACGAAATTGGCACTACCCGATTAGGCTTGAGCTGAATCGTGCCATTTGCTTCAATCGCAATCTCACTATCGCCCCCCAAACCAATGGTTTGTATATCAATTGCCTTGACCAAGGTGCGATGCACACCGACCATTGCGCCTTGGTCATTCAGTTCGGGCCAACCATGCCGCACAATCGCCACATCGGTCGTCGTCCCTCCCACATCGGAGATAATAAAATCCTGTAAACCGGACAGAAAATTAGCGCCAATCACACTGGCTGCGGGACCCGACAAAATGATTTCAATCGGCTTTTCCACTACTGTGTCAGCACTCGCCAAAGAACCATCACCTTTAACAATCATTAAAGGGGCAACAATGCACTGCTTTGCCATAACCTGACGTACCGAAGCCACTAAAGCTACAATCATGGCAATAATACGTGCATTAAAAGCAGCAGTTAAAGCACGGCGTGGACCATTAAGTGATTCAGACAATTCACAAGAGGCTGTGACTGGACAAGCCGTTATTTCACGAATCAATGCTTGAGCGCGGCGTTCATGCTCAGGATTACGCACCGAATAAAGCGCCGATACTGCATAAGCCTCTACCTGAGTGGCCACACTGGCGACAGCCGCGCGTAAAGCAGCTTCATCCAAAGGGGCTTGTTCGCCACCATCATAACGATGCCCCCCTGCAATACGAATCACTTTGGCAGTAGGAATAGCACTAGCTAGCTCAGTACGCTCGGTCATAGTGTCGTCAAAACCAATCAGCACCACCGCAATATGCGAACCTTTACCCTCCACCAAAGCATTGGTCGCTAAAGTGGTCGAAAGTGACACCAAGCCAATCTCAGCACCACTCACTCGCCCTGCACTTGCCTGCAATACTTTGTCCAGCGATTCAATAATTCCCAGTGCCAAATCCCCCCGTGTGGTTAAGGCTTTGGCTGAAGCGATCACTTGGCGCTCACGGCTATCTACAATAACTGCATCGGTATAAGTTCCACCGGTATCAATGCCTAAATTGTAATGACGCATAGCCTAGCCTCTGCGTCGCCGCCGCCGACTATTCGAGTCAGAGTCAGGGTTTGCCTGGATTGCTTTTTTAGGTGGACGCTGTACCACACTGAACAAATGTGGGAAATGATCTGTTTTATGCGGGAAAGCCATTGCCTCAACAAAATAGTCTTGGAATTTAGGCTCAACAGCCGTCTCAATCTTTTCAATTCGCTGTACCACCGCCTCAATCGTGCGACGCGCACCTTGATTGAGTAAAGCGATTCGCGCTCCCGTCCCAGCAGCATTACCGGCTGAAGCGACCTTATCCAGCGGACAATCGGGAATTAAACCCAATATCATGGCGTGCTTAACATCAATATGACTGCCAAAAGCACCCGCCAAACGAATACGCTCCACTTGGTTAATGCCCATTTTATCCATGAGCAGCTTCACTCCAGCATACAAAGCGGCTTTTGCCAATTGAATCTGGCGTACATCGTTTTGCGTTACTGCAATCACACGCTCATCCCCTTCACCCGAGTCATACAAAACGTAAGCAAAGGTACGCCCTTGGGGAATCACTCGCTGTGTGCTATCAGCCAAAGCACCATCAATCACACCATCTTCGCTAATCACTCCAGCCAGATACATCTCTGCAATAACTTCAATAATCCCCGAGCCACAAATACCATTTACCCCAATCTTGGCCACTGATGCCGCAAAGCCCTCCTCATCCGACCAAAGATCAGAACCTATGACTTTAAAGCGGGCTTCCTTAGTATCAGGGTCAATACGAACCCGCTCAATCGCACCAGGGGCTGCACGTTGTCCGCTACTGATTTGTGCTCCCTCGAACGCAGGTCCTGTCGGACTAGAACAAGCCAATAAACGCTCTTTATTGCCCAGTACAATCTCGGCGTTTGTACCCACATCCACCAATAGGCTAATCGCATCTTGCAAATAAGGCTCTTCTGAGAGCACCACGCCCGCTGCATCTGCTCCAACATGCCCAGCAATACACGGCAGAATATACACACGCCCACCACGATTAATCTGCAAATCCAACTCATACGCATAAGTATGAACAGCTTCATTAGTCGCTAAAGCAAATGGCGCACCCCCCAGCTCCACCGGGCTAATGCCTAACAATAAATGGTGCATAATAGGATTACCTAGCAGCACCATTTCCAAAATCGTATCGCGCGTAATTTTTGCCTGTTTTACCAACTGTTCAATCAGTTCATTCAGCGCCTGACGCACAGCAGCACTCATGGCTTCTGCGCCTTCTGGATTCATCATCACATAAGACACACGGCTCATGAGATCTTCACCAAAACGAATCTGTGGATTCATGCTACTAGCAGAGGCAATCACTGCACCACTGACTAAATCGCACAAATGCGCTGCAATTGTCGTAGAGCCGACATCCACCGCAATACCATACGCCTTATCCCGCAAGCTAGGCCAAATGGCAGTCATGCGTGAACCTTGTTGTACTGCGACCGTCACACCCCACTTGCCTTCGCGTAATACAGACTGCAACCGTGGCAAAAGCGCAGTGTCACAACTCAAATCCTGCAATTGCCACTCCCGCGCTAAAGCCTCATACAAACGCTGCAAATCTCCTTTAGGCAAGTGCATATCAGGCTCTTCCACTTTCACGTAATGTAATTGCGTGCTGGTATCCAACACAATATCGCGCAGTTCTGCATCCTTACGCACTAATTGCTGATGCACCTGACTATCTGGCGGTACATCAATAACCAAATCCCCTTGTATGTAAGCATGACACCCCAAACGTCGTCCTGCGGCCAATGGCTTACGCTGCGTTTCATAACGCTGTTCTGCTTCTGTCAAACCATTAAGGTGCTTTAGGCTGGAATGAATTCCCAGCTTAGGGAACTCACCTTCCATACACAACACCTGACAGCGCCCACACAAACCACGCCCGCCACAAATGGAATCAATATCCACCCCCAGCTTTTGCGCGGCTTGTAATAAAGGCGTACCCATTGAAAATTCACCCCGACGACCAGTCGGCATGAAAACAACTTTAGCGGTTTGTTTGGCAGTCATGGACTAATCACTAATCCCGTCTACGGCGTCGTCCTTCGCGTCCACCGCGTGCCCGTGTACCTGCACCTTCTGCTGATGGTTCACGGTATTTACGAATCCAGTTTGCACAATCCGGGTCATGCCCCATCATGACATCTGCCCCCAACACCGCCTGCATGACTTCTGCATGCAGTGGGCTAGTAATCGCTGAAGTCATTCCAGCACCAATCGCCATTGTCAAAAAGGCGCTATTAATCCCATTGCGATTAGGCAAACCAAAACTCACATTTGACGCACCACAAGTTGTATTGACTTGAAGTTCTTCACGTAGCCGTCTGACTAACTCCATAACTTGCCGACCTGAACTATTAATCGCGCCAATGGGCATGACCAGCGGGTCAACCACAACGCGATCACGTGAAATACCATGATCGGCTGCTCGTTCTACAATTTTCTTGGCTACGGCGTAACGCACATTAATATCTTGTGAAATACCTGTTTCGTCATTAGAAATCGCTACCACGGAGGCATCATACTTCGCCACTAAAGGCAAAACACGTTCCAGACTTTCGTCCTCACCTGTTACCGAATTTACCAAAGCACGCCCTTGATACACGGCTAAACCGGCTTTCAAAGCGTCAATAATGGATGAATCAAGACACAAAGGCACATCGGTAATCGACTGTACCAACTGAATCACTTCGGCCAAAATCCTCGGCTCATCTGCCAGTGGAATCCCCGCATTCACATCCAGCATTTGTGCCCCAGCTTCCACTTGGGCAATGGCATCCGCTTCTACACGGCTATAATCGCCATTTTTCATTTCCTCAGCGAGTATTTTGCGTCCGGTTGGATTAATACGTTCGCCAATAATGACAAAACGCTCTTCAAAGCCGATGCGAACCTCCTTGTTAGGTGAGGTAACTACAGTAACGGTCATAATGGATTTTCCTGTGCTGTGGGTGAATCGGGGGCTATGGTCTCGACCAGCCCATCAAACGGTGCTACGGGTTCATACATCCCCGGATGCCAAGGCTTACGCCCTTCCAATGCGCCGGAGCGTTCCACTATCTCCGCCACATACTGCTCCTGCCGATAAGCCATAATGTGCACACCATGTACACCTTCCAGCTCACGCGCTTCTTCAATCATTTCAATGCAAATATTAATACCTTCCCGCTTCGGCTTTTCAGCGCCTTTCAAGCGTTTAATGACGCTATCGGGGATATGTACGCCAGCGACATTGCTACGAATCCATTCAGCCGTTTTAGCTGAAGCCAGCGTACCCACACCGAGTAAAATAAACACTTTCTCATGCAAACCCATATCACGGACTTGCTTCATATATTCCTTGAACATAGGCATATCAAAGCAGTACTGGGTTTGTACGAATTGCGCCCCAGCGGCCACTTTTTTAGCCAAACGATGCGGGCGATAATCCAATGGCGGTGCAAAAGGATTCGCTGCCCCTCCCATAAAAACATGCGGCGGACTAGTGATTTTGCGCCCACTCAAAAAACGGCTTTCATCACGCATAATACGAATCGTATTCAGTGCGGTCATGCTGTCCAAATCAAATACAGGCTTGGCTTCTGGATGATCGCCAGATTGCACACCATCACCACTGAGACACAAAATATTGGCTACTCCCATTGCGGATGCACCTAATACATCCCCCTGAATCGCTATGCGATTACGATCACGGCAAGAAATCTGCATTACCATAGCGTAACCTTTGCGCGTTAATAATGAACACATGCCGACACTGGACATATGACAATGTGCCCCGGAACCATCTGTTGCATTCATAGCATCCACATAGCCATCAAACAATGCAGCACGCTCATACACTTCATTCGGATCAGCCGAGTCAGGTGGCGCTATTTCAGTAGTCACGGCAAAATGCCCGGCACGCAAGACGCGCTCCAAACGTCCAGGTGAAGTATGGCCGGGTAAAATAGGCAAGCTATAGCCGGGCGGCGGCTCATCTGCAAAGCTATAAGGCCCCAATTGGCTACGGCGCAATACCTCCGTCATGAACGCAACGCCTGTACTTTTTGTTCTACTGCGCGCAACCAAGCTGACTTACCTTTTAAGCGCCAATCCACGACGGGCTGTACTATGTGAATAGCGCGTTTTTCAGACTTTAAATGTTTAGTGCCCTCCCAAGCCACCACCCATACACAATCCATTTCTGGTTTAAGTTCACACTTGCCATTAGTGCGCACGCCACCACAAGGACCATTGCGAATGGTCTTGGGGCAATTCATGGGGCAAGACATACCTGTCGAACCGAGCGTGCATTGGCCACACGATTGTGAGTCAAAGAAGAAAGCTTTAATGGGTTTTTCCAAGACCATGAGCGGCTTTTCTATCTTGTTTAAGCCAATTGACTGCAAAATGGGGTAAAGCTTAATGAGGGCATTTTCTATGCTAGTGTAAACACGATGCAAAACCCGAGCATGACGTGCTGACCAGCGCCGCATTCTATACATAAAAACTCCTCTCCTGATCAGGCTTAGGGAAGTAAGCCTTGATTACGCACGATTTTCTCTAGGCATTCAGCAGGAAACTGCTGCTCCAAGGCAGCGGCTTCTTGATGAGCAAAGGTATTCAGATCCACCTCATCACACTCGCAACTCACCACCTCACGCCGCCATTCAGCCACATAATCATCAGTATTGTTTTTTCCGGCATACATCGCAGCACGATCAATCGCTTCTTGAAAACGCTCTGACAACAGCGCCTTACCTTTGACGCGACCGCGCTTGATAGACACTTGGGAAGGAATATCACGCCAATAGATAATCACTTTTTCTACCATAGCCTTGCCTCACAAAGCAAAAAGTTGCTCATTTAGCCTAGATTCCAGCAAGCCATAGCCAGTATGGACATGCTTGAACTCCAGCCCAAGATAATCTGCTGCTGCTTGAGCCACTTTGAATAATTCGGTATTTTCAGTTTGGGACAAATACACCAACCGCCGATAGTGCCGGAATAATTCATCTTTTAGAGCAGGATAGCGATTCAGCTTTAAAGCCTGCACCACCAAACGCTCAAAATGCCGTGCCAAAAAGTCAGTCAGGTAAAAACTACCTGACTCTTCTTCAGCTAACTGCTCAAACACATCCAATCCAGCAAAAAAAGCATAGCAATGTGCCCCAGGTAGGCGCTCTACACCTTCTGCCAGCAAAACCTGATCAATTAAACCACCCGTTCCACAATCCGCATAAGCTGCAAACAATTTTGAGTAATCTGAGCGTTTAGCCTGAATCGCTGCTTGCAAGCGCGCTGGAATCAAGTGTGGTCGATTATGTAATTCAGCATCCAAACAGTATAAATCCAGATAATCCCAAGCGTTCAACTGTTTAAGCTGCTTAATCTCTCGCGCCAAGGCACCACAGGCAATGACCAAAATACGCGCAGACATACCGACAATTCCGTGGTTTAGCCCACTTAAGCGGCGCGTTTTTGTTCAACCAAGGCCATACCTGTCGATGCAGCCGAAGCAGCATCACGGCAATAAGCATCCGCACCGACAGCTTTGCCAAACTCTTCATTTAAGGGCGCACCACCAACCAGTACAATATAATCATCACGAATGCCTTTTTCGACCAAAGCATCAATGACCACTTTCATATAAGGCATGGTTGTAGTGAGCAGTGCCGACATACCCAGAATATCTGGCTTGTGTTCTTCCAGCGCTGCCAAATAATCTTCAACAGCATTATTGATACCCAAATCGACCACTTCAAAACCTGCCCCTTCCATCATCATAGTGACCAAGTTCTTGCCGATGTCATGAATATCGCCTTTCACCGTACCAATCACCGTTTTACCAACGGGCTTAGCTCCAGTTTCAGCCAATAAAGGACGCAAGATTTCCATCCCACCTTTCATTGCATTAGCTGCTAACAAGACTTCAGGCACAAATAAAATACCATCGCGGAAATCGACACCCACAATACGCATACCTTCCACCAGTGCTTCGGACAAGATCTTATCCGCAGGCCAGCCACGCTCCAGTAAAATATGCGTCCCTTCCTCAATTTCCTCCTTGAGACCGTCATACAGGTCATCGTGCATTTGAGCGACTAAATCATCATCGCTCAACTCAGACAGAATGAGTTCATCATCATCGTAATCATCAGCCATTTTTCAACCTCACCGGAGCAGTTCAACAACTCATTATATCAATAATCTTTATCTGGAAACTCAGACTTACGTCTAGCGATAAAGTCCAATAAGGCTTCATCAATCGCTGGATCCAACGCAGGTGCTTCATATTCATTCAGCATTTTTTTCCATAGCTTATTAGCACGCTGAGCAGCATCTTGTTGACCCTCCTCCAGCCACTGTTCAAAGCTATCATTGTCCGCCAAAATGGAACGATAAAAAGCATTTTCAAAATTAGCTTGTGTATGTGTAGCACCAAGGAAGTGCTGTCCTGGTCCTACTTCGCGCAGTGCATCCATTGCTTGACCGTTTTCGCTCAAATCAACACCACCCAGTAGTACACGGATCATATTAGCCTGATCCACATCCATCATGAACTTTTCATAACTCATGACCAAGCCACCTTCCAGCCAGCCTGCGGTATGTAACATAAAATTAACACCCGCTAAAGCAGCCGTTTGCAAAGTATTGGCTGCTTCATAAGCCGCTTGTGCGTCCGGCAATTTCGACGCACATAAGCCCCCTCCACTACGAAAAGGTACTCCTAAACGTCTCGCTAAAGACGCTACGGTATACATCACCAAAGAAGGCTCAGGCGTACCAAAGGTAGGCGCTCCTGTTTGCATGGATACCGCACTGGCAAATGTACCAAACACCACCGGCGCACCCGGGCGCACCATTTGCGCAAAAGCCATACCAGCCAACACCTCAGCCAGAATTTGCGTCGCTGTACCCACCACAGTAACAGGCGACATAGCCCCCGCAAGAATAAAAGGCGAAATGACGGTCGCCTGCATATTACGTGCATATACTTTCAAAGCACCTAGCATAGTGTCATCAAAAGTCATAGGCGAGTTAGCATTAATCAGACTGCTACAGACCGTATTATGCTCAACAAACTCAGCGCCAAATACTAACTTAGCCATATCCACAGTGTCTTGCGCACGGGAATGATGTGTTACCGACCCCATAAAAGGCTTGTCGCTGTATTTGATGTGGCTATATACCATATCAAAGTGGCGTTTATTCACCGGCAAATCTACCGGCTCACAGACTGTTCCGCCCGAATGATGCAGGCCATTACTCATATAGGCCAGCTTGACAAAATTATGAAAATCTTCAATCGACGCATAACGCCGCCCATGATCCAAATCACGCACAAACGGCGAACCATAAGCAGGTACTAAAACGGTACGCTTACCACCAATAATGGTACTACGTTCAGGATTGCGAGCATGTTGAGTAAATTCAGCAGGCGCATGCTGTTGGATCAGTGAACGGCACAGACCACGTGGAAAATGTACACGCTCTCCTTGTACATCCGCGCCCTGCGCTTTAAGGATTTCCAAAGCTTCGGGATCATCACGAAAATCAATACCAATTTCTTCTAAAACGGTGTCAGCATTATGCTCAATGAGTTCTAGTGCCTCATCCCCCAATAATTCAAAATAGGGGATATTGCGCTCAATAAAAGCTGCTTGTTTGGTTTGTGTTCCTTGTCGGGCTGTCCGCTTAGCACTGCGTCCACCACCGCCGCGCCGACCTTGTCTCTCACTCATGCCTGGAACCTCACCTGACAAATATCAACGATAATAATTAGGCGACTATAAGACACCATTGACTGATCAG
>PDPH01000073.1 GCA_002747435.1 Pseudomonadota bacterium
AGCAGGGGACAATGTTGGCTTGCTATTACGTGGTACCAAGCGTGACGACGTTGAGCGGGGTCAAGTACTGTGTAAGCCTGGCTCCATTACACCACACACCAAATTTGAAGCGGAAGTGTACGTACTGTCTAAAGATGAAGGGGGACGTCATACACCGTTCTTTAATGGCTACCGCCCGCAATTCTACTTCCGTACCACAGATGTTACCGGCGCTTGTGAATTACCGGAAGGCATTGAGATGGTCATGCCAGGTGATAATGTCAAGATGACTATTAGCCTGATTGCACCGATTGCGATGGAAGAGGGTTTACGCTTTGCGATCCGTGAAGGTGGTCGTACGGTGGGAGCCGGGGTTGTTGCAAAGATTATTGAATAAAGATTCTTTAATTTAAATAAAAGGTTGTAAAAAGTGAGCGGAAGTGGTTATACTTCCGCTCCTCTGTTTACAGGCCAGTAGCTCAATTGGCAGAGCGGCGGTCTCCAAAACCGCAGGTTGGGGGTTCGATTCCCTCCTGGCCTGCCATCTCTAAGTAAGATGGCTTTATGCAAGGCTTGTGGCTTGCTAAAAAGTTTTGCGTAAAGTCATTTTGACTATGCAGGTTAAATTAAAAAACTATGTCATCGAAAGTTGAGCAACATACATCCTCGCTCGATACAGTTAAACTCCTTATATCTTTGCTCTTACTAGTTGCTGGTATAGGTGGTTTTTACTACTTCGAGAATTGGCAGGGTCAGCCAGTATCAGTGCTTTATCGTGTACTGGTCTTGTTAGTTATTGTCGGCTTAGCTGCTTTTGTTGCCTTGAGCACAGAGCCTGGTCGCAATTTATTGCGCTTTATGCAAAATTCGCGCACTGAAGTGCGCAAGATGGTATGGCCAACTCGCGCTGAAACCATGCAAACCACATTGATGGTGGTGGTGATTGTTTTTATTCTTTCTATTTTTTTGTGGCTCGTTGATATGCTACTAGGGTGGGGAGTTAGAGTCATACTGGGGGGTGGTTGATGGCCAAGCGCTGGTACGTGGTTCAGGCTTTTTCTGGTTTTGAGTTACAAGTGCAACGCTCCCTTAAGGAGCGCATTGTGCGTTTTGATATGGAAGATCAGTTTGGCGAGATACTTGTTCCAACCGAAGAAGTCGTTGAAATGCGCGAAGGTCAAAAGAAGCGTCGCAGTGAGCGTAAGTTTTTCCCGGGTTATGTATTAGTCGAAATGGAAATGAATGACGATACATGGCACATGGTTAAAGATACTAATAGAGTTTTGGGCTTTATTGGTGGTTCCGGTGACAAGCCTGCTCCCATTACGCAAAAAGAAGTCGATAATATTTTACGGCGCGTTGAAGAAGGTGCTGATAAGCCACGTCCTAAAATTGTCTTTGATGCAGGTGAGGTCGTGCGTGTCAGCGATGGTCCCTTTAAAGACTTTAATGGTGTAGTTGAAGAAGTTAACTACGAGAAAAATCGCCTGTTAGTGGCTGTACAGATTTTTGGTCGTTCAACACCTGTTGAACTAGAGTTTTATCAAGTAGAAAAGACTTGAGTATTCGTATTCATGAATATCCATTCGGGGAGCCGCGAGGCGTTTGTACCCAAACATAGGTAATTTGTCATGGCAAAAAAAGTTACGGGTTATATCAAGCTGCAAGTGCCAGCCGGTAAAGCAAACCCTAGTCCGCCTGTTGGTCCAGCTTTGGGTCAAAAAGGTGTCAATATCATGGAATTTTGTAAAGCTTTCAATGCTGCAACGCAGTCCTTAGAAGTAGGTTTGCCGATTCCTGTTGTCATTACTGTTTACAGTGATAAGAGTTTTACCTTTATCACTAAAACCCCTCCAGCCTCTGTGTTATTGAAAAAAGCACTGGGTTTAAAGTCTGGTAGTTCGCGCCCTAATACTGAAAAAGTTGGTAAGATTACGCGCGAGCAACTGGAAGAAATTGCTAAGGCAAAAGAGCCTGACTTGACAGCGGCTGATTTAGATGCGGCTGTACGTACCATCGCTGGTAGTGCTCGCAGTATGGGTCTTGAAGTGGAGGGTGTGTAATGGCTAAGTTGACTAAGCGGCAGAAAGCCATCCATGAAAAAATTGACAATAATAAAGCTTATGCTGCAAACGAAGCTTTTGATTTGTTGAAGTCTTTACCACGTGCCAAGTTCGTTGAAAGCGTAGATGTCAGTGTTAATTTGGGTGTCGATCCACGTAAATCAGATCAAGTAGTGCGTGGCTCTACTGTTCTGCCTAAAGGCAATGGCAAGACAGTGCGTGTTGCTGTGTTTACTCAAGGCTCTAATGCCGAAGCAGCAAAAGAAGCCGGTGCTGACATTGTGGGCATGGATGATTTAGCTGCTGAGATTAAAGGCGGCATGATGGACTTTGATGTTGTTATCGCTAGTCCTGATGCCATGCGTATTGTGGGGCAGTTAGGTCAGGTTTTAGGCCCACGCGGATTAATGCCTAATCCAAAAGTAGGTACTGTAACCCCAAACGTTGCTGAAGCAGTCAAAAACGCTAAATCGGGTCAAGTACGCTATCGTACTGATAAGGCTGGCATTATTCATTGTGCTATTGGCAATGTGGACTTTGATACAGAAGCCTTGGTTGAAAATTTGAATGCACTGTTGGCTGATCTTGTCAAGGCAAAGCCTTCCACTGCAAAAGGTGTTTACCTGCGTAGTATTAATATTTCTAGCACAATGGGACCAGGTTTGACCGTTGATCAGTCTAGCTTGTCTTATTAATGCTGAGTATTTTCAGGCAGCCATGCCTGTTTCCAGTTCCTAAGGATGGGAACTGCCGCAAGGCAAAAGATATACAGGATGTATGTCGTCTCAGACCGCAGGTGCTTTTTATAGCTTAATGCAAGCCCTTATTAGTGGTAAACCTGCGCAGATGGCGTTACCCGAGTCAGTGTACTGCTCTGGGGCGCGCCGTTTCCATCATTGCAAAGTTTATCTTTTGTAATGTTGATTAACGGTGGTTAATTCCGCCGAACTAGGAGTAGATATCGTGGCATTAACACTGGGTGAGAAAAAGCAGATTGTCTCCGAAGTGTCCGCGGTAGCTGCAAGTGCTCTTTCTGCGGTAGCTGCTGAGTACCGTGGTTTGACCGTTTCGCAAATGACTGACCTGCGCAAGAAAGCGCGTGAAGGCGGCGTTTATTTGCGAGTGGTTAAAAACAATCTGGCTAAAATTGCTGTTCAAGGCACTGAATTTGAATGTATTCAGTCAGGCTTGAGCGGCCCTCTGATCTTGGCTTTTTCTCAAGAAGATCCAGGTTCAGCGGCTCGATTGATTAAAGAGTTTATCAAAGAAAAAGCGAATGAAAAGCTAGAAGTCCGTTTTGTTTCTGTTGGCGGCCAAATGTTACCAGCTTCTGAGCTGGAGCGTCTGTCTAAATTGCCAACTCGTGATCAAGCTCTGGCTATGTTGGCTGGTACTTTGCGTGCACCGCTTAATAAATTGGCGCAAACGCTTAATGAAGTTCCAGGCAAATTGGTTCGTACACTTGCAGCAATTCGTGATCAGAAAGAGGCTTCTGCCTGATTATCTATCAAAGCAATGGCTAATTGACTCGGTTTTAGGAGATTTATAATGGCTGTAACTAAAGAAGAGATGTTGGATGCCATTTCCAACATGACTGTTATGGAGATCGTTGATCTGATCTCTGCTATGGAAGAAAAATTTGGCGTAAGTGCTGCCGCTGCTGTAGCAGTGGCTGCGGGCCCTGCTGCTGAAGCGGGTCCTGCTGTTGAAGAGAAAAGCGAATTTGATGTCGTTATGAAGAGCTTCGGTGCCAATAAGATCAATGTAATCAAAGCTGTTCGTGGTATTACTGGTCTGGGTCTGAAGGAAGCAAAAGATATGGTTGAAGGTGTACCTTCTACTGTTAAAGAAGCAGCGCCTAAAGATGAAGCTGAAAAGATCAAGAAAGAACTGGAAGAAGCTGGCGCAGAAGTTGAGCTCAAGTAATTTGACTGCTTGGGGCCTAAATACTTTTGTATAGTTTCTAAAAGTTTGCCCAAACTTCAAGGCTGGCAGCGTTTAAGCGTTGTCGGCCTTTTGTCGCTTGTCAGACATTAAATGACAAAACTGTTTTTGATTCCAGTTGAGGAAGCACAATGGGACTAAGTTACACTGAGAAAAAACGGATCCGCAAAGATTTTGGTAAGCGCGAGCAGATTCTGGAGGTGCCCGACCTGTTAACCATTCAGTTGGAGTCCTACCGGCAGTTTCTGCAACTGGATTGGCCGGTTGAACAACGTTCAATGACAGGGCTACATGCTGCTTTTTCCTCTGTTTTTCCTATCATTAGCTATAACAATTATGTTTCTTTGGAGTATGTCGACTACCGCTTGTCTGATCCGGTGTTCGATGTACAAGAATGTCAATTACGTGGCCTAACTTATGCCGCCTCTTTGCGCGTCAAGTTGCGTCTAGTCATTCATGATAAAGAAGCACCTGTTGAAGCTAAAGTTGTCAAATCCATTAAAGAGCAGGATGTCTATTTAGGTGAGTTACCTTTGATGACTGACAAAGGTACTTTTATTATCAACGGTACCGAACGAGTTATTGTCTCACAATTGCACCGTTCACCGGGTGTATTCTTTGAGCATGACAAAGGAAAGTCAAATACCTCAGGCAAGTTGCTGCATAGTGCGCGTGTTATCCCTTACCGTGGTTCATGGCTGGACTTCGAGTTTGATCCTAAAGACAGTATTTTTGTACGTATAGACCGCCGTCGTAAACTAGCCTCAACGATTTTATTGCGCGCTTTAGGAATGGAAAATGAAGAAATATTAGATTATTTCTACGAAACCGTGCATGTTTATTTGTTGGATAAAGGACTGGAAATTGATCTGGTGCCTGAGCGTCTGCGCGGTGAATTGGCCTCTTTTGATATTAGCTTAAAAGGTGAAACCCTAGTTGAGGCAGGGCGTCGTATTACTGCCAAGCATATCCGCCAGTTGGAAAAGAGTGGTATCAGCAAGTTAGCCGTGCCTGAAGAGTATATGTATGGCAAAGTGCTGGCAAAAAATATCATCGATACAGCTACAGGTGAGTTGATTGCTGAGGCCAATGGTGAGCTAACGGAAGATCTAGTCAACAAGCTGCGTGATAATGGTATTGATGCTTTTGATATTTTGTATACCAATGAATTAGATCGTGGATCGTTTATTTCCAATACTTTGAATATTGATCCGACGCGTTCCAAATTGGAAGCGCAGATCGAAATTTATCGTATGATGCGTCCGGGTGAACCACCGACTAAAGAATCAGCCGAAAACTTATTTAATAATCTGTTTTTCACCGAAGACCGTTATGATCTGTCCGCAGTAGGGCGGATGAAGTTCAACCGCCGTTTAGGACGTGAGGATTCAATCGGTAGTAGTGTGCTGGATCAGAACGATATTCTGGAAGTTTTACGCAAGCTGATTGATATTCGTGATGGTCGTGATGATATTGACGATATTGATCACTTGGGCAATCGCCGTATTCGTAGCGTCGGCGAAATGGCTGAAAATGCTTTCCGGGTTGGCTTGGTACGGGTAGAACGTGCGGTTAAAGAGCGTCTGACTATGGCAGAAAGCGAAGGTCTGATGCCACAGGAGTTGGTGAATTCCAAACCCGTATCCGCAGCTATTAAAGAGTTCTTTGGTTCTAGCCAGTTGTCTCAGTTTATGGATCAAAATAATCCTTTATCTGAGGTGACCCATAAGCGGCGTATTTCTGCCTTGGGTCCAGGTGGTTTGACACGTGAGCGAGCAGGTTTTGAGGTGCGCGATGTGCATCCTACGCATTATGGTCGTGTTTGCCCTATCGAAACGCCTGAAGGACCCAATATTGGTCTGATTAACTCTTTGTCAGTGTATGCACGCACTAATGAATATGGCTTTCTGGAAACACCTTATCGGCGCGTGGTCGATGGAAAGGTGACGTGTGAAATTGATTATTTGTCGGCTATTGAAGAATCGCAGTATGTTATTGCTCAGGCGAATGCTGAATTAGGCGAAGAGGGTTCGTTTGCTGACGAGTTTGTTACCTGCCGTTACCGTAATGAATTTACCTTGATGCCAAGTGACCGCATTCAGTACATGGATGTATCACCCAAGCAAATTGTTTCAGTGGCAGCTTCATTGATTCCTTTCTTGGAGCATGATGATGCTAACCGTGCCTTAATGGGTTCCAATATGCAACGTCAAGCTGTACCTTGCTTACGTGCGGAAACGGCCATTGTTGGTACAGGTATGGAGCGCGCCGTAGCCGTTGATTCAGGCTCCACAGTGGCAGCCAGACGGGGTGGGGTGATTGATTCTGTGGATGCTGGCCGTATTGTTGTGCGTGTCCATGATAATGAAGCGGACGAACGCGGCGGTGTTGATATTTATAATTTGATCAAATACACCCGTTCTAATCAGAATACCTGCATTAATCAGCGCCCTATTGTCAAAGTGGGGCATAAGGTTGCTCGTGGCGATGTCTTGGCGGATGGTTCTTCGACAGATTTGGGTGAATTGGCTTTAGGGCAGAATATGTTCATCGCCTTTATGCCTTGGAACGGCTACAACTTCGAAGACTCTATTCTATTGTCTGAGCGCGTTGTACAGGAAGATCGTTATACCACTATCCATATTGAGGAGTTGTCTTGCTTGGCGCGGGATACCAAGCTAGGCCCTGAAGAAATCACTGCGGATATTCCGAATGTCAGTGAAAGTCTGCTGTCTAAACTGGATGAGTGCGGCATTATTCATGTCGGTGCTGAAGTAAAGCCTAATGATATTTTGGTGGGTAAGGTAACACCAAAAGGCGAAAGCCAGTTGACACCTGAAGATAAATTATTGCGGGCAATCTTTGGCGAAAAAGCCTCTGATGTAAAAGATAGCTCCCTGCGCGTACCTACGGGCATGACGGGAACAGTTATTAATGTGCGCGTGTTTACCCGTGAGGGTGTTGATCGTGATGTACGTGCTTTGGCAATTCAGGAGGAAGACCTCAAGCAAGTGCGTAAGGACTTGTTGGATGAGTTGCGTATTTATGAGTCCGACGTATTTGCACGTGTTGCCAAAATGCTGCTGGGACAAATTGCAGATGGTGGCTTGAAAGGCTTGAAGGCAGGTACTGAACTGACTCAGGAGCATTTGGATGCTGTACCACAATTTGAGTGGTTCTCATTGCGTATGCGTGATGAGCAACTGAATGCACTATTGGAAACCTTACATACCCAAATGGCTGACAAGAAGAAAGAGTATGAGATCCGTTTACAGAAACAGCGTGACAAGCTGACCGCAGGGGATGATCTGGCGCCAGGTGTCTTAAAAATGGTCAAGGTGTATGTTGCTGTGAAGCGCCGTATGCAGCCAGGTGACAAGATGGCCGGTCGTCATGGTAATAAAGGTGTGGTTTCGCGCATTGTACCTGTTGAAGATATGCCTTATCTGGAAAATGGCCAGACTGTTGATATTGTACTGAATCCTTTAGGTGTTCCCTCGCGGATGAATGTCGGTCAGGTGTTGGAAACTCACTTGGGTTGGGCGGCTAAAGGTCTGGGCGAAAAAATTGGTCGTATGATTGATGCCAAGGTGAAAATGGATGAGTTACGTCAGTTTTTGACGGAAATGTACAGCATAGGGGGTAACCCTCGCCAGGGCAGTTTGTCTGCAATGACCGATGCGGAAGTATTGGAGATGGCTGGTAATTTGCGGCGTGGTGTACCGATGGCGACCCCCGTTTTTGACGGTGCAGATGAAGCTGAAATCAAGGCGATGTTGCGATTGGCTGATTTGCCTGAAAGCGGCCAAACTCGTTTGTATGACGGTCGTACGGGGGATGCGTTTGAGCGTACGGTCACGGTAGGTTATATGCACATGCTCAAATTGAATCACTTGGTTGATGATAAGATGCACGCACGTTCAACAGGACCATACAGTCTGGTCACCCAACAGCCATTGGGCGGTAAGGCACAGTTTGGTGGTCAACGTTTTGGTGAGATGGAAGTGTGGGCACTGGAAGCCTATGGCGCAGCCTATACCTTGCAGGAGATGTTGACGGTTAAGTCAGATGACGTGAATGGCCGTAACAAGATGTATAAAAACATTGTTGACGGTGATCACTACATGGAAGCCAGCATGCCAGAGTCCTTTAATGTATTGATGAAGGAAATCCGCTCTCTCGGTTTGAATATCGAACTGGAAAGAGAGTAATTTGACCGAATTGAGCAGGCGGAAAAGTAATGAAAGATTTATTGAATCTATACAAGCAACAGCAAGAAGTTCAAGAGTTTGATGCCATCCGCATTGGTTTGGCATCGCCGGAAATTGTTCGCTCTTGGTCTTATGGTGAGGTGAAAAAGCCTGAAACCATTAATTACCGTACCTTTAAGCCAGAGCGGGATGGTTTGTTTTGTGCCAAGATTTTTGGCCCAGTCAAGGACTATGAATGTTTGTGCGGTAAGTACAAGCGCCTCAAGCATCGTGGTGTAGTTTGTGAAAAATGTGGGGTTGAAGTTACTCAGACCAAGGTGCGCCGTGAGCGTATGGGGCATATTGATCTGGCTAGTCCGGTTGCCCATATCTGGTTTTTGAAATCATTGCCTTCTCGTATTGGTTTGATGCTGGATATGACCTTGCGTGATATTGAGCGCATTCTGTACTTCGAGATTTTCGTGGTGACAGAGCCTGGCATGACCACCCTGGAGCGTGGCTCACTTTTGTCTGACGAAGCTTATTTGGAAGCAGTAGAGGAGTTTGGTGATGAGTTCGAAGCTAAAATGGGTGCTGAAGCCATTCAGGACTTGTTGTCTTCGATTGATCTGAAACATGAAATTTCCAAAATGCGCGAGGAGATTGCAGAAACTGGGTCTGAGACCAAGTTGAAGCGTCTGACTAAACGCCTCAAGGTTATGGAATCTTTCGTTAGCTCAGGTAATAAACCTGAGTGGATGATTTTGAACGTTTTACCTGTATTGCCACCTGATTTGCGTCCATTGGTTCCCTTGGATGGTGGTCGTTTTGCTACATCCGATTTAAATGATTTGTATCGGCGTGTTATTAACCGTAATAACCGTTTGAAACGTCTCTTGGAGCTGAATGCGCCCGATATTATTGTGCGCAATGAAAAGCGCATGCTGCAAGAGGCAGTCGATGCGCTATTGGATAATGGCCGTCGTGGTCGGGCTATTACGGGTTCTAATAAGCGCCCCTTAAAATCATTATCCGATATGATCAAGGGTAAGCAAGGTCGCTTCCGTCAGAACTTGTTAGGTAAGCGGGTTGACTATTCAGGACGCTCGGTCATTGTGGTTGGCCCTACTTTGCGTCTGCACCAATGTGGCTTGCCTAAGAAAATGGCTTTGGAATTATTCAAGCCCTTTATTTTTGGCAAATTGCAGCGTCGAGGCTTAGCGACAACTATTAAAGCTGCTAAAAAGTTGGTTGAGCGCGAAACCGCAGAGGTTTGGGATATTCTGGCTGAAGTGATTCGTGAACATCCGGTCTTGTTGAATCGTGCGCCGACTTTACACCGCTTGGGTATTCAGGCTTTTGAACCTGTGTTGATTGAAGGTAAAGCGATTCAGTTACACCCATTGGTCTGTGCCGCTTTCAATGCTGACTTTGATGGTGATCAAATGGCAGTGCATGTGCCATTGTCTCTGGAAGCCCAGTTAGAAGCACGTTGTTTGATGATGTCTACCAATAACGTGTTGTCACCTGCTAATGGCGATCCCATTATTGTACCTTCGCAGGACATTGTTCTGGGGCTTTATTACATGAGTCGGGAATCGATTGGTGCTAAAGGCGAGGGGATGATTTTTTCTGATCCGCAAGAAGCACAGCGCGCTTATGAAACAGGTAATGCTGCTTTGCACGCTAAGGTCAAAGTGCGTATTACCGACTATGTCAGAAATGAAGCTAATGAACTGGAAAAGCGTACTCGCTTGCTGGATACCACAGTAGGGCGTGCGATTTTGACTAGCATTATGCCGAAAGGTCTGCCTTTTGATATTTTTAATACCGTATTGAAGAAAAAGGCTATTTCGCGCTTGTTAGATGAGTCTTATCGTCATGTGGGTATGAAGGAAGCGGTTATCTTTGCTGACCAGTTGATGTATACCGGTTATCGTTATGCAACGCGTTCTGGCGTATCTTTCTGTTCAGATGACATGATTATTCCTGAAAAGAAACAGGAATTACTGGATGCAGCGGAGGAATCCGTTAAGGAAATTGAATATCAGTTTGCCAGTGGTTTGGTGACTCAAGGTGAACGCTATAATAAAGTAGTTGACATTTGGGCGCGTACCAATGATCAGGTGGCCAAGGCCATGATGGAAAAGATTGGTAAAGAAGAAGTGCTTGGTGCCGAAGGAAAGAAAGTTGAGCAGCAATCTTTCAACTCTATTTTTATGATGGCGGACTCAGGTGCACGGGGTTCTGCGGCTCAGATTCGCCAGTTAGCCGGTATGCGTGGTTTGATGGCTAAGCCGGATGGCTCAATCATTGAAACACCAATCACCTCTAATTTCCGCGAAGGCTTAACGGTCATCCAGTACTTTATTTCTACGCATGGTGCGCGGAAAGGTTTGGCAGATACGGCACTGAAAACGGCTAACTCAGGTTACTTGACGCGTCGCTTGGTCGATGTGGCTCAGGACATGACCGTTATTATGGATGATTGCGGTACTGAGCAAGGCATGCTCATGCGCCCCATTATTGAAGGGGGGGATGTGGTTGAAGGCTTGGCTGAGCGTGTACTGGGACGTGTAGTCGCTCAGGATGTTGAGCGTGGTGGCGAAGTTGTACTAGCTGCGGGTACTTTGATTGATGAAGAGTGGGTGGAGCGTGTCGACCAGCTCGGTATTGACGAAATTCGCGTACGTTCTGCCATTACGTGCGAGTCTCGCTATGGCGTTTGCCGTATGTGTTATGGCCGTGATTTGGCGCGAGGACATCTGGTGGGCAAAGGCGAGGCTGTCGGTGTTATTGCAGCGCAATCCATCGGTGAGCCTGGCACACAGTTGACTATGCGGACTTTCCACATTGGTGGTGCTGCTAGCCGGTCAGCGGCAGAAAGTGGTATTGCAGTGAAGTCATCGGGTCGTGTTCATTTCATCAATATCAAGACTGTGACCAACAAGAACGGCCAGCTAGTTGCCGTATCGCGTTCGGGTGAAGTAGGTATTGTGGATGATAACGGGCGCGATAAAGAGCGCTATAAGCTGCCTTACGGTGCTTTGTTAAAAGTAGCACATGGTGATCAGGTTGAACCTGGCCAAACGGTTGCGCAATGGGATCCTCATACGCATCCGATTATTTCGGAGGTATCGGGACGCATTGAATTTATTGAGTTCAACGATAATGTCACGGTACAGACTAAAGTGGATGAAGTGACAGGTTTATCTTCTATCGAAGTAATGGATCCTAAAAGTCGTCCGAGTGCTGGTCGTGATTTGCGTCCTACTGTGCGTTTATTGGATGAGCGTGGTGACAGTATTTACTTTGATGGTACTAAAATCCCGGTACAGTATCCTTTGCCAGCAGGCGCTATCGTTACGACCAGCAATGGGGCAACGGTAGAGGTCGGTGAGGTATTGGCGCGTTTACCCCAGGCTTCTTCGAAAACACGTGACATCACAGGTGGTTTGCCTCGGGTTGCTGATTTGTTTGAAGCACGTAAACCGAAAGACGGTGCGATTCTGGCAGAGAAGACAGGTACTATTTCCTTTGGTAAGGAAACTAAGGGTAAGCAGCGGATTGTTATTACCGATGAAGAGGGTGAACAATACGAGGAGTTGATTCCAAAGTGGCGTAATCTGGATGTATTTGAAGGTGAAAAAGTAACCAGAGGTGAGATTATTGCTGACGGTGAACAAAATCCACATGACATTCTACGCTTATTGGGTGCAACGGCCTTGGCTGAATATTTGGTCAAGGAAATCCAGGATGTTTATCGCCTCCAAGGTGTAGGTATCAATGATAAGCACATTGAGGTTATTGTACGTCAGATGATGCGTAAAGTTGATGTTATTGATGCAGGCGATAGTGAGTTCTTGCGGGGTGAGCAAACCGATTACTGGCGTGTCGTTGAAGCTAATAAGAAGTTGATGGCTGAAGGTCTGTTGCCTATTAGGTACGATCGTGTCCTGATGGGTATTACTAAAGCCTCTTTGGTGACAGATTCATTTGTTTCTGCGGCTTCTTTCCAGGAAACCACTCGGGTTTTGACGGATGCCTCTGTGCGTGGTGCACGTGATGAGCTGCGTGGTTTGAAAGAAAATGTCATCGTAGGTCGATTAATTCCGGCGGGTACAGGTTTGGCCTACCATGAGCAACGGCGTCGTGAGCAAGAGCCTTTTGCTTTAGAAGATGCCTTTGCGACAGATTCGCAGGCTAATAATGACTTTGGTAGTTCAGTCGCTATCGATGTTGAAAATGTTATGGAGTCTGAATAGTTAGCATTCCACCCGCTTATTCTCTACTTAGCTTTGTAAGTCGGGAGTTGGCGGGTTTTTTGTTAAACTTACCTTGACAGAATCTGTATCTATCCCTAGAATTTTGCGACCTTACACAGACCGGGTTGCGGTCTGTTGTTTTTATGGGGTATCGCAGTTAAGCACTTCCTCATGCAGGTTAGGAGAAATTTTTTTAATGGCAACGATTAACCAGTTGGTGCGCAAGCCGCGCAAAAGTAAAGTTGAAAAGAGCAATGTGCCCGCGCTTGAGGCTTGTCCCCAACGCCGTGGCGTTTGTACCCGTGTATATACGACAACGCCAAAAAAGCCTAATTCTGCCATGCGCAAAGTGGCTCGTGTGCGTTTGACCAATGGTTATGAAGTCACGAGCTATATCGGTGGCGAAGGTCATAACTTACAAGAGCACTCTGTCGTGCTGATTCGCGGTGGACGTGTAAAGGATTTGCCAGGTGTTCGCTATCACACCGTGCGCGGTAGTCTGGATACACAAGGTGTGAAAGACCGTAAACAAGCCCGTTCTAAATACGGTACTAAACGTCCTAAGAAATAATTTCAGTGCGAGAGTCAGGAAATGCCTAGAAGAAGAGAAGTCCCTAAACGCGAAATATTGCCAGATCCAAAATTCGGCAGTGAGACGCTGAGCAAATTTATGAATGCTGTTATGAAAGATGGCAAAAAAGCGGTTGCGGAAAAAATTATTTATGGTGCTTTGGATGAAATCGCCCAGAAAAAAGGCGGCGATGGTATGAGTATCCTGAATGACGCATTGGAAAATGCTCGCCCAGCGGTTGAGGTTAAAGCTCGTCGTGTGGGGGGAGCCACTTATCAAGTTCCAGTAGAAGTGCGTCCTTCTCGTCAGAATGCTTTGGCTATGCGTTGGTTAATTGATGCTGCTCGTAAGCGTGGTGAGAAATCAATGGCTCGCAAATTAGCGGGTGAATTGATGGATGCGGCTGAAAAGCGTGGTTCTGCGGTGAAAAAGCGTGAAGATACTCATCGTATGGCTGAAGCAAATCGGGCATTTGCGCACTTCCGCTGGTAAATACAGCGGATCGCAAGGGGCTGTTGATCATGACACGCAAAATACCTATAGAGCGTTATCGTAATATCGGCATCATGGCACATATTGATGCAGGGAAGACGACAACCACTGAGCGTGTTTTGTTCTATACCGGTGTCTCTCACAAAATGGGTGAGGTACACGACGGTGCAGCAGTCATGGACTGGATGGAACAAGAGCAAGAGCGAGGTATTACGATTACCTCAGCGGCTACTACCTGTTTCTGGTCTGGCATGGATAAGCAGTTTGATGAGTGCCGCATCAATATTATTGATACTCCAGGGCATGTTGATTTTACGATTGAAGTTGAGCGCTCTTTGCGTGTTCTTGATGGTGCAGTAGCTGTTTTCTGTGCAGTGGGTGGTGTAGAGCCACAGTCGGAAACAGTTTGGCGTCAAGCTAATAAATACCATGTGCCGCGTGTTGCTTTCGTCAATAAGATGGATCGCACCGGTGCTAGTTTTCTACAGGTAGTCGCACAGATTGAAAGCCGTTTGGGCAGTGTTTCTGTTCCTGTGCAGTTGCCCATTGGAGCAGAAGAAAACTTTGTTGGCGTTGTCGATCTAGTGCGTCAGCAGGCGATTTATTGGAATGAAGCAGATAGGGGGGTGACCTATGAAGCGCATGATATTCCAGAAGAATTAAATTCGCTGAGTGCTGAGTGGCGTGAGCGCATGGTTGAGGCGGCTGCCGAAGCAGATGAGTCGCTGATGGATCGCTATCTGGAAGACGGTGATTTGTCTGAAGCTGATATTTACCAAGGCTTGCGTATGCGTACCTTGGCAAATGAGATAGTGCCTGTTCTGTGTGGCTCAGCCTTTAAGAATAAAGGCGTTCAAGCTATGTTGGATGCAGTTGTGCGTTATTTGCCTGCTCCAACAGATGTACCTGCTATTCGGGGTGTCTTGGATGATGCCAATGAGACTGTGGCTGAACGCCATCCCGCAGATGATGAGCCGTTTGCTGCTTTAGCATTTAAAATAGCGAGCGATCCGTTTGTTGGCTCTTTGACTTTTTTCCGTGTTTACTCCGGTGTGGTCAAAACGGGCGATATGGTGTTTAACCCCATCAAGGCTAAGCGTGAGCGTATTGGGCGTCTTATGCAAATGCACGCCAATTCGCGCGAAGAGATTAAAGAAGTTTACGCAGGTGATATTGCTGCTGCTGTTGGCTTGAAAGATGTTACGACAGGTGAAACTTTAACTGATCCACAGCATGTGATCACTTTGGAGAAAATGGATTTTCCAGAGCCTGTCATTTCAGTGGCCGTTGAGCCTAAATCCCAGGCTGACCAAGAAAAAATGGGGATAGCCTTGGGGCGCTTAGCACAGGAAGACCCTTCTTTTCGTGTGCATACTGATCCTGACTCAGGTCAGACGATTATTTCTGGTATGGGTGAGCTACACCTCGAAATTATCGTAGATCGTATGAAGCGTGAGTTTAAAGTAGAGTGCAATGTTGGTGCGCCTCAGGTTGCCTACCGTGAGACTATTTGTAAGTCAGTTGAAGCGGAAGGAAAGTTTATTCGCCAATCAGGTGGTCGTGGCCAATATGGTCATGTCTGGTTGCGCCTTGAACCATTGCCGGAAGGTGGTGGTTATCAGTTTGAAAATGCCATTGTGGGTGGAGTAGTACCGAAAGAGTACGTGCCTGCTATAGACAAGGGTGTACAAGAGCAAATGGGTAATGGTGTTTATCTGGGTTATCCCTTGGTAGACATCAAAGTAACGGTTTTTGATGGTTCTTACCATGATGTCGATTCCAGTGAGATGGCTTTTAAAGTAGCTGGCTCAATGGGTTTGCGGAATGGTGTGCTGGAGGCAGATCCAGCCTTGCTTGAACCATTAATGCATGTGGAAGTAGTTACACCAGAAGATTATATGGGTGATGTCATGGGTGACTTGAACCGTCGTCGCGGTATTGTTCATGGCATGGATGACTCGCCCACAGGAAAGATTATACGTGCGGAAGTACCATTGAGTGAGATGTTCGGTTATGCGACTGATTTGCGTTCAGCAACGCAAGGTCGAGCTAGTTATTCAATGGAGTTCGCGAAATACGCAGAAGCACCTGCCAGTGTGGTTCAAGCAATATCGAAGAGAAGGTGAGAGATTTAAATGGCAAAGAGCAAGTTTGAGCGTACCAAGCCACACGTTAACGTGGGCACCATTGGCCACGTTGACCACGGCAAGACGACACTGACAGCGGCGCTGA